>CAYFGT010000046.1:0-1748 GCA_964343075.1 uncultured Dehalococcoidia bacterium | reverse complement strand
CCAATACCTACCAGCACCCCAGCTGTAAATACAACATTATTTCCTAGCCTTGAATTCTTAGTTATAACCAACAGAGAAAGAGGTATTGCCATGGAGGTTCCATCATCATGGAATAGGGAACAAGGACCTCATGGGTTGCATGTCCGCGGGAAACATGGTGACTTTTTTATAAGACACACAGAGTTTGGCGCTGGTGAATTAACCGAGGCAGCGAATCAAATCATAATTGGAGACAAAAATTTTTCTGAGCAAGAAAGAGAGGACACAGGATTTTCAATTGTCAGTAAAGGGTCTTATGGCCGTGCCTACCGCGAATTAGTGTTCATGGTAAATTCACAGTCTAAAATCACCATGTTTACCTTCTCAGCAAACCCCGATTTCCTTGATGAATACACTCCCATTTTTGAAATTATAAAATCTTCAATTCAATTCACCGAAAGCCTTGCCACATCTATTAAGGCAGATGACAAAGTTCAGGTAGTCACTTCTACCCCAACATCAATAGTACCCACGCCCACAAATACACCAATTGCTATACCTACCATAGTTACTCAGACACCAATAATAACCTCGCTTGCAACTCCCACGGCAATCGCATCTTCTAACGAATTTGAACTGATATCACGAGAAAAAATGACTGAAATGCTAACCCATATGTTATGGACCGGATTACCTGTAGTCAGGACGGAACGAGGTTCTGATTCAACGGGAATAGGCACTGATTCATTGAGCATAGATCAACGCCAGGAAGTCAGAGAGATATTTGAAACAGGATATTACCTTCTAACGGGAAGCTCTATACCTGAAAAGTTCGCATACGAGTTAAACACAAAATCAGACTACAAAATTTATGACCCTCAAGACAAATCTTTGGGATTCTGCTGCCTTGAATCGGTCAATCAGTTACTCATGCCCATAAATGCAGAAAATGATTTTTCGAAAGTACTATTGGTAATGAGTCATGAAGCTGGACATGGAAGACACAGGATCCTCAATAACGAGCCATTTGGTTTTCAAGGAGTTGATGGCACACAAGAAGGAAAAACGGTCAAAGAGGCCATCGCTATGTCTTTCGGGTCTGCTATCGTCAGAACAATCGGAGATTACACAAATATAGAAGCTAGGAACAAACCAACAAAATATCGGACAGTTACTATTTTTGACACTTTGTGGAAAAGATGGTTGGCCAACAAGGACAACATCGATAAACCTCATGACAGAGCAAGATTACTACTGTGGGTTTCTGTACTTAAAGACCCTGAGCTTTCGGATATAAAACAGGAGATCGGAAATGACAATAACCTCTCCCCTAAATCTCTACTTAGCCTAACAGACTATCTAGGCAATATGACACAAGCAGAATCAACCGAATATGCAGCCAAATATTTGACTAACGAAAATTTAGATGAAATAAAAACATTCATTCAATCTAAAATTACTTCTCGAACCACCACTGACACATCGGAAGGTCTGTTAGATTCAAACTGGGAATCCTGGCTTGTGCCATAATGTCATCTTACTAAGTCACATAAGATGATTAATATTTATAAAAAGGTTCTTTCGCAAGATGAAATTTGGAGCATCAATATCAAGCTACACCACAACATGGGATAGCATCGAGTCAGCCATACACACAATGGAAGCAGGAAATTGGGATAGCATCTGGTTCCCGGATCATTTCATTCCCCCCGCCGCTTGGAAGGGAGGAGAAGATCAACCAATCTTCGAATCATGGTCATTGTTAGCTG
>CAYFGT010000045.1:0-2018 GCA_964343075.1 uncultured Dehalococcoidia bacterium | reverse complement strand
TAAATCATGATTTGTTTGTTTCTGGAGAAATAAATCCAGCTTGTCCCAATTCTCCTTTAGAAGCAATGGCGTGCGGCCTACCAGTAGTAGGATTTGACACTGGAGCTTTATCTGAACTGCTTATTGATCATTCAGGTTTATGTGCTGCGTATGAATCAGATTCATGGAAACTGGAGTCTCCAAATATGGATAATCTAGTAACCGCAGTTCTTCAAGTCATTAATGATATTTCTTATTATTCTGATAATGCTTTGGCTAACATACAAAATAATTTCACCCTTGGTAATATGACCGATGAATATGTTAAAGTGTTTCAAACAGTGATTTGATTACGTCCCTATTCTACATAAGGCTGGTGCAATGATGGCGATTAATGTTGGTGAACCTGTAGAGCAAGAACTAATTCTTGCTGATACTACGGTTAAATTGAAGAAATCGGGTTCAGGAGATCCACTTCTTATATTGCATAGTGAAATGGGCAATGCTGGATGGTTCAAGTATCAGCAAGAACTTGCAAAAGACCATACAGTCTATATGTTGTCTCACCCTGGTTGTATGGGTTCCGATCAACCAGATTGGATTATGAATATGAGAGACCTAGCAGGTTGGTATTTACAAGCAATAGAAGAACTTGGTATCACACCAATGAATGTTATTGGTTTATCTTTTGGAGGATGGATAGCAGCTGAAATGGCAGTTATGTCTCCGCAAACTTTCAATAAGATGATTTTGGTAAGTGCAACTGGCATCAAACCTGAGGAAGGAGAAATATTTGATATCTTTGGAGTTACTCCTCAAGTATTTCAGCAGAAATGTTTCTTTGATCCATCTAATACTTCTGAATACCAGATAGTGTGCCCTGATGAATTGACTGAAGAGCTTGCTCTTGAATGGGAATATGCAAGGGAATCAACATGCAGAGTTAGTTGGAGACCTTATATGTATTATCCAGCTCTTCCCAATTTACTTAACAGGCTCAAAAATTTAGAAACGTTAATTGTTTGGGGCTCTGATGATGAAATAGTTCCGTTAAATTCAGGGCAAATATATAATAGGAATATACAAGGGTCTAGGTTAGAAGTGATTAAAAATTGTGGCCACAGACCTGAAATAGAAAAAGTGGAAGAGTTCCTGAAATTGGTAAAGGAATTTCTGTAGGATTCCAATTCCAGGAATCAATTAATTTTTTAATTTAGGAGATTTAAAATGCTAATTGGACATTTTACGGAGCAACCATGGCAAGACGATAGCTCGGGATTGATGGGGACTCAAAGTACTGATTTGGGTATAAGTAATTCTTTTTATAATCCAGCAGTAGGTGCTAGCTTATACAATCGATATTTAGATGAAAAATTGTATGCGGAAGAAATGGGATTCGACGCATTTATGCTAAATGAGCATCATAGTACTCCATTTTGTATGCAAGGCGTCACCAATATAGGTGCTGCTATATTAGCTCGTCAGACCAAGAAGGCTAAAATCATAATTCTTGGTAATGTACTTCCGATTTGGGATGATCCTTTATGGCTCGCCGAACAATTGTCTATGATAGATATGATTTCATATGGCAGATTAGTGTCTGGCTTCGTGAGAGGAGGGGGTAGGGAAAGTTTCGCCCACAATGCCCCTCCACACTTTAATAGAGAGAGATTCGAGGAAGCACATGATTTCATCATTAAGGCTTGGACTGAACCAGGTCCATGGAGATGGGAAGGGAAACATTATCAATATAGGTATGTGAATCCATGGGCTAGGCCTTTGCAGCAACCTCATCCTCAAATTTGGATTCCTTCCACAGTCAGTGTGGAAACAGTTAAATGGACGGCTGAGCACAGATATCCATTAGTATTATTAGCAACCAAATTAGAACCCACTAGAGATGCTTTCCAGTTGTATCACGATACAGCCAAAGAAAATGGGTATAAATCAGGAACCCAAAATCTAGCGTATCTTTTTAAGGTTCATGTCGATGAAACAGAAGAGAAGGCTGATGAAGTAGCTAGAAAATATTTATCGGG
>CAYFGT010000044.1:0-2294 GCA_964343075.1 uncultured Dehalococcoidia bacterium | reverse complement strand
ATGACTTAGGAGCTTGCGGTGAAGAGTGTCCATGCTAACCAAGAATAATCGACAACTTAAATCTAATATAAGCTTCTTCTGGTTCTGTCAATTGATTGCAAGTACATCATGGATGGCATCTGTTTTCGTGTATGGATCATTTACACCCGGAGATTTATTACAGTTGATAGCTGCATCGGCATGGACCATATCAAATATAATTAGTGTTTTTAAAACTTAATCCCTCATACGTTTCAACGTAGAATATATAAAAGACTACAAAAGGAGTAGAACAATGAACACAGGAAAAGTAAAATGGTTTAACCCAACAAAAGGTTACGGCTTTATTGAGGACGATGATGGAGGCGATGATTTGTTTTTACATATTTCCGCTTTACGAGAAGCCAATATTGATGACATTGCCGAAGGTGAATCTGTCTCTTACGAAGTGGGTGAAAATAGAGGGAAACCTATCGCTACCGATATCAAGAAACTTTAGGAATAATTACTGTAACGTTTGATTACACTGGAGCTGCAATACTAATCAGTATTTCTGTCCGTTCATTGAATCTTAATGGTGGGCCTGGATGGACTCGAACCATCGACCTCAGTCTTATCAGGACTGCGCTCTAACCGGCTGAGCTACAGGCCCATTAACTACGACTCGAGAATTATATACGTCACACCTATAGCATTCAACCCAATACAACAAAATTAACAGCACAGCGCTAGAATCACCATCCTAGACTCAAGCCTATGCTACCATCTAGTAATATTTCATCAGTAATATTATAATAAAACGTAATATTATTATATTTAACGGAGTTTAAAATGGATTTTGTATCTATGACTTTCTGGGTGGCTACCGCAGCGATGTTAGCCTCATCAATTTTCTTCTTCTTAGAAAGATTTGATGTGTCCCCAAAATGGAAAACCTCAGTCACTGTAGCAGGGTTGGTTACGTTCGTGGCTTTCTGGCATTATCTATACATGCGTGGAGTATGGGTAGATACGGGCATGAGTCCCACCGAACTACGATACATTGACTGGCTTATTACCGTACCTCTTCAAATCGTAGAATTCTACTTGATACTTGCGGCAGTAACCAAAGTGAAAGCAAATCTTTTCTGGCAACTGCTTGGAGCTTCTCTAGTCATGCTGGTTTTCGGATATCTAGGGGAAGCCAATATTCTAGACATGTATTTAGCTTTCGCTATTGGCATGCTGGGATGGTTGTATGTGATTTACCTGGTGTTCTTCGGTGCAGCTAAAAAGCTAAATGCTGAAAGCGGAAATCCTTCGAGCCAAATGGCATTCAATGCAATAAGAATCATAGTGTTAGTAGGTTGGGCCATCTATCCGATAGGTTTTGTCTTAGGCAACTTTGGAGATCTGGGAATAGAGGGAGTTAAAGCAATGAACGCAATCTATAACCTAGCAGATCTAGTGAACAAAACTGCATTCGGTTTGGTAATCTGGTACGCTGCTAAGAAAGACTCTGAAGCATCGTCTTCATAACCGTTCAACCAAGGGGCCAGAGTATTCTGACCCCTTGGTTACATTAACTTTCATCCTCTTCTGATACATTCGACAAAGTATCAATTTGTATGGTCCTTACTGGGTAATTTATGACGATAGAATTATTCTCAAATTCCTCATGAATCCTTTTAATAAGTTCAGACTTTAAGGTAAAACTTGCCAATCGATCTTTAGCCTGAATAAACATCCAAAAGTCTATATTTGACTCACCAAAAGCATCAAATGCGAAATACGATCCAAATTCTTTAACTGCCAAGTCGCTTTCTGCAACTAAAGCCGACATAACCCCTCTACAAACAGCCTCAACTTCCTCTAGGTTGCTATCATAACTAACACCACATTGAACAATTACATTTAACGAGCTTCGTGGTTCGTTATAATTGGTTATTACAGTTTCCGCAAATTTAGAATTCGGAACAATAACCAAATTATTCATTACAGTTCTAACTTTAGTACTGCGCCATCCTACAGCTACTACATATCCGGAAATCCCATTATCTAACTCAATATAATCCCCACTAGCAACCGATCCTTCAGTGATAACATACGTTCCAGCAAACAGATCCGACAACGTGGGTTGAATTGCCAAGGCCACAGCCAATCCACTCAGCCCTAAACCTGCTATAAGCGGACTTATATTTATTCCTAAAGTATCAAATATTAATAAAGTACCAATAATATAGATAATGATTACTGATGCTCTTCTACCTATTGGGATCAGTTTGGAATTTACTGGAGTCCTTGTATTACCTTTTAAGCTCTGAGCATACCAATCA
>CAYFGT010000043.1:0-2346 GCA_964343075.1 uncultured Dehalococcoidia bacterium | reverse complement strand
GGTTCCATGATACACATTTTCATATCTAATGACATTGAATTATGGCCTAGGATATGATAAATTGTTTGCTCGTGAATTAGGAATTTTATTTAATTATCGAGGAATTTTTATGGCGTATGTAACCCCTAGAGAGGGTGAAAGCCCAGAAAGCTTAGTGAACCGATTCAGAGCATCGGTTCAACACGCTGGTATATTGAGAGAGTTAAAGGACCGAAGGTTCTTTAGGAGCAAAGCTCAAAAAGTACGGATTGCCGAACAACGAGCAGCTCGACGACGTCGCAGACAAAGGACAAGATAACAACTGTTATCTCTGTTTTCAGGAGAATAATCAATGCCCAGATATGATTATAAATGCACGAAGTGTGAAAATGAGTTTGAACTAACTCAGTCCTTCTCAGAAGCAGGCAAAGGGACATGTCCAGACTGCTCGGGTGAAGGACGACGGATATTTCACTCAGTGCCTGTAATTTACAAAGGATCCGGATTCTACACAACCGATTACGGGAGACAAAAATCTTCGTCTAGCCCTTCCAGCAAACCAGAAACAAAAAAGGCTGAGAGCACCACAACAGAAACTAAATCTGATAGTCCAAGCTCATCACCAGCCTCCGATACTACGTCTACAACTCCATCAAGTTCAGAATAATCTGAAGACTTCCTACAGTGATAGGATTAGTTCAAAAAGTATCAAAAGCATCCGTTCTTATCAATGGCCAGACGAAACGCACTATAAATCGTGGCTTGGTTGTGCTTTTAGGTATCACCTCCACTGATACCTCAACTGAAGTGGATTACGTAGCAAACAAGGTCCTTACATTGAGACTGTTTGAGTCAAACTCCAATAACTTTGACCTTTCAATTCAGGATATCCAAGGTGACTTATTGTTGGTAAGTCAATTTACATTACCTGCATCTGTGAAAAAAGGACGCAGACCAGACTTCACCAATGCCGCCAAACCCGAAATCGCTGAACCTCTCTATCAATCTTTCGTAGATACATGTAAATCCACCATAACCCATGTAGAAACAGGTGAATTTGGGGCAGATATGCAGGTTGAAATTGTAAATGATGGACCAGTAACTCTAATAATCGATAGTTGCACTGCTTAACCTTTATGCTAAAGCCCTACCGAATATACCAGCCAGGACCCTGAATTAATCCACGGATGTAAGATATATGCCCCGCGTGGGTCACATAATCCCAAATCCGTCTCCCCAAAGCTGATCCCACAGACCTAGAATCAATCCCGGGATTGCCCTGAGTGACTACAGGGATATCGACATTTCTTGTGATTTCTTCTTCTGTTAGAGATTCTATATAATCGGTCATGAGCTTCCGAACAACTTCGTAATAACCTATCAATATTTCTTTATCTGGTGGAGTCCAATCAGCTACGGCATCAATACTCCATCCGACACCTCGGTCTTCTAATCCAGAAGGTATATTAAATTGATCTCTCCACTCTCCTGATTCCCATAATTGGGAGGTTCCCAGCAAATGCACACTTATAAGAGAATCAAATACTCTGCTCATGTGCCATAAAGTCCATGCTATTGAATTACTGTTTAAGGAAGGCATCTGAACAATCTGCTCTTGAGTCAAATCCTCAATAGCCAAATCAATCATTTCCCAAGTGAAGCTTAAACAACCAAACAATATTTCTTTATGAGGAGTCACCATCAATTTTTCTCTAGTCTGTTATTTCAGCTGTCATACCTTCAGCTAAATCAACTTCGAACGCACTCAAAATCTGACCTACCAAAAGATAATGACCAATCAAAGCTGTTATGTCTACTGTTTTCTTTGTCCCATATTTGTTACTCACAGCATTAAAAACTTCATCTTGTATTTTATGATCTCTTATTAGCTGCTGAGTATAAGTCACTAACAATTTCTCTTCTTCAGGCAATGAATCTATGGATTTACCCTGAGCTATGGTAGAGATCGTAGATTCCTCAACACCTGCAGCTCTAGCCAATCTGGCATGTGCTGCAAATTCATACTGATTCCGAATTTCTCTAGCAGCAGTAATAATTACAGTTTCTTTTAGCGATTCTGGTAGGTCTAGTTCAAATCTAACGTAAGTTCCTGTGTGAGCTATTCTAGACGCCAGATCAGGGCTATGGAGTAATACACCATAAGGGCCTCTAACGCTCCCTCTGCTACCAACTATTGAATCATAATATTCCTGATCCGAGCTGGATAGTTCTTCCCTGTTAATATTATTTAATCTTGCCATTTCTAGCCTCCTCTTATTCTTTTAAAATATCTAAACTTATATCTAATCCTTGAACAGAATGGGTAAGTGAGCCCACAGATATCAAATCCACACCTGTCTCAGCCAC
>CAYFGT010000042.1:0-2418 GCA_964343075.1 uncultured Dehalococcoidia bacterium | reverse complement strand
GAGCATCAGATTCGGAGAATGCCTGAAATGCTTCTATAGAAGGTGCATCTCCAATAATAAATACTGTATTTGTCGTCCCAACTTGCTTATGTGCATTTGCCGTTATTCCAGCTTCTGTCCGAAAGGGTTCGAAACTATCAAATTTTTCTTTGAAACGACCCCAGTCTTCTACTTCGAATGAAACTATTACTTTAACGTCCATTGATTACTCCCTTTACATGAATACTATGTCCAGTAATTGTAGTCTTTTTTTATCAAGTTACGGTATCATAAGTCATCGTGTTCTTGGTACTTTCCATGAATCATCTAGGGATAACATACCTACTCAAACAAAAAAAGTGTAAATTTGATAGAATGCACCAGTTAGAACACAATAATCATTAAGCAGTTATCATTTTTATGGAATCGTCAAACAACACTTTAAAACCTAAGAATCCTCTAGGATTCAAAATCGGCATCCACTACGCTTGGATAATCATTGCTATTGCAGCATTGATCCATATGGCAGGAGGATCGATTCGTCAAGCTTTCGGGGTTTTAATAACTCCATTAGAAGAAACGATGGGGTGGAGTCCAGCAGCCATTGCTCTCGGATACTCGATCGCTAGTCTGACTGGAGCCTTTTTAGCACCATTCACAGGAATGGCTACTGACAGATTTGGTGCTAGAAGAGTCATAATGGTAGGAGCATTGTTTTTCTTTATAGGCGCAATTCTTACTGGGCTGGTCTCAGAAGTTTGGCACATCTGGATCTCATTCGGATTGTGTTTGGGAGTAGCTCAAGCGTGTTTTAATGTGCCTATACTCACTGCAGCAAGCCTTTGGTTCCAAAAAAGATTAGGGTTCGGCGTGGGGTTGCTTCAAGCATCACACGGGATAGGACCTTCTCTTGCTTCATTAGGTGTTGGAACACTTTTAACAGCATTTGCATGGAAAACCACCTTCTGGTCAATAGCATTCGTCGGTGGAGCAATTCTTTTAGTATTGCTATTCCTCTTCAGAAGTCATCCGAATGACATCAACCTTAGGCCTTATGGTGCTTCTGAAGATGAACCAATACGAGAAAAACAAGATCCGATTATCGCGGCCCTCAGGTCAAAAACATACAGAAAATGTATGCAAGGAACTACCGCTTTTTGGAAGCTTGTGGCAGTACATCATCTTGGTTGCGTAGGCCATGCAATAGTTATAATCTATACCGTTCCGATCGCTGTTAGCGCAGGCATAGATTATTCTACCGCTTTTAAAATATTAGCCACCCTTATGGTTGTTAGCGTATTCACAAGATTCATTACCCCTGTAATATCAGATTTTGTAGGGTCAAAATGGACCATGGCAATCATGTTTATGTTGCAAGGATTCCCTGTGCTACTTTTACTATGGACACACGAAGTATGGCATTTTTATGCATGGGCTGTGATCTTCGGTATTGGTTATGGCGGAGAAGGATCTGGATTCCCAATAATAAACCGGCAATATTTCGGCAGAGGACCTATGGGCCGGTCGTTTGGATGGCAACAGTTTGGAGCAGGATCTGGTATGGCATTTGGAGCATGGGTTGGTGGAGCCCTTTATTTCGTATTCGGATCTTATAATCCAGCTATAATTCTATCAACACTAGCAAGTGTTGGAGGAGCGTTAGTACTTATATCTATGGCCCCTACTAATAAGTTACTGATAGGAAACTGGGAAGATTCACTGCCTCCTGAAGCGAAGTCCTTTCAAAACACTGTCGCGTCTTCAGCTGATTAAATAAACTCTATTTCTTGAGTTTATAAGGGTTAGGACTTGGAGGGCAACCGGGAGGACAAACCGCATTGATGTCTCTAGTAGAACCCGGGACTGTAAACTGAGCTTCGCCATCAGCAAAGGCTAGGCTCCAGCCCCAGTTGTTAACATCCACAATAGATATATCAAATTTATCGACATTTCCCGTAAATTTATCTTTATGGTCCAGTCTAAAATTTTGTCCTTTTCGTAATTCAAATACCTTACTTTCTCTCATTTGACCATTATCTTCCATAGAAAAAGTTAACCTCATCGGACCACCCATTCCTGCGAACAGTAGCTGCCAATCTCCTTCAATTTCTATATCTCTTAAAACAGTATTTCCCCATCCGAATTGACTATAGAGTATTTTGTCAGGTTCAAATCCTAAATCTTGTGGTTTGACCATAGCGCGGTGATCCAAATCCTGATCCTTTATTCCATCATGAATCAAAACACCCACGTCATTATCAGAAAAGGGATTTTCAGCGCCACTTATCATCCAGCCCATGCCATCTGGCAGACCTCTAGCTCGGTTCCAATCATAACCAAAACTTTTACTCTCCCATCCTTCCGAAGGATTCCTATACAGATTGCCAAATTGGCGGACCACATCTTCAGAGAAAATAGATGGACTAAAAACAGTTGAAG
>CAYFGT010000041.1:0-3451 GCA_964343075.1 uncultured Dehalococcoidia bacterium | reverse complement strand
TTATGTAATTCAGGCTCATCAGCCAATCTGCTTGCAACAACAGCATTAACTTCAAATAAATTAGGGGATAAAAAACTAATCCCAGGAGACGAAATAATCACAGTTGCAGCTGGGTTTCCCACCACAGTGAACCCCATAATTCAAAATAACTTGACACCCGTATTTATAGATACCGAACTTGGATATTACAATCCTTCTGTAGATTCTATAGCTGAAGCCATTGGTCCAAAAACTCGAGGCATATTTATTGCCCACACTTTGGGAAATCCCTACGATGCAGCACAGGTCCGTGAACTAGCTAAATCATACAAACTATGGTTCATAGAAGATAATTGTGATGCGCTAGGATCTTCAATTAACGGCCAACTCACAGGCACTTTTGGGGATTTGTCCACTCTCAGTATGTACCCCGCTCACCATATTACCACTGGGGAAGGAGGAAGTGTCTTTACAAACAATCCATTGTTAAAGGTGTTAGTAGAATCTTACAGAGAATGGGGTAGGGATTGCTGGTGCGAACCGGGCAAAGACAACACATGCGGCAAACGATTTGAATGGCAATTTGAACAATTACCATTTGGATATGACCATAAATACATATACTCGCATATTGGATACAACTTGAAAATGACTGACTTTCAAGCGTCAATCGGAAACGCTCAATTAGAAAAATTAAATGATTTTATAGAAATTCGCAAAGAGAACTTCGATTATTTACATACCAGAATGAAATCATTAGAAGGTTACTTCGTACTTCCCAAGTCATTAGATAACAGTGAGCCCTCGTGGTTCGGGTATCCTATTACGCTTAGAAAACAATGCACATTTGACAGAAGAGAAATTACTACATTTCTAGAACAGTCTAAAATCGGAACTCGTTTATTATTTGGAGGGAATTTATTAAGGCAACCAGCATACAAAGATATAACCTACAGGCAAGTTGGGAGTTTAGAAAACACAGATCTAATTGCTGAAAATACCTTTTGGGTAGGCATTTATCCAGGAATTTCTAAAGACATGTTGAATTATATGCACGATACCATATCTAAATTCGTTAATTCAGCATAAAATATATACTTAAGCACACACTATTATGAAAGATAAAAAAGAATTTAAAGTATTACTTGTGTACCCAAATCTAACAATGATGCTGGTCCCTTCTTTAGCGATTGGGATTTTTACCAACATACTCAAAAAAGAAGGTTATTCTGTAGACTTGTTCGATACAACACACTATGTATCTGAAGAAAATTCCAGTCCACAAAACCGAGTCAAATATCTTCAAGCAAGAGAATTTAGTGATACAAACGACCTAGGAGTACGGATAAAAACAGATCTACTAGGTGAATTCAGGCAGAAAGTTTTAGAATACCAACCCGATTTCCTTATATATTCAGTCGTTGAAGATTGTTTCACCCAGACACTCTCATTGATGGACCAAATTAAAGATTTGGATATACCTCACTTGGTGGGAGGAGTATATCCTACTGCTGCACCTGAAACATGTATAAGCCATGAACTCATTAATTGTATTGGATTAGGAGAAGGTGAACACATCATACTAGACATGTCTGAAGCTGTACGTTGTGGTAAAGACTACAGAAGAATTAATGGGATTTGGTTCAAAGAACATGACCAAGTAATTAAAAATCCAAGAGGTCCATTGGTAGCTATAAACAAAGGCCAAGAACCCGATTTTAGTTTGTTTGATGAAAGTAGATTCAATCGCCCAATGGGAGGGCGTATATTCAGAACTATTCCCATTGAGTCCTATCGTGGTTGTCCATTTACCTGTACATATTGTAACTCTCCTATGCAGGTTTCATTAGCAAGAGAAGCCGAATTAGGAAATTTTTTGCGAACGAAAACCATGAATGTACTTAAAGACGAAATTACTCGGACAGTCGAGTTATATGACCCAGAATTTTTGTATTTCATAGATGACAGTTTCACCGCACGCAAGCAGAGTGACATATTCGATTTCTGCGATATGTACGAAGAATTCAAAATACCCTTCTGGTTCAATACCAGGCCAGAAACTTGTACTTTGGAAATGTTGCAGCGATTGAAAGAAGTAGGAGCCTACCGTATCTCTTTTGGAATCGAATCTGGCAATGAACAATTCCGTAGAAAAGTACTCACCCGGAACGTAAGTAATAAAAAGTTAAAAGATGCTTTTGATGTGATCGCACAAAGTGGAGTAGCTTTTAGTTTAAACCTCATCATAGGGTTACCAGGTGAAACTAGAGAATTAGTTATGGATACAGTAGAATTTTGCCGAACGATATATGGGTTCGACACTGTCACTGTTAGTATATTTACTCCATATGCGGGTACCGTGTTAAGAGATGTTGCTGTGAATAATAATTGGCTAGATAAAAATCACATTACTACCCATACTACTACTAAATCCCAATTGAATATGCCTCCTCCTTATTTATCATCTTCAGATATTGATCAATTAATGCGTGTTATGCCTCTTTATATTTATTTTCCTAAATCTGAATGGCCCAAATTAAAAAGAGCTGAGATAAATGACGACGAAGGTAACAAAATCTTGAAATACTACAGCGATATATATACAAAAGACTTCTTAAAACAAAACCAAGATGATTCAAAAGTCTGGGTGGTAGACGGAGGAACTGGATGTAAATCTAATCCCAAAGACTCTTTTGCCTTAACTTACAACAGTCCAATCCGAATAGACGATGATCAACTTACTATGTTGACAATGCAAAATTGATCGTGTCTTCAGACGTTACAAGACTACTTAACCATTTTTTGAGCAATCCTATAAAACTAAATATGGAATTATCTCAACTACAGTAAGCATTATCAGTTGTATGGTCTGATAAATGTGGATCATATGGTACAAACAGACCATACAATAATCACGCAAACTATCTAATTCATGAAACTCAAATTAACCTAATACATTAGTAGCCATGTTAACAATAATATTATGTGTATATAACGAATATGGTCGCCTAAACATTGCTTATGATGAACTTACTCAAGAACTTAAAACATTTAATGAAGAGACAGAAATAATCATTATCGACAATGGGTCTACAGATGGAACGCAAGAATGGATCAAGTCCCTTCCAGATGCTAACGTGACCAAGATATTCAATGAAACTAACCTTGGTAAAGGTGGTTCAATACGACTAGGCATTTCACAGGCGCAGGGTAATTATATCCTCATTCATGATCCAGATCTGGAATACAGCTCTAAAGATATAGCTCCATTATTTAGTCTAGCTCGTAGAGAAAATGCTGATTTAGCGTTAGGAAGCAGGATTTTAGGCGGTGGAAATATATCTTACAAATATTTGCAAAATTATCTTGGAGTAGCTGCATTAACAAAAATAATCAATATTTTGTACAGAAGTAAAATAACAGATCCAGCAACTGCTATGAAACTCATGAAAACTGAATTCATCAAACCAAT
>CAYFGT010000040.1:0-3535 GCA_964343075.1 uncultured Dehalococcoidia bacterium | reverse complement strand
GAACTCCGGCAAAAAAGGAAATATTATTCTCATTGAAAATATTAAGAACAGCTACGGGATCTAGCACGGTTCTACTCCTTTTATGAAGTTACTTGTAGGTCTTAGACTCTATATCTTTCCAGTAATTCCATATTTAGAGAGTACCCTAATCCTGGAGTAGTAGGTACAGTCACTAACCCGTCTTTATCAGGTTTCATGAGTGGTTGGAATATCTCCGCTCTAAGAGGATCTACTTCCACAGGATAATATTCTAAGACAGAGTGGTTTTCCATGCCTGCGGCTAGATGTATTTGTATTTCCTGACATCCGTGAGGGGCTATCTTTGCTCCACGTTCTTTAGCGAGATTAGATATATCCGCAGCTACGTCGTAACCTGGGCAAATGGTCGCATCTACATTTATAAAAGATGCTCCATCTTGATCTAATAAGTTCTTAAAATGAGGTACATTATATCCATTTTCTCCAGTAGCTATGTTGACTTTGGATTCTGTGGCGAGTTTGCCGTGCCCGTCATAATCAAAAATAGGTAAAGGCTCTTCAAACCAGAACACATTATAATCTTCAAGTGCTTTAGCGAATTTGATAGCGGTGTCCACGTCTAAAGCGCAGTTTGCATCTACCATTAAATCAATGTCATCACCTATAGCTTTTCGCGCTGCTTCAACTCTTTCCATATCCCCTTCGAAGCCAGAGACCGGATCACCTATTTTGATCTTTACTGCAGTTGCGTTCAATTCATGAACGTTATATTGAACTTCTTCCATTAATTCAGGAATCCCTTTCCCCTCTTGATAATATCCGCCGGCTATGTAGGTCCGAATCCTGGGTGTTGCCCCTCCCAGTAACTGGTGAATTGATTTTCCTAAGGCTTGTCCTTTAATGTCCCAGCAAGCTACATTTATCGCGGCAAGAACTTGTGTGTTAATGCCAGCAGGGCCAAGTATTTTAATTAAATCCGTTCCTAATGCTTTCACAACTCCTTCTGTGTCCATGGGATCTCTTCCGATTAGGAAAGGCCTAAAATAATCTACATAACCAGGGAATAAATGTTGTGGTCTATCTGACGCAGTACCACCGTTCCATCCTGTTCCGATCAGGCCTTCGTCAGTGTAAACGGTAACCTTGTGAATTTTTGCATTCCCGTAGAAATGGGCCCCGTTCCATTGTGGTTCTCTTTCATATTCGAATAATTCGCTGGTAACATGGGTGATTTTCATTTTGTTATCCTATAAATAGAGTGTATAAATTCCCGTTTGGTCCGGTAACTTGTTCTGGTTTCAAAGTGTCAGGATTTTGATTGAGAGCTTGTTCTGCGACTCTTAGGTTGATCGCAGGGACCTGCTCTAAGGCTTTAATTTCGTCTAAAGTAAAAAATCTTGCTTCGCTGGTTTCTGTAGCATCTGCTTTTGGTTCACCGCTTACATAGTCGAGTAAAAATACTACGTATGTACTGTTGTCACTGTTTGTGTCGTATCTGTTTCGTATTCCTAGTACAGCTTTAACTTTGGATTCGATGCCTGCTTCTTCGAAGACTTCTCGCGTAACAGCGGATTCGATGGTTTCATTGAATTCGACGAAGCCACCCGGTATCTGCCAATTACCTCTTCCTCGGCGTGAAGCTCGTTTGACCATGAGGAGTTTTCCTTCATGAACTACCGCTCCGCCAACTCCTAGGTTGTATTTACTGTTGTATCTCTCTGGTACTGCCATATTAAATCCTGCTCAGCATTATACTTTACCTAGCATATGGCGCAAGGCTGACTCTAATTCAGGAAACTTGAACTTGTACCCAGAGTCTATGAGTTTGCTGTTGGACACGCTAGTACTAACAAAAATAGTTTCTTTCGCCATTTGTTTTCCAAACATGAAGATTAGCACAAAAGCTGGAACTGGAAATAAGCAAGGTCTTTTAAGTACTTTACAAATAGTTTGAATGAGTCTTTTGTTCGTATACATATCATTAGCAACAACGTTTAATGGGCCGGATATGGCTTCATTGGTTACGCAGTGTGTTACAACCCCAAGAACGTCTTCCATCGATATCCAAGATATTAGATTTTTACCGTTACCCAGTTTCCCTCCCACTCCCATTTTGGCAGGTAAGACAAATTTCTTAAGTGCTCCGCCAAGAGGACTCAAAACCATTCCAAATCTAAGGTTTACTACTCTAATTCCAGCGTCAGACACTCGTTTAGTCGCTTTCTCCCATTCATCAACAATCATTGAGCTATATAGATTCCCAACATCGCTGTCTTCATCTCTAGGATTAGCATTAGTCGTTCCATAGATTCCGACTGCTGAGGCACATAAGAATACTTTAGGAGGAGTCTTTAGGCTGGTAATGATTTCACTTAGGAAACTAGTTGAATCTGTTCGGCTCTTAAGCATCTGATCTTTTCGCTTGTTAGTCCAGCGGCCTCCTGCTAGATTTACTCCTCCCAGATGAATCACAACGTCAAACTTCTGGTTTGAATCTATAGTTGTCGTACGGTTCTCATAATCCCAGTATTCAATTCCTTCACTCTTTTCTCCTTCGGATCTAAGTAATCTAGTTACAGTATGGCCTTGCGTGGTAAAGTACGGAATCAAAGCTGAGCCAATCAAACCAGAAGAGCCAGATATCAATATATTAAGAGATTCATTATTGTTTTTGAGCGTTTCCATATCCAAGTTCAATATGGTGTGACGGTAATTGAACAAAGCGGATAATTGTTTTTTCACTATCGGCGCCCCAAATATTCTTCCTAATATACCAAGCGGCAGGGCAAACTTAAGCACATCTTTCATTTCTGATGTATTTTTATCTAAATCTTTGAAATTATGGGTGTGCTCCCAAGATTTAAAAGGTCCTTTTACTTGAGTGTCTCGGAAATATTCACCTTCCACGTATTCTGGGTGAGTCAGCCTCCATTTAATCCCAAAGAAAGGAAGTGGAGTGGGAACTCTGATGAGTACTTCTGCTCCAGCTTTTAATTCGTCGGGTTCTTCTAGAATTTCTACTGGAGCAAAAGGCGGATTAAGCCTAGCAAATGCTCCTTTTGCAGCATGCCACTTAAAGCATGTATCGGCAGATACGTGGACAGACGAAGTTTTAGTGTATTCGATTTGTTTTGTTGTGCTCATAATCCTCAAAACACTGTATTAGTTTACGATAGCTCGTGGAACCTACTCACTATATTTTGTAGGGTTTGGTCGTCTGGATAAGTATCATTAAAGAACGATAAATTCACTTCATCCAACAACCCTGAATATTTTTGATGGAATAGGTCCGCTATTTCGTCGTATTCTCCGATCACAGAAAATGCGTTTACCATTTCATCGGTGACCATAGCTTGTATCTCATCCCATTTTTGCTCGGTGGATAATTTATGCAAGATAGGTCCCATTTCTTCTAATCCATGAGTTTCTAGTACAGGAGCATACGTCCGAGTGGAAGAATAAAATCCTATACGCATCTTTAGGCTTGGCATCATATCAGTGATGGCTGCTCTATTAGGGCCCGCTACAATAAAACCTCCGCCGGTTATCTTTGTCT
>CAYFGT010000039.1:0-3998 GCA_964343075.1 uncultured Dehalococcoidia bacterium | reverse complement strand
CTGAAATTTGTATACAAGCTATAAAAACATATTGGAGAAAATACAAACAAAATGACAACGAGTCTAAAAAACCAAACTTTTCTAACACTGATTCTATTGGCAACACTACTTGCGATAGGTGTTGCATGTTCAACAGAAAATCAGACGAAAGAAGAATCAGAAACATCAGGCACAACATCGAAAGATTTGCAGATCATTTCAGTGGATGGTTCCAGCACTGTATTCCCTGTCACAGAAGCAGTAGCTGAAGAATATTACATAAAAACCGAAGGAGAAATCCCAGTCACTGTTGGAGTGTCTGGTACTGGAGGTGGGATGAAAAAATTCTGCCGAGGAGAAACACACATTTCTAACGCTTCCCGTCCTCAAAAAGAAAAGGAAAGAGCCTTGTGTGAAGAAGGTGGCTTTACATCTGTAGAGCTCCCTGTAGCAATTGACGGTATAACCGTCGTAGTAAACAAAGAGAACGATTTTGTTGACTGCATAACCGTTGAACAATTGAATACCATATGGGATCCGTCTTCAGAAGGCAAGATCACCATGTGGAATCAAGTTGATCCTACTTGGCCTGCAGAAAAAATGGAACTCTATGGCCCTGGTCAAGACTCAGGTACTTTTGACTACTTCACCGAAACAGTCAATGGTGAATCGCAAGCATCGAGAGGAGACTTTACCGCAAGTGAAGACGACAACGTGCTAGTGACAGGAGTCTCGGGAGACAAGTATGCCTTAGCATACTTTGGCTATGCATACTACGTAGAAAACGCGAGTAAAATTAAAGCCATAAAAATCGTAAATGACCAAGGTGACTGCGTGGCTCCTGAAGCTGCAACTATCAACAGTGGAGTATACAACCCTCTCTCACGTCCACTATTTATCTACGTTAGAGGTGATGTTGCTGGGATAGAACCAGTTAAGAGTTTCGTGGAATTCTACTTGAGTCCTACAGGACGAGATTTAGTAGGAGAAGCGGGATATGTCGCATACCCTGACGAAGTTTATGAATTAGCTCTTGGAAGACTACAGAATGTAAATACAGAATTGCTTTGGGGCGGAGCAAGCCCTAAGTCAGGCGGAATTCTAGAGAGACTAAAGAATAATCAATAACAAATAAAAAGTGGGTCCGGTTCTCCAAACGGACCCACTTGAAATCTTTGGAAAGCACGCTCCTACCAGACCATAATTCCGAAGATTTGACACAGTTTACACTCAAAATAATAGTTTGTATACAAATCTCAGACAAGAATTGAACACAGACACCAGCCCAGAGATAAAATAGTCCTAGGGCGCTAGAATAAAGAGGCAAGCAAAAGAGAGTGGTAAATTAATGGCCCTGATATTGGAAGGTATCTTGGATCCCAGAAACTATTCTAACAAGCGTTGGAGAGCTGGGGTTTTTGAACAAATTATTAAAGTAATATTACTCCTGGTTTCAGCGATATCTATCATAACAACGGTAGCTATAGTTTCTGTTATGATATTTGAAGCCTCTCTCTTCTTCCAAAATGTTAGCATATTCGAATTTTTAACCGAAACCAGATGGACTCCTTTATATTCATCTAAACATTTTGGCATCCTTCCTCTAATCACAGGTACATTCCTCGTGGCTTTTGGAGCAATGTTTATTGCGCTGCCTCTAGGACTTATGAGCGCAATTTATTTAAGCGAATACGCGCCCGACAAAGTCAGGCAGGTGATAAAACCTGTTCTTGAAGTACTTGCAGGAATCCCAACTGTAGTTTATGGATATTTCGCCTTACTATTTATTTCCCCCATTTTGCAGTCAATATCCGACAATGTAAAAGTATTTAATGCAGCGAGCGCGGCAATTGTAATGGGAATAATGATCCTCCCAATGGTGTCTAGCCTGAGCGAAGACGCCATGAGGGCAGTTCCTCGATCACTAAGAGAAGGGGCCTATGCTTTAGGCGCAACCAAATTAGAAGTGTCTTTGAAAATAGTGACCCCAGCAGCTATATCTGGCATCGTTGCATCATTTATCCTGGCAATTTCCCGAGCTATAGGAGAAACGATGATTGTGACAGTAGCCGCTGGGCAAAACCCCACATTCACATTCAGCCCCTTTGTTCCAATTCAAACCATGACGTCATATATAGTTCAAGTAAGCCTTGGAGATACTCCCACAGGTTCCATAGAATTCCAAACAATCTTCGCAGTAGGAATCACACTATTTACCATCACTCTTACTTTAAACATGATCAGTCAATACATAGTAAGAAGATTTAGGAACGTATACGATTAATATGCAATACCTAGAAAAAGAAAAATATCAACAACGCCTAGCACAACGTCAACGAACAGGCAAAATATTCGAAATTATGTGCATCGTCTCTATTACTATAGGTATAGGAATGCTTGCACTATTACTCTGGTACGTAGCAGACCAAGGGATCCACAAGTTAGATTGGCAGTTCCTGACCAGTTTCCCATCTAGATTTCCTGAACGAGCAGGTATATATGGGGCATTACTAGGAACACTCTATGTAATTGGTACAGGAGGCCTAATAGCCTTTATCTTAGGTGTGGGCACTGCGATATATCTAGAAGAATATGCAAATGACAATCGACTATCTAGGATACTTCAAGTAAACATAGCCAACTTAGCGGGTGTACCATCCATTGTCTATGGAATATTAGGACTAGAGATATTTGTACGCTTTGCAGGCCTTGGACGAAGTGTGTTGGCAGGATCACTTACAATAGCACTTCTAATACTACCTATCGTAATAATAGCTTCCCAAGAGGCTCTTAAAGCAGTCCCATCTTCAATCAGGGAAGGTGGATTTGCACTAGGAGCATCAAAATGGCAAGTGGTATCCATTCTGGTAATTCCTCAAGCATTCGCTAGCATACTCACAGGGGTAATCTTAGCGGTCAGCCGAGCTATAGGAGAAACAGCACCATTAATCGTGATGGGAGCGCTAACTTTCGTGCCATTCGCCCCAGATGGATTTATGAGTCCATTTACGGTACTACCAATTCAAATATTCAACTGGGTATCTAGGCCACAGCACGGATTCCACGAAATTGCCGCAGCTGGAATAGTAGTATTGCTGATAACCTTGATTTTACTGAATTCCGTGGCGCTTTACCTAAGACATAAATTCTCGAAGAACTTAGAAGGATAAAACATGACTGACCATAAAACCATAATACAAGCTAAAGAGATATCTGTTCACTATGGAAATAAAAAAGTTTTAGACAACGTATCATTTGATATTGCTGAAAACGAAGTTACGTCCATAATTGGACCCTCAGGATGTGGCAAAAGTACCTTACTTAGATCTTTCAACAGAATGAATGACTTAATACCAAGCGCAGTAGTATCTGGGGAAATAATTTTTCACGGGCAAAATATTTACGAGCCTCATCTAGATCCAACTGAGATAAGGTATCAAATGGGAATGGTATTCCAAAAACCTAATCCGTTTCCCAAAAGTATCTATGACAATATAGCATTTGGCCCTAAGGTAGCTGGATTCACTGGAGACATGGATCAATTAGTAGAAGAATCATTGCAAAAATCAGCTCTATGGGACGAGGTTAAAGACCGCCTGAAGGACAGTGCTTTAGCATTATCAGGAGGACAACAGCAAAGACTGTGCATAGCTCGCGCTTTAGCAGTCGAACCTGAAGTGATATTAATGGATGAGCCTTGCTCAGCGCTAGACCCTATATCCACTCTAGCCATAGAACAACTCATGCGAGAACTCAAGAAACAATACTCTATCATCATTGTTACACACAATATGCAGCAAGCTGCTAGGGTATCAGACAAAACTGCATTCTTCATGAATGAAGGTGACAATATTGGCTTACTGATAGAATATGGGGACACTCAGAAGATATTCTCTCAGCCAGAACATAAGACCACTGAAGATTACATCACAGGTAGATTTGGATAAAATCCATATTTAGAGGAGGAATATAATGGTAAGACAACATTTTGATAACAGCCTAAATGAATTACAGACATC
>CAYFGT010000038.1:0-4086 GCA_964343075.1 uncultured Dehalococcoidia bacterium | reverse complement strand
AAAACTTCCGAGTAAGTGGTCATGAAATTAGAAGAATATGGTGTAAGCAAATTTACTGCCCGAATTATTTTATTGGTCATCGGAGTAATAGCAGCATATAGTATTTTTGTTGTTATAAATCAAACTCGTTCTAGCCCTATAACACACGTTGATGGTAAATATATTCCTGCAAAAACCCAAGCCGGAAGTGATATTTGTAACGAAGGTATTGATGTAGATTTACTCTGCATAGAGTTCCTGATTTATGAAGGCATTGATGATGATGCCAAGATCGAAGGAGAAAACGCCGAAACCAAAATAGCTTTTAATAGTAAATATCTCTCAGAAGTTTTGGATAATTTGCTTGAGGATGAGGTTGCATTAGAAACCACTACTTCCTCTAGCCCGGGCGTCATCAGGCCTGTTGACTCAGACAATGAATATCTGCATGTGGTTATGCCCATGTTTGTACAGTGGTGAGTACTATCGGCTACCCATTCACGATGAAAATCGCCTTCTGAGAGTAATTCCCACATGATGGAATCCAAGCCGCCTGCCCAGCCTGAAGAGTTCAAGGCAGGGCATCGGGTGGTAGCGGGCCAGTATGGGTGGCGGTTATTTTGCGCAAAGAGATGCTTAAGACGTATAATGCTGTTATGATATGGGGGACATATCCTTAATCTGACTACAATTGGTTTTCCTATTTTGGAGAGGGTTGACGGGTATGATAGAACGGGATTATGAGAGCGCTACAATATGACAGAACCTAATTATGATTCTCAGATTTACATACAGATAAGCAATCTCTGGAAAGTTTTCGGAAGATCTCCCGAGAGAGCACTTTCGAAAGCAAATCAATTGAAAACCAGGGATGAAATACAGGCAGAGTTAGGGCTCGTAGTCGCTCTAAGGAACCTGACTTTCGAGGTTAACTGTGGTGAGACTTTTGTGGTTATGGGCCTATCCGGTAGCGGCAAATCCACTCTTGTACGATGCCTTATAAGACTTATTGAGAAGACCTCTGGAACTATATCGGTGGATGGTGAAGATATAACCGAATATAGCGAGGTTGAACTTAGGGAGTACCGGCGTTCCAAAATAGCTATGATTTTTCAGCATTTTGGGTTGTTGCCTCATAGAAATGTTTTGGACAATGTTGCTTATGGCTTAGAGGTACGTGGTGTACCCAGAAAAGCACGCTATGAAATGGCCGAACGAATGCTGGTGTTGGTAGGTCTGGAAGGCTGGGAGGGGGCCCAAATCAAACAGTTAAGTGGAGGAATGCAACAGCGTATCGGACTTGCAAGAGCACTAGCTGTAGAGCCTGAAGTCTTGCTCATGGACGAACCATTCAGTGGTTTAGATCCCCTGATTCGTAAGCAGATGAGAAAAGAACTCACAGACCTCCAAAGACAGATAAATAAGACCATAGTATTCATAACCCACGATCTGGACGAAGCCGTCAGCGTTGGTGACCGTATCGCCATTATGAGAGATGGGGAAATCATTCAAATTGGGAGTCCAAGGGATATCATATTGGAGCCAGCCGATCAATTTGTCGCAGAATTCACTGAGGATATTTCAAAATCTAAAGTATTAAATATAGAGACAATTATGGAAGTTCCTGCACTTGTTACATCTGTTGCCATCGGATTTGATAGTCTGAAGAATAACCTTAAGAATTCCGATGCTTCCTATACCGTATGTATAGATGATGCCGAACGAGTGTTAGGGGTTGTAACCCCCTCATCGCTGGACTCAGAAGAACATCTAGGACTTGGGTTAGAACAGTTGCTCCTGAAATCGTCTGCGCCGTTAAAAAAGGATACCAGTATAGAAGATGCCATATTGATAATTCTTGACAGTCCAACGCCAGTACCTGTGGTAGACGACGACTCTAAATTACTTGGAATCGTTACCCAAAACGGAATCTTACGTTCTATTGGATCCCGTCAATGACGTTCGCTCAATATAGATCCACTGGCCATTTTTTGATTACGGAGCGAATTACTGCATGGTAAAGAAAACAAGTTCATATTTTGAATTGGGCACAAAACCACGTTTAAGCAAGAGAAGAGTAAAAAAACTCTCTTTGCCATTCGCAATTATCTCGGGCGCGATCATTTTATCCTTCATGATTCATGGTTCAGGTGCTGAGTTTGCTTTGGAGTTCCCACTTAACGTTAGTTCCCCGATAGAGGGAGCAATCGACGACGGACTTGATTGGGTGGTGGTTACATTTGGAGGCGCGTTTGACACTGTGAGTGACGCCATCAAAATCGTCGTAGGCAAACTTCGGGATTCCTTGGTATGGGTACCTTGGCCGATCATGATGGTCTTAGTATTCCTGTTGGCCTGGAAAGTTGCGTCTCTAAGAATCGCGATCATTTCCGTCATAGGTTTATTCATATTGGGCATGGTGAATTTGTGGGACCCAACGATGGTAACGGTGTCGATAATGATTGTTTCCGTATTTATCGCTATCGCTGCAGGAGTTCCCATAGGAGTACTAGCAGCACGAAATGACACGGTCGATAAGATCATTCAACCGATCCTGGATACAATGCAAACTATGCCCAGTTTTGTCTATCTTGTGCCTGGGATTATGCTGTTTGGTCTCGGCAATGTCGGAGCGATATTTGCTACTATTCTCTATGCGATCCCCCCTTGTATTAGGCTTACTAATTTGGGCATTAGACAAGTAGATACGCACGTAGTAGAGGCAGGCCGAGCTTTTGGTTCAAGCAATATGCAGCTTCTATCAAAGATTCAAATGCCTATGGCGCTGCCAACCATAATGGCCGGTGTCAATCAAACTGTAATGATGGCTCTCGCTATGTCTACAATCGCAGCAATGGTGGGGGCTGGAGGACTCGGCATTGAAGTGTTAAGGGCAATGGGGCAGCTGAGAGAAGGTGAGGCTGTTATTGCTGGATGTGCAATTGTAATCCTCGCCATAATTATCGATAGAATTTCTCAAGGGTATGTTCAGAATCGCACCATTTGAAAACAGTCCCGCTTTGCCTGGGCTAGAAACTCTTATCAAAAGACTGAATGATCCCGTCAGAGTTTAGCCACCGCTGTGAGAAAGTTGGTTCAAATGAAAAGGGGCGCAGTCTACAAGACTGCGCCCCTTACTTCTTGTGGCGACTGACGTTGAAATCTCTAAAAACTAGAGAGGCATCTAGCTTTCGTTAGCCAATGCTGCTTCGACTTTGCCAGCCACTTCCTCTGGCACCCAACTCTTCCAAGAATCATTGTTACTCAGATACCACACAGCGGTCGCTTCGAAAGCATCTTCTGCCGTTTCGTAATCCTCCGAGTGGTCAGCATACCAACCATCGGCTACTAATTGATTCCCAGCAGACCAATCCCAATTCTTAAAAAATGGGATGAGGTAAGGAGCGTCCTCTACCAACGCGGTATTCATGGCGATCATGATTTCCGCTGGCGGGAATGCGCATCCATGCACGGGGTCGTTACCCGCACATTCAGAAGGGTCTGGTTGCTCCAGATCAACAACATCTGTCGGGTATCCCAACTCCAACATCAATTTTGTCGGGCCCCAATAATAGAATAGGATCGGTTCCGTTTTTTTGAATGCGCCCTCTATCGCCGCTGCTAGAGCACCAGCTGTTCCCGGATCTCTGAGTTCAACATGGTCGGCTAATCCATAAGCTTCTATTTGGCCAGGACCAGCATCAGTACCTTCTTGTACTCCTCTACATGACCAGCCAGCAATGCACCCTAATAGGACGGCCTTGCCACCACTGTCAGGCTCAGTGAAAAGTGCTTTGTATTTGTCGTCTTTCAGATCTTCTATTGAGTCGAGGTCAGGATGCTCAGCTTGCACGTATGCGGGGATAAGGAACGTACTCTGCCAATTGTCCTCTAGGCTCTTACCAACGGGGATAACTTCACCAGCCTTGACGGCTGCGTTCCAAACGACGTTCTGATTTGGAAGCCATATTTCCATAGTGATGTCTATATCACCTTTTCGGAGACCCTGGAACAACGGTACTGTGGCGCCCTCTATTTGGGATGTTTCATGGCCATAACCATGCTCAACGATATATCTTGCAATACCGTTTTGGACTAGTGCACTAT
>CAYFGT010000037.1:0-4453 GCA_964343075.1 uncultured Dehalococcoidia bacterium | reverse complement strand
TACCATCACCAACTTCTATTTCGGCTGTACCAGATAATGAAATAGTAAATTGTTTTCTAGGAGCACAGTGCCACTCTAATTCATATCCTGCTTCAGCCACCCTAAATGTTATTCCTTTTGAAGGGAACAATTCCGTACCAACTCCAAAGGCCCCTTCTACATCGGTAAATGGCGCGAACTTCATATCTAATTCTTCCAGATGAGATTGCCCATCATCACCAGTATAAATTCTATAAAAACTCATTTGTCCTCCTTGACTATTATGTTAACTAAATCCAACTTGAGTTACAAAATCACTCATAGCTTCCAAGTGTGATTGTATACCTTTTATCCCTGCTCTTCTATTTTCAATACCTATATGACTAGCTCCCAACTCTCTCCATTGTTCAATCTCTCTTTTTATCTCATCAGGAGTCTTACCAGAAGTCCTAATCCTTCCCTCTAGAGACAAACTCTTTGGATCTCTATCATTTTCTTCCATCATTCGATTAACCGTATCCACAATTTCTCTACCTTGGTCATCCGGTTCAAAATTCGGACACCATCCATCCGCGTAGTCCGCCACTCTTTGCAGTACCACGTTTGGAGGTTTAGGGAAAAAACTACTGCCCGCACCTAGCCAGAGCGGAATCATTTTATTTGGGCGAGGATTCAGACCAGCTTGATTTACATCGTGCCATTGGCCGTGAAAGTCCACTATATCTTTACTCCATAATTCTCTGATCAACCGGATCTGCTCTGTGACAAATGGACCTCTGTTTACAAAATCCATCCCAAGTGCTTCAAATTCCACATGGTTCCAACCAACTCCTACTCCTAATCTAAATCTATTGTTGCTCAACACAGCGATTTCTGCAGATTGCTTTGCTACCAATGCCGCCGAACGTTGAGGCAATATCAAAATACCAGTCATTAATCCAATCTTTTCAGTGATCGCAGAGATAAAACCTAGTGTTACAAAGACTTCATTAATGATGCTATCGTGGGTGTAATAGTGGTTTCTAACATGTTCGTGCACTGCGGGGTTCGCACCTAACACATGGTCAGCCATAAAAATATGAGAAAAACCCAAATCTTCAGCAGTTTTAGCGAACTGAACGATGGCATCTTTACCTGTCTCTATTTCGGTTTGAGGGAATATTATCCCTATATCCATACCAATTTTCGCTCCATACTCAAACTATTCCTACAAACAGTAACGAACTTACCCATTACGCAAATACTGATATAATTTGAAACATTAAATCCACGACGAATAGCATCATTATAAATTAAAATATCATCAATTTTAAGTTTAAAGTGTAATTTTGACATGGCAACACAAACGAAACAGGGTTTAATACTTGTTATAGATGACGAATGGGAATCCCCTATTGTCAAGCATATGTGCCGGAAACTTGAAGAAGAAGGGTGGGCCACAGAATGCGTAGACCTCGGTGATGCCCATAAAACAGGAGATAATTACGAAAGCTTCGCACTATACGCAATAGAAGATTCTAATCCTGACGGCGTCCTTTTAGACGTACGATTTGGCGAACATAAAGATGATCAATTCAAAGGATTAGAAATCCTACAGAAAATTGTTAGGCTTCATCCCAAACTACCAGTCCTGATGTTTACCCAATATGCTCAAGGTCCCGAAAGAGAGATAGCTGTAAAAGGTACACTACAATGGAATTCCCCTGTTGATTTCATTGACAAATTAGCTGGAGCTGATGAAGTCATACTCAGACTCAGAAGATTGATTGGAGACACGCCTGCATCTATGAATTTAGGAGACCAAATATCACTAGATATAAATAACAAAGTGGTTTATGTAAAATCAGCCGATGGGTCTCCAATTCTTATCGACGACATAAATGGAATCAAATTTGAAATATTAAGGGAACTAGCAACTACATGGTACAAAAGCCCAGCTGAACTGGTCCCATTTAGTAGATTGGAGCGATATTTTGAAGGAGAAGAGGCACGAGCATCCCTACGGGTGCGGATAAGGGAAATCAAAGACTCGCTGGGAAAATCCATGGGCATCCGATTCGGAGCAAACGATTTGATCATGAATATCCGAGACCAAGGCTATCGTTTGTCACCCCCAGATAATTCATAGATGTACAACTATCCTAAATTACAACGTATAGCGAAGTTCATCGGATCAGGTATTAGCCTATCTGGATTATTAATTGTACTCATATCACCTTTATTCAGCACTGACTATTTCCCATATGTGCTTATCATAGAACCCCTAACATATATTGGATTGATCACAATTTTATTAGGCTCAAGCTTAGTATTAAGCGCATATATATTACCCAGATTTTTTGGCACGAAAACCTCATCGGGGATGGATAGAGGAACCATTGAACAATGGAGTACTATTACACAAAGATACTTTGAATTATTTCATCATGATTTAGGCAGGCCTCTTAGTAGAATTTTAGGGAAAGAGCGTGAATTACGAGCATCTTTACAAATAACTGGGAACTCTTCAAATGCAACCATAGACCTTCTTGATGAAATCGAGAGGCAAGTGCCAAACTTCAGATTGATGATGTCTAATATACAAGCCTTGGTCCAACTGGAATTACCCACTCCATCTTCAGAGATTCAACCTGTAGAACCTGAATCAATAATCCGAAAAATAGTTGACCGGTACGCTCCCGTGGCAAAAGAAAGCGGAAAAGAAATAACGTGGTGGAGTGACCCTCCTAATTTTGGAGTGGTATCTTCTAACAGCGCAGCTATTGAACACATAGTTACTAATCTCGTTGACAATACAATTAAGTTTGCAGAGAAGCATATCGAAATTTTCTTGACTAAAAACCTTGAAAACTTTGAAGTAAGAGTTCGAGATGATGGACCAGGCATAGAGGACCCTTATCAAAAATTGATATTTGACCGCGGATGGACTCCAGAAATTGGTCGAGGAGAAGAGAAAACTAGCTCCGGACTTGGCCTTTTCATAGCTCATACTTTGGCAACAGGGCATGGAGGAGATTTATACGTTGAAAGTGCCAATCAGAAAACATCAGACTCTTATACTGAGTTCATCCTGAGTATGCCATTGCAAAGGAATTGATGTTACATATGAAAAATTGCAATATGAAATCATACTACTATATAAAGGTCATAACTTTTAGCAGTCTATTTCTGTGCTTGGTTGGAACTAGCTGCGTCACAAGTGTATCTCGCGAATCCATAAACAACATCAATACCCAAAGCGCTCTTCTACCAGCCGATTACAACCCTAGTATAGGACCTCAGAGTACTCCCAAACCCGTTCAGGCAGTACCCACATCAACGCCTCAACCAACAAAAACTCTGGTGATCTCAACACCAACTGAAACGCTGAGCACTAAAGAACCAATCCCCACAAAAGGCCCAAAGCCTACCAACGTTCCAAGCCCCACTCCAGACGACCCAACACCTTCCACACCCGCTAAAAGGCCAGAATCTGTATTGCAAATCCTAGGCCCTTTAAACAATAGTTCGTTCACATCAGACTCGGTTATTATTTATGGTATATCGCAGCCAGGAAGCAGTATAACGATCAACGATTCCTTGTCTCAAATTGATTCTGAGGGTAACTTTTACGCTGAAGTTGAACTCACCACAGGAATGAATCAATTCACAATCCAATCACATTTAAACGAGACAGAACTAGCAATGAAAACACTCAATATATTTAAAAGTGCTCCACAAACCCTATTCATCAGCATTACAAAGCCATTGAACCAAACTGTAATATCTGCATCTCACGTTCAAATTTCAGGACTAACGTCACCTGATGCCAAACTATACATAGGTGGTCTGCCTATACCTATCACCATAGAGCGCCTAGATCCTGCAAACACCGTAGGATTATTTGACCATCTCTATGCCCTTGGGCCTGGATTGAACCTTATTGATGTAAGAGTAACTAATGATGCTGGGGACTCGATCGATAAGCTTATATCCGTAATATATTCCGATTAATCAGCAGTCTCCGTTACGGGTTCTATTTTTTCTCCTGTGCTTGGATCTACTTCAAATGAACTGAATAATTCAAGTTCTTTACCCATTTCCCTAACAGCAGGAATTACTTCTTCTCCCATCAGCCTCAAACTTCGCATCTGGTCTTCGTGAGTCATAGCACCATCCCCATCCCAGAAGAATATGCTACCTGGTCTTAGATATTCCAATACATGCCTAATTTTAGGCAGCACTGTTTTGGGGGTACCACTTATGATTGTCAGATCTTCCACTTGGTCTTCATAAGGTCGTCTATTAGTACCAAAACGACCTGCAGGTCCAAATGCTGCTGCCTGTAACCTGTTAGATGTCCTAGAAGTGTGACCTGGTAAACTCATTATGGCAGGGTTTATTTGCCCTTCATTTCCAGCTAAGAACGGATTACTTACGCCCGATAAATATTTTCTAGCTACTTCATCAGCCTTCTCTTCTGTTTCATCGACAT
>CAYFGT010000036.1:0-4597 GCA_964343075.1 uncultured Dehalococcoidia bacterium | reverse complement strand
TCCATGTCCATGTCACCCATGTCATCGCCCATGTCCATATCCATGTCCATGTCACCAGGGTCACCCATGTCCATATCTTCCATCATACCTTCATGGTCGTTAGGCAGATATGTGTGCTTATCTAGTTCAAACGGCAATATTTCCGATCCCCATATCACAGGAGTCGAAAAAGCCCCAAGTATAATAACCAGAGCACCTACCAGGATAAATTTCAATGTTTGCGGCATATTAGTTAGCATTCTTCAAATCACCTAAAATATATTAGTTAGTCACCGAAGCGTCAGCTCCAGCTGTATCAGCTGAACCGTCGCAATCGAATTGATCAATTAGTCTCTTAAATCTAAGTTGAACATTAGTCGAATCTTCTCCTGAAACGAACAATGTGAAGGAGGTATCTGTATCCAAACATGTCCATGCGCCTATCAGACCTCCGCCAGAACCATCTGCGGTATAAGCAATAAATTCTCCAGATTCAAAACCTACTCGGAGTTCCCCTCCGCCTACCGTCTTGAACGTTGTAGAAGTATTACTGTTCTGCACAGCAGTAAACAATGCTTTCACCGCTCCTACAGCATCAAAATTCGCTGAAGGTACCCAATTTAGCATTGCGTTGATTCCGCCATAATTAAAAGTGGCTGTACCTGTCAAATCAGTGGAACCTGCCATCGTATTTGCCATTGCTCCGCTCTCCATTTCTAAAGAAAAACCGAAATCTTTATACTTAGTAACAGATACTGCAGATGTCTCAATTACTTCTTCAGTTTTTGCCTCTACCACAGGAACTTCTGTCGGACTTGCCGCTGGTTGTTGAACCTCGGTAGATACAGCAGGGGCTGTCTCTGTAGAGTCTCCTCCACAAGCAATAAATATTGTCATACTGATAATAATTAGTATCAGTGTTCTTGTGTAATATAGTCGATTCAATTTCTCCTCCATGGCAACGTTCAATACAATGACCTAAAAGTCGGTTAAAATTTTCTTATTTCCTATTCGTTTTGTCAATGTATTTTAGGCATTTTATCCAGTAAAGTTTTACAGAATAGTAGAACATCAATTTATCAACAATTAATGCTTGAATATTCTATAAACAACAGCAATTCTTAGTAGGTCCCAAAACATCAAACAAGTATCCCGAACCATCCTGACTTTACTACCTTCATAGTAATACCAATCTATAGCGACTTCAGCGACTGAAAATCCTTGTTTTCTTGCCTTAGCCAATAATTCTACATCAAAGGCAAATCCCGAAACACAGAGCTTTCCGAATAATGGTTCAACAGTATGACTTCTGAACAATTTGAAGCCACACTGAGAATCTTTAATTTTAGGCAAAACAATCAATCTGGTTAGGACATTAAAGACACGACCCATTAGGTGCCTCTTAAATGGTTCATTAAACCTCTTAGATTCATTCAATTCTCTTGAAGCGATCACAATATCAGAAAAATCAGATTCTTTAATCAATCTATTTATCTGGCAAACTGGCATTGAAAAGTCAGCATCACACAAGATTCTTAAATCACCTTTTGCCTGCAACATCCCTTGCTGAACTGCCCCGCCTTTCCCTTGATGCGGCAAATCTAATAACTGTATATTTGAATTTAATAAAGCTAGATTATGTACAATTCTAGAAGTATTGTCCGTACTGCCATCATTACAAACAACAACTTCCCACATATAGTCTTGGCCATTCATAAATTCAGTTAATGAAACCAAGCATCCATTAATCCGCTCCTGCTCGTTGAACGCAGGAATTACGACAGAAATAAGCAAGGGCTTACTATTCATAGCCCATCCGACATAATGCTAATTGACTGCTCGATCCATTTCGAATCCTTGATGAAGGAGCTGAATGGCTTCTTCTAAAGATTCTTCAGCTATGATGCAACTTATTCTGATTTCTGACGTTGTAATCATATCGATGTTGATATTTCCCTTAGCTAGAATCGTAAACATTTTCGATGCATACCCTGGAGTGTTTTGCATTCCTGACCCCACAATACTCACCATAGCAAGTCTTTCTTCGCTAAGTAATTGCCCGCTACTGAGTACAGTCGAAACTTGTTCCAAAATGCTCAAAACAGAGGGAAGATCTTTTTGGTCAATAGTGAAGCTTATATCTGTAGTGTTATCCGCGCTTGTATTTTGTACTATGGTGTCGACACTGATACCGTTATCAGTCAAAGGCTCGAATAATGCTCCAGCCAGGCCAGGTTTATCTGGAACGTCGCGCAATGTGATTTTCGCAATATTCCTCTGATATGCTATCCCGGTTACTTTTATTCTATTTTCCATAGTATGCTCCTCAACAAATGAGTCAATTAAAGTTCCTGATTCTTCGTGGAAACTTGATGCTACATATATCGGCACATTGTAAACTGAACCTAGCTCAATGGATCTAGGATGCATTTTAGCCCCATAACAAGCCAATTCGAGCATTTCTTCATATCCAATTCTTGATATCTTACGTGCATCCGTAGCTATTCTTGGATCTGCAGTATAAATTCCATCCACGTCAGTATATACCTCGCATCTTTCTGCCTTCAAAGCAGCAGCAAGAGCAACCGCTGTTGTATCCGAACCTCCTCTCCCTAAAGTTGTGACATCTTCATTAGTATTAATGCCTTGAAATCCAGCTACTATAACGATATTACCTTCATTTAATTCTTTTTGAAGTCTATTGGTTTCTATATTATCTATCCGGGCTCTACCATACATGTCATCAGTATGGATTCCTGCTTGAATACCACTCAGGCTTACTGCCGGGTGACCCAGTTCAGAAATCGCCATAGCTAGCAACGTTGCTGAAACCAATTCTCCAGTTGATAAAAGTAAATCCAGTTCTCTGGGATTCGGGCTGGAGGTTACCTGAGAGGCTAAATTCAATAAATCATCGGTAGTATCTCCCATAGCAGAGCAAACCGCTACAACCTGAAATCCAGATTCGTAGGCAGATACAATTCTTCTAGCAACATTGCCTATTTTCACAGCATCTGCCACTGAAGAGCCTCCGTATTTGTGAACCAATATTTTCTTTCTATTATTTTTCATCCCAATACATAACACCCTTGTTGTGAAGTCTTCATCACTCTCAGTGTTCCTTCAAGTCCGCATTGGCGGGCAGCTTCAGCCATTTCGTATCCAACCGTCATTTGCCTATCCTTAGAAAATGCGATAATCGTAGAGCCACTGCCTGACAAAAATACTCCAGTAGCACCCCCATCCAAAGCTCCTTTGAATATTACTTTCATTGGTCGAAATATTTCTTGTCTGTAAGGTTGATGTAATTTATCCTGAGTAGCTATGTTTAAATAGTCAGGATTATCGGAAAATAGTCCTGCAATTAACAATCCTATCCTAGATATATTATGGACAGCATCTTCATATGTGAGCGTTTCTGGCAAAATATCTCGCGCTGCTTGAGTACTGATTTCCATATCTGGTATGAATACAATCGCATCCAATTCATCGGGTACCGGAATCGGGATTGTGTAGATGTTCTTGTCTTCTACAGCAATCAATCTACATCCACCATACAAACATGGTGTGACATTATCAGGATGACCTTCAATTTCTACTGCCATTTCTAATAGTTCATTCGTACCATAAGGATTCCCACACATCGAATTCGCTGCTATCAACCCTGACACAATTGCAGCTGAACTACTACCTAATCCTCTATTGAGAGGGATATTATTTGTACAATTAATAACCATCCCAGGCGTTTCTTGTCCATTTTCCGAAAACAAAAATTGCATTGATTTGTATATCAAATTAGTTTCATCTAAAGGCACTGTACCTTCACCAAAACCTTGTACGAAAATATTCAAATCATCAGTTTCTAATTTTCTAACTTCTAGTTCATTCCACAAATCCAATGCCATACCTAAGCAATCATACCCTGGACCCAGGTTAGCAGTGGTAGCAGGAGCCCTGACATTAACAATATCCATAACAGGAACTTATTATAAACATTCCGCGATGATAATGTTAGTTAGTTCAAACAACTTGCCCAGCTGCAAACCCAGAAGACCACGCCCATTGGAAATTGAATCCTCCCAACTGCCCAGTTACATCCACAACTTCACCTATAAAAAAAAGACCTTTATGTTCCCTGGATTCCATTGTTCTTGAGGATAATTCCTTTGTATCTATCCCTCCTACGGTAACTTCAGCTTTTGGGTATCCTTCGGTACCTACTGGAAAAATAATCCATTTATGTATGGAATTCGCAATCTTTTCCAAGTCTTTATCAGATACTTCACTGATCCGCATCTGTCCAGTACTTAGTGGAAGGATATAATCTACAAAACGATGAGGAAATAATTCATACAATAAATTCTTAATCTGCCTGGTATAACCGTCATTTTTTTTATTTTTGAGTAATTCAAATAAATCCATACCGGGGCAGCAATTAATTTTAACTTCATCTCCTTTGTACCAGTACGAAGATATTTGTAAAACAGACGGACCACTCAATCCCCTGTGTGTAAATAACAAAGAATCATCAAAAACAGAATTATTAGATGATACTTGCGCAGGGAGTGAAATACCTCTTAGTGATTGTAAATCTTTATCTTTGATAACAAATGGCACT
>CAYFGT010000035.1:0-5202 GCA_964343075.1 uncultured Dehalococcoidia bacterium | reverse complement strand
ATGAAAGAAGGAAACTCATGGAAGAAGTTTATGAAGTGTTCACAGACAGACTCTATCAAATCCCTGTGATGGAAATAGTAGCTGTCTGGGGTGTTAATAAGGATCTAGACTACACCAATATGCCTGGTGGACGAAGAATTCTAATCAATACTTCTCACTTCAAATAACCTACTAGGTTAATTAAAGCCCCTTCGTTCAAAATGAACGAAGGGGCTTTTTTATTTCTGAAAGGATTCCAACCTACTCGACAAATCCTCAAATTCGTTCCATAGTACCTCATATTCTGATTTGAGAAGTTCATACTGTTCGCTAACTTCATTAAGTTCTTCTGGTGTTTTGAAATTAGCTGGGTCAGAAAACATTAACTCCAAACCCGTGATTTGTTCATCTTTCCTAGCAAGCTGGTTTTCTAATTGCCGAACATTCTTATGAAGCAATTGCGATTCTTTAGCTGAACTGATTAATGTCTCACTAGCTTTAGGTGATTTGGAGGATTTAACACCTTTCGGTCCAACTTGAACTATACTATTTTCTTTATGATACAAATATTCAGAATACGTACCTGAGTATACTCTGACTTCACCATCTTCAATTTCAATTATTTTATTTGCTATTTGATGAATTAATCCCCGGTCGTGGGTTATGAAACATAAAGTACCTTCATATTCTTCTAACGCATCCGCTAAAATTTCTCTAGAAGCTATATCTAAATGGTTAGTAGGTTCATCCATAAACAAAAGGTTGCTAGGTTCTAATAACAACTTCGCTAAAGCAACTCGAGCTTTTTCGCCTCCTGATAATACAGAAATAGGTTTGTATACATCATCACCCCTAAACAAAAATCCACCCAATATATTCCTGACCTCCTGATCATTCATAGAATTGGAAATGCGACCAACTTCTTCAAAGATCGTATTGGACGGCGTCAACAATTCTAATAAATGCTGAGCATAATATCCTGTTATCACGTTATGCCCCAATTTTCGCTGGCCTGAATCAAATTCTAGAGCCTTCGCCATGATTTTTAACAGCGTTGATTTTCCTGCCCCATTAGGCCCTACCAATGCAACTTTATCTCCTCTATTAAGAGTCAAGCTCAATTTATCGTAAATCTTATTATCTCCATATGATTTACTAATTCCTTCAAGCTTAATCACTTCATGGCCACTTCTCGGTCCTGAAGGAAATGAATAATGAACTTTTTTAACTGTCCTAGGGATAATCACTTTTTCTATTTTCTCCAAAGCCTTCAAACGGCTTTGAACTTGGCTCGCCTTACTGGCTGTATAGCGAAATCTGTCAACAAATCTCATTTGCTTTTCTATTTGTTTTTCTAATCGCGTAGCAGTAGCTTGTTTCAGCTTTATCGCCTCTTCTCTATAGGTCACATAGTCTTCATAAGAGCCCTTCTGAAATACTATTTCGTCTGGTTCTATAGCTAATATGCTAGTAGCAACCGAATTTAAAAACACTCTATCGTGTGAAGTGATTATCACAGCTCCTTTGAACGACTGTAAATATTTCTCAAACCAAATATTAGATGCAAGGTCCAAATGGTTAGTAGGTTCGTCCAGCAACAGTACATCAGGGTTTTTAAACAATAACTTGCTTAACGAAGCACGCATTACCCATCCTCCGCTAAATTCATTCAGTTTCCTAGTAAAATCTGATACCGAAAAGCCCAATCCTGACAGAATACGTTCAGCTTCGTGGCGATCATTTTCACGGCTAAGATTTTCAATTTGTTCGCTAATCTGCCCAATTTGTTCGAAAATTAGGGTTTGGTTTTCTAGATTTTTTTCATTTGAAAATTGCGCTTGTAAGTTTTCTAGTTCATGTTTTAATTTCACGATGTCTTCTGATTCATCTAACACTTCTTCAATCAAGGTCCGTTCAGAAAAATCAAAATTATCCTGTTTCAAATACCCCACATTGATATCTTTTTTTACTGATATATTCCCCTCATCAGGGCTGGCATGATTAGATATGATATCCATCAATGTAGATTTTCCCGATCCATTAGCACCAATTAGGGCAATACGATTACCCGCAACAGCAGTCAAAGATAATCCTTGGAACAAGACTCTATCCCCAAAAGATTTACTTATGTTATTTAAAACAAGCATCTACCACTTACTTCTTATTCAAAACCTCTGATATCCAACTTAGATTTTAATACTTTTATACCAGTGATGTTACCGATACGACCAGTCATGTATCTTTAAAATAGCCAACGCACATATTACGTTTTCCGTTAAAATTATTTCAATTAATGCATTTATGCTTATCTCAATTGATCAGATATAGAGTTATTTGACAAATAATTCCTATTATTTTAGTCTATCCGCAATCGATATGGCTGCAGAACGAAATACCAAGTTACGTTTGCTGCCCCGAAAATATGTATAAGGAGAGACCAATGAAGGAAGCATCCGTTTTCAGAGTGATTAGAATCCCTTTAATGTTAATCGCTTTGATATTGGCATTTAGCATAGTGGCGAGCTGCGGCGGTTCAGGCGAATCAGATGCCACAGAAACCACTGCACCATCAGCGCCGGCAGTTGAAGCTGCTAAATCTGAAGCACCGACAGCTGTTCCAAAATCTAAGGATTTGACCGATATACGATCTACTCCCGTAGTAAAGCCTACTGTAGCGCCAGCAAAATCTACAGTAGCTAAAGACAGCATATTGATCGTGATCAACCAAGAACCCACCGAACCAGATCCTTGGTTTTCCACCACCGATTATCCAAATAAGATAGTTCATAACATCGCACAACCAATCTCGTTCTTAGCCCCTGACTTTGTGGATACAAAGACTGCAGGGATTAGCAAATGGGAAATGAGAGATGGAGGTAAAACCTGGATCGTTTCTCTTAACGAAGGAATGGAATTCCACAATGGTGAACCGTGGAATGCTGAAGCTGCAGCATATACTATAGATTACATGGGCCAGTGCATAAAATGTGGAAACTACACTCAAGTTGGTGCGTCTTCCGCAGAAGTCATCGATGAATACACTGTTGCCTGGCACGTCGACCTCGGGCATCCTGCCCTCCCAAGGTTTGGTCAATATACTATGTTCTTAGCCCCTGATCATCACGCAAACATCAGCGCTGAAGAACAAGCTGACACCGGAGAAATATACGGATGGGGACCTTATAAATTTGGGGAATGGATCAGAGGCGAAAAATACACCATCGAAAAATTTGATGGTTATAACGCAGATCCATCAAATTTCATGACCCAAGCAGGAACTGTTAATACTGCTGAATATGTATGGCGAGCAGAAGAAACTGTTCGATCGGCTATGATAAGAGCAGGGGAAGCAGATATAGCCTGGGCGATGGCTGGCGACATGGCTGAAGAATTAGAAAACTCAGATCACGGTAGCTGGGTCAAGATTGTTTCTGGTGAGGTCAATACCATAGACGTGGATACTATTTGGCATCCTGAACTCAAGAAATTAAAAGTAAGACAGGCATTAACCCACGCTATCGACTGCGAGGAACTTGCATTGGCTTTGTTCGGGCCAACCAGCAGATGTTCAAGCGGGCCGAATGGAATTCCTGGTACTTTGGGCGTAACAGAAGATAACTGGAGACCTCGTTATCCTTACGACCCCATCCGAGCGAAAGAATTACTTGTTGAGGCTAACTATAATCCTGACAATGTCATCGACTATTGGACTCGCAACGGAAGGTATGCAAAAGACGTAGAACTTTCTGAATCACTAGGCGTATTCTGGGAAGCTGTTGGAATCAATGTAAATATCAATGTGGTAGAAGGCAGCATCTGGAGTAAATATCACAAAGCAGGACCTTCAATCCTATATAAAGAAGCCATAGAAGAATTAGGAATGAGTCATGCAGAAGCAGTTAAGTATGTACACGACGGGGATCCGCCGGCAGACCCAGGTGTTTCCCCTGGGCTCGTATATTTTGCTCCGGGCGGAGAATATTTCGATTTCGGACGTCAGATCAATTTCTATATGAGTTGTTTATCGTTCCGGTCATCCAATTGTGACGAAGATTCCCACGAATTAGGGCAACGGGCGTTAGCCGCTGGAGGTGATGAACGGCGAAAACTCATGGAAGAGGTATATGATGTGTTCACTGAAAGACTCTACCAAATACCAATCATGGAAATAGTATCAGTTTGGGGAGTCAATAAAGATTTAGACTACACAAATATGCCAGGAGGAAGAAGAATATTAGTGAATACAGCTCACTTTAAATAATTTTTCGTAACCAACACCCAATAAAAAACCCCTTTGAAGGCAACTCAAAGGGGTTTTTACGTATATCGTTATTTAATTGCTAAATAGTAACGTTCTGCTAATTATAGATTACTTAGATAATGCTTTAGTTGACAAAAAGTTCACTTTATTCTACGCTTACCGTTACACAGGGCTTGAGTGTGCTACTAAGCGTAGTGGAGGCTGCTGTGAAACTACACTTTGCCGCCGATACGGCTGGCACAGACAAGAGGAGGTCAATCTGTGAATCAAACCACAAAACATACAATTAAGCGTTTGGCTTTAATTTCTATGTCACTTATGCTGCTTATCGCATTTGCAGTAGCTTGTGGTGGCTCAGATGCCGAAGAGAGTTCGGAGGCTGCTCCTGCAGCTGCTGCACCTACTGCTGCTCCTGCAGCAAGTTCATCGCAGCCAGAAACATCTAGCTCGGACGAAAGAGTCACTGTATTAGTGGCAGACTTAGAAGAAGAGCGTGTATTCCCACCGCTATCTGGAGGGCCTGATTTAAAATACCTGAGAGTATACATGGATGACATGTTTGCTACTGTTGGTAAAGGACAATTAGTACCTGGAATAATATCCAAATGGGAAATGTCAGATGACGGAACTACTTGGACAATTGACGTTAATACAGAGAAAGGTATCAAATTCCATGACGGAACTCCTTTAGCAGTAGGAGATGTTTTTCAAACCTTAGCACAAGAGAGAACCCAATTAGCCGTAGACTGGGCTGAAGCAGGTTGCATGAACGTAACTGAAACTGCTTATGTAAAATACACCAAGTCTTTGGACTTAGGACCTGGAGACAATCAAATCACTTATGCCCAGCAAAGAGTTGCGTTGAACTTCCCTTTCAACTTCTCTCAAGACAATCAAGGGAACAAAGGACTCGTTGTTCCAGGTGAAATGACACAAAGAATGTGGAACGAAGCTAAAGGCAA
>CAYFGT010000034.1:0-5400 GCA_964343075.1 uncultured Dehalococcoidia bacterium | reverse complement strand
TTCCAGAATCATCAATTCGACTCTCAGTTCCTATAAGTCCGCAAACTGCTTGAATAACCAGATCATATCCTGACACATACCCATCTCCTGCATAAGAGCCATAAGCAGTATTTTCACAATAAATGATTCTTGGGTTTATATTAGCCAGCTGCTCATAACCGATTCCAAGACTGTCAGCAACGTTTGGAGATGAATTTACAATAACCACATCAGAATCTGTAACAAGTTTTTGAGTTATCTGTCTTGCTTCAGGATGCTTCAAATTTAACGTCATATTCCTTTTGCCCCGGTTATAGGCCATGAAAGGTCTGCTCTCTGATTCTGCTATTTTATACATATATCGCCAAGAATCTCCCCAAGGTGGTTCAACCTTAATTACCGACGCTCCGTAATCAGATAAAATCATCCCTGCCAAAGGACCAGAAATAACTTCTGTGAATTCTAATACAGATATTCCATCTAAAGGACCTGGCATAAAATCACCTACTCGTTTGCCACTAAATATACACAATAAACCCTACGATGTCTTTCTGACATTCAGCGTCCAATTCGTGATAGATATATTTCTGTTAGAATAGTGTATCGTCGGGGCGTGGCGCAGCCCGGTAGCGCACCTGCATGGGGTGTAGGGGGTCGCCAGTTCGAATCTGGCCGCCCCGACCAGTAAAAGTAGGAAAATATGAAACAACCGAATACACAATTTATACATTCAGACAAATACAGGGGATCTGTCAATTTTACGTTAATTTTTGCACTATTTGTAATCGCCTATGGATTGCTACAAGGAGAAAGTGGACAAACGTTAGTGATAGTAGGAGCATTAGTAGCTGTATATGTTTGGTTTACAAGAGCCAGAGAGATTGAAATATATGAAGACTGTATACTAATTCGATACGGCAAACCTCGAGTTAAGATTATCCCTTTCGAAAACATAGAACGAGTTGACCCACTACATCTTCAAGTTCCTGATCGGTGGAGGATACATCTTTACAGGGGCCGAAGAATCGTATTGCTTACTAGAGATCCTGATCTCTTTGTAGAAAAACTTGAAGAAGCTCGCGAAGCATACGACAATCAAATCCAAGACTAATAAAATACTAAAGAAGGTTAATATGAGCTGGGAACAGACAATCGTAGATTCATTAAAAAAAGCAGATATATCATTAATATCTTTCGTGCCTGACCATTCCATTGGCAAAGTTACTAGCATTATAGAAAAAGATGATTTCTTCCAGTTGGTACCAGCCACTAGAGAAGAAGAGGCCATTGGAATTGCAGTTGGAGGTTATGCGGTAGGGAAAAAGGCGGCTGTATTCATGCAAACAAGCGGTTTCGGAAACAGCGTCAATGCAATTGCTACTTTATGCGTACCTGCTAGGGCCCCTATCCCCATGTTTATAAACATGCGAGGAGGGCCAGGCGAATTCAATATTTCACAAGTAGCAATGGGGAAAATTACCAACCCTATTATGGATATGCTTGGAATCGTAAACTACACAATAAATGACGAATTTAAAATGGATCAGCTTATCGATGGCGCACTAAAATTATGTTTTGCCAATCGCCAACCCGTCGGAATATGTTTAACTTCACTGCTACATGGAGGCAAAAGTGTTTAGATTTGACGCAACCAAACTCATACTTTCAAAATTAGATAATCAACCCATAGTAGCAAATTTAGGTCCCACTAGTGATGAACTGTGGCACGCAGAACACCGAGACAGGAATTTTTACACATATGGAAATATGGGGTTATGTTCGTCCATTGCTCTAGGTATGTCACTTTCTTCCGACGAAAAAATCATATCCTTAGATGGAGACGGATCTTTGTTAATGAATTTAGGCACATTAGCAACAATAAATAGAGAAAACCCCAAAAATTTAATTGTATTAGTCTACGACAATGAAATGTGGGGACAAACCGGGAGACAAGCTACCCATACAGCTACAGGGACAGAACTTGTTGAGGTCGCACAAGGATGTGGAATAGAAAAGACTGAATTAGTAGATGATCTGGAATCATTATCTGAAGTTTTCGATAGAGCCCTGACAGAAGATGGGCCATGGTTCATAGTAGCTAAAATAGAAGAAACTGATTACCTCCCTGTTCCAACTCCAGAACCTGAATTCACTCTTTATAGATTCAGAAATTCTTTCACACAATAAAAAAGACCCTCGGGTTCTTATCGAGGGTCTTTTTATGTACTAGATTAGTTACTTTTACTTAAGATACTTGTTAAACCAACCTAACGTTCTATCCAATGCATCTTTAGCAGCAGCTTCATCATAACTATCTCGTTCATCACAGTTAAAACCATGACCAGCTCCAGGATATATCTTGAAGTCATAAGTCTTACCATGTCTCTTCAATGATTCTTCCATTTCAGCTACATGTTCAGGCGAAGGCCTAGTATCCGTTTCTCCGAAGTTACCCATCACAGGAATTTCGATATTCTCAGTCAGGGATAGCGGATTAACACCATCAGGAAATGTTTCATTCACTCCCCCTCCATAGTAAACGGACGCGGCACTCAATCCAGGGCAACTTGTTGCAGCGAGATATGTAACTCTCCCGCCTAAACAATATCCTACTATTCCGATTTTTTGTCCCTGGGTTCGTGGATACATGTTCTGAAGATAATCAATAGTTTGATTGATATCATCTATTATTTCTTGTCCTTGCATGTTCCCCATGTAAGTTGGAACTGATGGGTCACCATACGGGATCTTTGGATTCGGACTCTGTCTATGAAATATTGCAGGGGATACTGCTACGAATCCTTGTTCAGCAAATTGATCACATACTTTCGTCATGTGACCGTTCACTCCAAAAGCTTCTTGTACTACGATTATTGCTGGAACGTTGTCTGCGCCTACAGGATAGCTAACGTAAGTAGCCATGTCTTCCCCTTCAGCACTATGGTCGTCTGGAAATCTTATGTTTTCCCAAAATGATGGCATAATTACCCTCCTCTATGTAAAACTCTCTTCACTTATATATTTATAAGTTCGGGGTGTTATCAGCAACAGGATTGTAGCAAAGCGAATACAGCATTACAAGTTACATATACGTTATTCCTTTCATTACCGAATTCAGTCCCCCTCAAGATACTTATGATTGCCATCAAACGGATTATATTTATGTGAAGTTACTGTAATCTTTTTGCAAATTAATGGGGTGTTAGATACAATAGTAATTAAGGGTAAGAGATATACATGAAGAATAAAAAATGGTTTCAGAGTGGCTTAGTATACGGCCTAATTGTATTAGGAGTGATTCTAGTAATATACAGTTTTGCCCCAACAATGAATACGAACGAAATATCTATATCCGAAGTAATTGACAAAGCCAAGAACGGCGAAATCCAAGAAATCATTGTTCAAGAAAACGAATTAACTGTGATACCTTTCCGGCAATCTGAGAGCCTTAAGCAGTACACAAGTCGTATAGACAGTAAAACAGACATTGTAACGACCCTTGCTGATACTGGAGTAGATATATCTTTTAAAGGGACTGGAGGCTTCTCGAACTTATTCGGGTTACTCATAAACTTTTTACCTTTGATATTCTTTGGTGCTTTGATCATATTTATGATGCGCCAAGCCCAGGGAAGTAACAACCAGACCATGAGCTTTGGCCGCAGTAAAGCAAAAATGACTAACATGTCAAAACCTACCGTAACCTTCCAAGATGTAGCTGGGGTAGAAGAATCAAAAGAAGAATTAGTTGAAATCGTAGAATTTTTGAAACATCCTGAAAAATTCCAGGCGCTTGGAGCTCGTATACCAACAGGGGTCTTGTTGGTAGGACAACCAGGAACTGGTAAAACTTTATTATCTCGTGCCGTTGCTGGGGAAGCAGGAGTCCCGTTTTTTCACATTAGCGGTAGCGAATTCGTAGAAATGTTTGTAGGTGTCGGAGCATCCAGAGTCAGAGATTTATTCGAACAAGCAAAACGGAATGCCCCATGTATCATATTCGTGGATGAGATTGATGCGGTAGGAAGACATAGAGGCGCTGGACTGGGTGGCGGTCACGATGAAAGAGAGCAAACACTCAACCAAATCCTCGTTGAAATGGACGGTTTCGAAAAAAATACAAATATTATTGTGCTTGCGGCAACGAACCGACCTGATATCTTAGATCCCGCATTATTAAGACCTGGCAGATTCGATAGAAGAGTCACACTAGACCTTCCAGATATAGCTGGTAGGAAAGCTATATTAGGTGTTCACTCATCTGGCAAACCTTTAGATAACAAGATAGACATGGACGCGTTAGCCAAAGAAACCCCTGGATTTAGTGGGGCTGACTTGTCAAATTTAGTTAACGAAGCTGCAATTCTAGCAGCCAGAAATGACCAGAAAACCATATATATGGAACAGTTTGAAGAAGCTATTGAACGAGTACAGGCGGGTCCTCAAAGAAAAAGCAAAGTAATAAGTGCCCGCGAAAAAGAGATGACCGCCTACCATGAAGCAGGGCATGCATTAGTTGGGTGGTTACTACCCCACGCAGACAAAGTCCATAAAATATCAATAATCTCAAGAGGTAACATGGGCGGGCACACAACATTGTTGCCTGAAGAGGACCGATCATTATGGACAAAAAACCAGTTTAGCGACATGATGGCTGTAATGATGGGAGGACGAGTAGCCGAAGAAAAAATATTTTCTGAAGTAACCACCGGAGCTAGTAACGACATTGAGAGAGCAACTAAAGTAGCCCTCGAGATGGTGAAACGTTACGGTATGAGTGCTAGCTTGGGGCCTAGAACTTTTGGGAAACGACAAGAAATGGTATTCCTAGGGAATCAAAGCAACGAAGAACGAGATTACGGCGACAAGATCGCAGAAGAAATCGACCAAGAAGTGCATTCCCTAATATCTTGGGCATACGATAAAGCTAATGAACTAATCGAGGAACACAAGCCCAAATTAGTCCAAATTGCAGAATATTTAATTGAATATGAGTCAGTATCTGGAGAGAACTTGGACAAATTATTTAACAGTATCAGTGGCACAGATGATGAATCCAATCCTGGGATAGAAGGATCTCCGCAGCCAAATCCAGATCCAGCACCATTCAATCCTGGTACTCCTACAATTAATCCTGGAGGACAAGCTGCACCTTCCATGCCTATATCAAATGAAACAGTTGATTAGCCTATTTAGAATTTGAATCCACATCCTCAGATTCAAGAGGTAAAGCCCTATAATACAGTCCCCATTCCTGCATCAAACTTTGTATCCTAGGATCATCCATTGCGGTCAAAGCGCCCATGAAACCCGCAACTGCATGACCAAATCTAGAATCCGAATCACAAACCCAGCTTCTATCGGCGGGAATTACATACACCATTCCATGCTGATGAGCACATTTCAACGTCAAACGAGTCA
>CAYFGT010000033.1:2385-5650 GCA_964343075.1 uncultured Dehalococcoidia bacterium | reverse complement strand
GATATACCCGAGCATTTGAAAGTTGTCATATTCATTACCCGATTCAGAAAAAAATTTCCCCTTCATAGCAGCCATTACAATATAGTTAACCAACGTACCACACCAATCGATTTTATAGTGTATTATACCTTTTCGGTCATTTTAATATTGAGGTTCTCAGTAAATGTCTAAGCTACCCCGATGGTTTACCAGTTACGCCGTATTGATTCTAATCATCGCGTTGTTTGTTAATTTTGTTCAAGGATTCTTCCAGTTTGGATACAACATTACAATGCCTTTGATGCAAAAGTCCTTAGATATATCATACACTCAGGCTGGAGCCTTGATGACAATTGGATGGGGCACCCGAATGGTTTCTAACCTTTTTTTTGGAACATTATCTTCTAAATTTGGCCCCAAACTAATAGCAAGCACTAACCTGTTGTTGGCAGCCCTGTCAATGATACTCATCGCATTCACTCCAAATTACCTTATTACAGCCCTGGCTATGATTACCATGGGCATAGGCACAGGAGGCTCCATATCACCGGTCATGGGACTGCTGTCTTCATGGTTCAAGGCTAATGATCGCGGATTAGCTGCAGGTCTAGCTTCATCCGGTACCGGATTAGCGTTCACTGTACCTGGAGTGCTATTGCCATTTCTAGTGACTGCTATAGGCAATGAAGCCTGGAGAACGATGTGGTTTTCCTTCGGTTTCATATCGGTCTTGGTAGCTATTTCATCTTACGTAATACTGTACGACCCAACAACTAAGTCCGCAGATAATCATGTTAAAGAAGTAAAGACCTGGCCTCTTGAAGTGTTCAAAAATAGTTCAGTCTGGTTACTCGCTTACTTAGCTTTCTGGTCAGGTTGGGCTACCACAATATTTGCATCCTTCAGTGGCTTATATTTAGCAAACGAATTCGACATGGGAATAGTTTTTATTAGTAATCTAGCTATCATATCCGGGGTGATAAGCATAGCAAGCGGTGTTTTATGGGGTAGCGTGTCTGATTATATAGGAAGAGGTAAAGCATTTCTCTTAAGTTTCATAGTCCAGCTTGCTTCCTTTGTGTTACTGTGGCTGTTCCCATCGTTGCTGTCTTTCATATTAGCTTATTTGATAATGGGATTAACCTTGCGCTCTAGTTATGTGATCTGCGCCGCCTCCGCTGGAGACTTTGTACAAGTAAGATTTGCTCCTGCTGCATTCGGATTAATGGCAACCGGAGCTTCTTTAGGAAGCTCGTTTTCTCCTCTCATATCTGGCTTGACTGCTGATATTACAGGAACATTAAAATGGGCATTCGCATTAGGAGTATTTGCAAATCTTGTGTCAATGTTAGGATCCCTGATACTGATTAAAACAGAAAAACTTATTCTTCTGGAAGATAGGCGTTAGGGACGATTGCTCCTCCCTGGCCAACTGCTGTGGTATCTCCTTTTTGATTAGTAGCAGTGATATCTATCTGGACCCGCGAACCATTTGGTTCCCGTGTAACCGACGATATTACACCTTTAAAAGTAATAGCATCACCGGGCCTAACAGGGCGCAAAAATCGTAAATCTACTGTACCTCTATGATTGTATACTTCAGGACCAAAAAATCTCCTAAGCATTTCTATGGCAAATGTTAGAGACATACGTCCGGAAGCTACTGTACCGCTTGTGCCAAGAACTCCTTTAGCAGTTTCTTCATCAGTAAACTGCGATGGGCCGCTCTCCCCAGAACTTCCCTCAAACATGTTAATCGCTTCCTGTGTCATATTCTTGGTTAACGAAGGAATCTCATCTCCAAGATTGAATACTCTTATTTCCCTTCCCATTTCTTACCTACCTCCGACGGCTGTTTTAATTCATGTGTGATCACTCGATCGATCAGCATTCCAGTTTCGTCCACAGACACTGCTTCAGTAACTATATAATTCTTACCTCTCCTGAGATATTTATCAGCTATCCACGCGGTGACAATAATCTTTCTCCCTGCAACAGGAGCGTTATAACAATGAAATGCACATCGAGCGTTGACAGAACCGTTATCAGAATATTTTTTGTTATACTGCTTCACGTCGACTTTATGTGAAATCGTGGGGAAACTAGCTTCTTCATCCATAACTCCTAACCTGAAGCCATCGATCATATCTTGTGTGAGAATATATTCGTATCTATCGAACGTTTCTCCTACTTCCAATGCTTCCCAATCTAGTAACGTTTTCTCAGAATCCATAATATCCCTCTAATGTTTTTTATAATGTACATGATATTGAAAAATCACTCTATCCGAAACCCCTATTATGAATTAGAATTGAGTTCTACGTATGGAAGTTTTATTCGCTATATTAAGTGCAACCGTCTTCGGACTCGTATCTGCTATAGACAAAAGATTGATAGCTAAAAGTGTCCCCAATTTCAACTGCTTCTGTTGCGCTGTGGCAATATCATTAACCATATTCGCTATTGGAACATTCTTGTTGTTCGATATCGGAATGTTTTTAAATCAACATCGTATTATCGCCGTGATATCCGGTTGCTGCTGGGGAGGTACTTTAGGCATCCAATTCTACGGATACAAAATCGAGGAAGCATCTCGAGTGAGTGCGATCGTACACACTTTCCCGGTATTTGTGGCTATTTTGGCTATACCACTGCTCGGTGAGAGTTTATCCACTCTTCAATTCTTAGCAATGGGAGTGGTTGTCTTGGGCGCCTATGCAATTTCAATCAATGATTTTTCACTTCGTACATTTTTCAAAATCAATAAAGCTCTGCCAATTCTGATTTTAGCTAGTTTTCTGATGGCACTAGCCCATTTGACAGGCAAGTATTCATTGGCATCGGAATCAGTCGAAAGCGTCTATGTATACAGAAATCTGGGAATGGCGTTTGTACTGTTTACTTTTTGTAAACCTAGAACTCCTATCGAATTATTCAAGTCTATGAATAACAAACTCACCATCTGGTTGTTGTTAGTTTCAGAATTTATCTTAGCACCGGTGGCTGTTATACTACAGGTCTTAGCTACAAACATGGGGGCAATTACTATTATTTCCACAGTCACGGCATCACGACCAGTATTTGTTTTCGCCTTCGTAACTTTATTCAGTTTACCTTTCGTAAGGTTGTTAGACGAAAAATTAGACGCTAAAACATTAGCAGTGAAATCAAGTTCTATCGCTGCCATCACAGTTGGAATAGCTGTATTATCAATCTAACATAGGAGTATTTATGAAAATTATAGATGTAACGGTAACTTTAACGAAATGGGAAACACCACGCTGGG
>CAYFGT010000033.1:0-2285 GCA_964343075.1 uncultured Dehalococcoidia bacterium | reverse complement strand
GATATAGAAATCTCAAAAAAAGTACGCGAAGCTGTGGGTCCAGACATGATATTAATGCTTGACTGCATGTGGTCATATTATTACGAAGACGCAGTGAGGGTCGGAAGAGCTATTGAGGAACTTAATTATTATTGGTACGAAGACCCCTTGGTAGAAGAGGATCTTTACAATTATGTAAAGCTGAACCAGAAGCTTGATATACCCATCATGTCAACTGAATATACGCCCGGTCGATTTTACGGAGTTCCTCCTTGGATCACAAACAACGCCACGGATATATTGAGAGGGGACGTCGCTGTAACAGGAGGAATAACACCTTTGATTAAACTAACACATTTGGCGGACGGGTTCCGAATGAAATGCGAATTACATCATGGAGGTAACTCACTGAACAACGTCGCTAACCTACACGTTATCATGGCTACACCCAACACAGACTTCTATGAAGTATTCCCTTCAACAGGAGCTAACAAATACGGTTTAATACAAGATGTAGAGGTAAACAGTGCAGGAATGGTCCTGGCACCAACTGAACCTGGCCTGGGATACGAAATAGACTGGGAACTAGTTAACAGGAATTTAGTAGCTGTAGCTTCATAAATTCTCAAACATGGATTTACTCGACATCATCATCATTTTGATAGTTGGACTGTTAGGATACTCATTTGCTGGAGTTGCCGGGTTTGGCGGAGGTATTGTTCTAATGCCAACTTTAACAATACTGATAGGGCCTCATGCAGCTTTGCCCATAATCTGTTTTGGCAGTATCTTTGCGACAGCAGCAAGAGCATGGATGAATCGCGCTCACATAGACTGGAAGGTTAACTTTTTCTTTCTGATTGGAGCGATACCTCTCATCATATTAGGAACCAAAATTTTCGTGGCGCTGGATCAAGCAACCATCGAGAAAATTTTAGGTGCTTTTATGCTTCTTCTGCTGTGCAGTAAAAAGTTACCTTTCGCTAACAATTTCAAGACCCCATTATGGAGTTTTATCCCCGTGGGTAGCGTAACAGCTTTTATAGCGGGACTTGTCGGAGTGCCAGGTCCATTCTCCGCTATGTTCTTTCTAAATTACGGCCTTCAGAAAATGGCTTATATTGGTACTTTTGCTATAGCTATGGCTATATTGAGAATCCCGCAATTAGCAGTATTTGCCTGGGACGGATTTCTTAATCTTCAAATTATTTACTTGAGTATCGGTCTGGGAATCATAAGTGTTCCTGCAGCTTACTTGGGTTCCAGGCTCCTTGGGAAATTACCAGATAAGTATTTCAACATTTTCATAAACTTAATTCTTGTCGCATTCGCAGTGTTCTTCTTAGTTAAATAATATGGAATTGTTCAATATTTTCGTAATTTTAGCTGTAGCTTTTGTGGCATCCACTTTCACTGGAATCGCGGGCTTTGGTGGAGGCATTATTCTCATGCCTATACTGACATTATTTTTAGGACCGGATGCAGCGCTCCCAGTACTGTGCTTATATGCGTTATATTCAAGTATTTGTCGTACTTTCATCAATAGAAAGTACATTAACTGGCAAGTGAATGTATACTTTATGATTGGCTCCATCCCAATGGTCATAATAGGCACTAGTCTGTTTGTTTTCTTGGATCCCAATATCATCCGTAAATTTCTTGGAGTATTTCTATTGATAATTGTTTTGAGCAGATATTTACCGGGGACTCAAACTTTCAAAATGAAATTATGGGGATTCATTCCAGTGGGAGGGGTGAATGCATTCATTTCCGGTCTCATCGGTATACCAGGGCCTTTTGCCGCTGCATTTTTTGTTAACTATGGATTAACCAGACATGCCCTTATCGGTACCTTCGCATTTGCAACTGCCTTGCTCAATCTCCCAAAACTTGGAGTGCTAACATTCAACCAATACATGACTATGGAAATTGTGTTTCTGGGTACAGCTATAGGGTTCATTAGTGTTATCGCATCGTATGTAGGAAACCGAATACTCCATAAATTTTCAGATAAGATATTCACCATTTTTATAAATTTGGTGCTGTTATTTTTCGCTGGGTATTTCATAATTGATTAACATGGATATCATAGACGTTTTAATTATTTTGCTAGCAGGCCTATTAGGATATTCATTTGCCGGTGTAGCTGGATTTGGCGGCGGCGTGATGTTAATGCCAACCCTCACGTTTTTTATGGGGCCTCATGCAGCATTACCTACACTTTGCTTCTGTAGTCTATTTGCTACATCCGCTAGAGTTTGGCTGAATCGTCAACACATAGATTGGAAGGTTAATCTGTATTTCCT
>CAYFGT010000032.1:4034-6538 GCA_964343075.1 uncultured Dehalococcoidia bacterium | reverse complement strand
AATTACTTTATCTATATGAATATTTATTTAAACGCAATGTCATAATTAACAGACCGAGAATTATGCCAACTATAAATGCTCCACCATGACCATGTTCCATGAAGCCATAAGTATGTGGGCCAAACCCCCAAAGAACATCCAGTAAATTCTCCTTAAAAAGTCCGTGAGCTGTCACGAATGTTCCTACTATGCAAATCGCCATAACAGGAACATACAATAATGTAGATCTAATACTTGCACGAAACAAATCTTTCTTATGAGCAATCGAATATACTAGAAGAGCGCCAATCAATCCCCAAATACAAGTACTTGCTCCAAATACGGAGTTACCGGCCCCCATATCACAATTATCAATCAGTAAATCCACCCCACAAGCTACTGCAAGGTCATAAGTTTGCGCTAATAATCCAGATATAAAATAAACAAGAATATAAACTCTCTTACCAAAATACCTCTCGGACAAAGTCCCAAAAGCCCAAATTGCTAATGAATTACCCAATATATGCCACCACTCCACATGGACAAACATAGGTGTAACGTGTTTCCAATATTCACCATGAAATGCTTCTGGTGTGAATCCAATATACGCTTTAACAAAACTATAGATTTCTATACCATTCCAAGCAAGAATATTAAGGACTATATATACAGATATATTTATTGATAGTAATACGATTGTAACTAGATAATTATTCCTCATAACGTTCTTTAACTATATATTTCGAGTGCTTAGGGACCATTTAATTCCGAATAATTAAGAATTACCTTCGACAGTGAATCCTTTGAAGTCTCCTCCGGGTGTCTGTTTTAATTCGGTTTTGAAGTCTTGATTCACTGGATCGTTGTAAAAGGAATTTGCAGATTCTATATCAGGGAAAGAGAAAACAACTGTTGTGTATCCTTCTAGGGTATTGTCTTCAATAGATACCGATGAGTTCATTCCTACTAGTAGCTTACCTTGATATTTTTCACGTATTCGTTGCACATTAGGTCGATGTTTGGATAAGACATCTGAATGATCTCTGATTTGAATGATTGCGTATGCTTTAGCCATAATTAGCTCCTTACTTTATTACAGTTGTTTTGTTACCAATATCGTTAATTTGCTCGTATAAACATCCAGGTTCTACCATTTCGGATTGATTATACAAGTTATTATTCCCAGTCCATTCCTCATATGAATCCATTAATGCAGATATGCTGTCCCTATAATCTTGTTTCACCGATTCATGTAAATACATTATGGGGCAATAGCTTTCAAATACTTTGTCGGCTGCGAATCTACCGACAGTTATTTCTGTACGTTCGTTCATTCCTGAATTGCTGGTATCTATCCAGTTGCCCGCGTATCCAATAGTATCTCCTGCTTTTATTTCCATTCCGACTTTTAGTTCTTCTCCATTTATGAGTAACGGTTTTGTGCATACTTCATTAGAACTGAGATCACATCCCAGGCTCACAATATGATCAATTGATACGCGCCATTGGGAAAACCTAGAAGGCTTGATATTTAATTCCCAGTCGTCTTGTTTATAGGATTCTGTAGGCTGCCAAGAAATATTGTCGACTATCCCTGTGACTGGAGATAGTAGTTCAGTACCAGCCGGAAACTTGTATTCAAAGGTAGGATTTTCATATTCCGTAGGCTTGCCAGCATCATGCACTTTTCCGAATTCGTCAAAAACGGTTGGTTTAGATCCCGCAGCAAATGATTTACTGAATTTAAAAGGCCCCATCATGGATGTTTTGGGATTTAAAGCTCCAAAATCTTCTATTAACAAATTGTAAAGAACAGGGGGAGTATCATCTCGGCTGCTGCTCATGAAATTTTGTCCCATAGCTATTCTGTCTGCTTGTGATGTTTGCATCATCATGTAACACATAGGTCGAGTCTTTACTGGCATTTTCAGGCATGGATCTTGCACTGATGAACTCGAGGTCTGCGTGACCGTGTCTTGCATCATATCGTTTGCTATGTCTACCATTGTCTCAGTCATTGATTCTGGTAACTCCAAAGATTCCAATGGTAATTCAAGCAGTTCTCCTGGAGAGTCCGAACTTGCATTGTCTAGACATGCCATTTTGGTGCAGCCTAATCCTTGTGGACTACACATGCATAAATTGCAACTATTATCGCCTGTGTCGTTGCCACTCCATCCTATTTCTACTGTCTCCCCTCCAGCCAATAGACATGATGTTTCCAATGGTTTGGATCCATCAGATATGCTCTTATCTTTTTCTGAGGGTTCAACGTTTACATGAGCTTTATTATCATCTTTGGATGTTTCTTGATTAAGATTGGCTTCAATTGATGAAGTGGATTGGCTTGATGTCTCTGTTGATTCATCAGCTGGATTTATACTTGGATCAACTGTGTCTGTAGTAGAACAGGCGAGTCCAATAATCAAGGTGAATAATGTTATATAAATTATACGTTTCATGGTGTTAAGTGCTCGTTATACACCAACGTATCTTCTTCTGCAAACAACAAGTTGTTTGATTGC
>CAYFGT010000032.1:0-3934 GCA_964343075.1 uncultured Dehalococcoidia bacterium | reverse complement strand
GAGGATAAGGTTCTTGGATTGTTATTCGTTTAGTTTCTCCTGGTTCTAGTATTACCAGATGACTATAGTCGTGGTTTGGAACTATCAAAGTTTGATTGCCTAGCCGTTTATATATTGATACCCCCGCTGCTACAGTAGAATTATTATCATTTTTGATTGAAAAACTTAAGATATCTGCCCCAGGATAAATACCTAAGGATGTTCTAGAGAGAGTCAGGCTGCTCAATACCAGATTATCTTGATTCGGATTCACTTGCGATATAAAAGTTGTCGCTACTTTAGTTGGCGGGGCAGTGGGTGGGGGTATTGGCGTCGGGATTGTGATAGGACTGATGGTAGGGGTAGTAGGTATCACAATCTGGGTTTCAAGTGTCGCGGGAATAGGAATTGTTTCTAAACTTATTGTGGGTTTTGATGTAGCACTAGGAGTAAGTAGTGGTGTAGAAGTAGGTAATGGTATTACTGAACCCGCCGCAACTGGAGTTGATGGATTTGTGGTTGGTTTCATTCTCCTAATATGATCGCCAGTGTCAGGAGTATTTACTGGGGAGGTTCCAAGCACCATTTCACTTGAATCTTTAGTGAGTATTTGCGTTGGCTCTATGATCATAGTAGGAACTGAAGCTTGTTCTGTATATTCTGAAGTACAGCCTATAACAATCATGATGAATGAAAACAAAGTGATGCTTAATTTTTTATTCATATCAGTCTGATTTTACCAGTATATGTAACTGATAATTTGTATAATTCGATTATTAGCGAAATTTAGGATAAGTGAAAGTTGTATGTTATTTAAATTTTTAACAGGTAAAGAGCTTGGGCATCTACAGACAGGACTTATTTTGTCTCAATTAGGTGGAGTTATATTAGTGTTCACAGCACTGTTTTTCATGTTTCCGTCGGATAGTATAAGTGTTAATGATGAGGCGCCACTTATAGTATTTTTGATCGCCGGATTGATAAAAATAGCAGTACCCGTTTTGGTGGGTAAAGGAGTCAAAATAGCGTTTTGGCTGGTCATTGTATTGAGTGTTTTGAAATTGATTGAATCTGTACTAGCGGCCATAGATCCTGCTCCGATGTTTGTTTGGATAATTGTAACTGGAGTGATTGAAATAGCGGCACTGATTCATCTTCTAAATCCGAAAGCTAGAGCTGAATTGAATGGGTAAAGATCTGCTCATAAGCGCAAATTCGTATTACTAATGCTATATAAAAATGGAAATACAGGAACCGTGTTAAATAATATTAAACTGTTAATCATATTCTTGTTGCTTACAGTCGGCTGTTTAAATGATACGGATTCTAAGAATACTCCTGAAGCAGAGATTATCACTCATGTATCTACTACTACGGATGTGAGGAATGTAGATCGAGTTGAACCAGTGACCTTAATACCAGAACCTACTCTAGAGATGATTACTTCGCAACCACAATCAGATACTGAAAGAACCTCATCAGGTGCGAGCACCGCTAGTGATGTTATCGAGGTAAAGACTACCGTTCCGTTGGAAAATGCTAGTGGTAGTAAAGAATCGAATACGAAACCTGAATATGTAGCTACTAATAAATCAGAAAATAGATTCCATGATTTTTTTGGGTGTTATGGTACAGGTCCAGTGGAATTTGAACATTCTCCTATGAATTATGATGATTTTATTTCTATCAGGCCATATGGTCATCTGTCAGGAGCTCACGTGACTCCTATAGATCATATGTATTTCAATCCTATGGATAGGAGTTTAGGGAGAAATGCTTATGAAGTGAGAGCAATCGCTGATGGTGTTATATATTACATAAGCCCGCGTGATACGAGTGTTGATTCAGGAAAATCGAAAGAAAGAGAATGGCGAATTGACATAGCACACACCTGCACCTTTCATAGCTATTTCGATCTTTTGACCGATTTGGACTCCAAAATCGTGGAAGAATGGGAACTTAGTAGAGGTGAAGTAAATTTAGGTTGGAATGGTATATCAGTAAAATCTGGTCAAGTGATTGGTCGTATTGGTGCACAGACATTAGATTTTGGAGTATATGATTACGACACTGTATTATCTGGATTTGTTGTCCCTGAACATTATAATTACGAACGATGGAAATTACATACAGTAGATCCGTTTCCGTTCTTCAAAGAAGATATCAGAAAAGTTCTACTGTCTAAAAATCTCAGAAAAGTCGAACCATACGCCGGTAAGATAGACCATGATATTGATGGAACATTATCAGGCAACTGGTTCGAGTTAGGAACCAACTTTTTGGCTGGATTAACTAGAGATAAGTATTGGGCCGGTCATGTGTCAGTAGTCCCAAACCACATAGACCCCAGTGCCTGGATGGTTGCTATGGGCAGCTGGCCAGAAGCTGATACCTCGTCAGGAGCGGACCATTTTATCATTGTCAATCCAGAAATACTGCCAGATGAAGTAACCAAAGAGCATGGCATCGTTAAATATACTTTGTCTGAATATACCTATTGTTCGGTATATGACCAATCCGATTGTACGAAAGCCATTAGTAGCATTGTCCCTGACAAACCTCTTATCGCCACTCATACACGTTCCGGAGAAGTAGGTATAGTACTTATGGAACTTATTGAAAATAGGAAACTTAGGTTAGAAGTTTTCTTGGAAAGCGAACAAGATGATATTCAAGGGTTTACCTCTGCTGCAAAGGAATATGAGAGATAAGAGCTTTTTAAAATATCGCTAGATTTTTGAAAGATTTCAGCTTGATAAATACGTATAATTATTAAGTAAATTGAGTTAAATCGCGGGAGGAGTTATATGTTATTTAAATTCTTAACTGGTAAAGAATTAGGACAGCTGCAAACAGGTCTGAATGAAGCGCTGAAAATACTTCCTTAGGAATATCAGAAATAGTGTAGGTATATTCAAATTATGAAAAACATTGTCCCTTATCTTGTTGCCCTAATAATTGTCGCATGCAGTGGGTCTGAACCACCAAATTCCGATATGAATTCTAATGGAATGGCGGCAGATTCCATTCAATCGAATAAAAATGTGAGCTCTAATAAAAATAACACACAGATGAATTCGGTCTCAGACAATAATGGCAATAATAATGATGAGAAAGGCGATGATTTTAGGTCGCGCTGGGGACAAATGGGCGATTCTGAAAAACAATATTTCATCAATCAGCTTAACAATAATATGGGGACCTCTTTCGATTTCAAAAAAATTAATGAAAATCCTAATGAGCTATTCTCGGCAATATCAGGCCTGCAAAGTGTAATGGATATCGAGGCACTAAGGGACATGGTTCCTAAATCTGACACTAAAGATACCTTTGAATTGATACAAGAACAATCCTCTGGTTATAGCGTGCCAGTCTTGGAATTCTTTGCTACAAATAAAAGCGATCGATTCTTAGTTGATTTCGAAGATATCATAGCTGGTCATCCGTTAGTTGGAGCGAATTCACCTAGACCTCATAATGATGCTCAAGTTTATTTTTCTAATACCGATAGTCGTTGGGTGAACGCTACCCAACCAGAAGATTATCCGCCAATTTATGCAGTAGCTGACGGATATGTGAATTTACCCAAATTAAGCTTTTACAACGTTGTAGATCATTCGAACTCAGATCCACCGTGGTGGCATGTCGCTTACGTTTTTACTCTTCGTATTGCAACTGATGATGGAAGCAATGTGGAATTCTTATATCAGATGGAGCCGTATATGATCCCTGATCTGGTAGGTAAGCCGAAGGATTTTTATAGGCAATTTATTAAAGTTGAGAATGGTCAATTTGTTAAAAAAGGAGACATATTAGGGTATATGTATGTTCCTGCTTTAGAAGAAATGGTTGGAAATAAAGAAGCATCTTCTCATATTGCTTTTTCTTTGATGAAGCAACCTTCAACTGTTTTTAGTCCATCTATTTTCTCTGAAGATGTGGTCCGCCAATTTGG
>CAYFGT010000031.1:0-8600 GCA_964343075.1 uncultured Dehalococcoidia bacterium | reverse complement strand
ATTCAAGCAGTTTGCGGACTTATAGGAACTGAGAGTCGAATTGATGATTCTGGAAGGCCAGAACAGATTTGGTCTACACCTTTGATAGATACTGCTTCGGGTTTGAATCTGGTGGCTTCTATATGCGCGGCATTGTATTACCGAGAAAAAACCGGATTAGGTCAGAAAATCGAGACAAATTTACTATCATGCGCTTTTCAATTGATGGGTATGAGGCTAGTAGAGGTAGAATCCTTGGATAAGTCTCGGAACTTAGAATTTGTAGAAGATGTGACCAATCTAAGGAAAGCTAAGTTGAGTCATAAGGAAATAAGAGATTTTTATGAATCAAGACAGGATGTCGCCCCAGGGAACATATATTACCGTACCTTTTTAACATCTGATGGTGCATTGGCTGTTGCTTGTCTCAATGATCCTCTTAGGAAAAAATTGTTACAGGTATTGAATTTGGAAGACATCAGGTTTGAAGTTGAATATGATCCTACAACTGAAAGCAGCATAAAATTTGGGCAACGATTGGTAGAATTGGCAGAATCTAAATTCAATAGTCGGAACACAGATGACTGGCTTGGTGTACTTTTTGCAAATAATATACCTGCAGGGCCAATTAGGTTTAAAGAAGAATTGTTCTCTGATCCCAATATTATAGATAATAAATTCATGATTGATGTTGATCACAAAGAACATGGTGTGGTTCGGATGACAGGAGCATTAGCAAGTTTTAGTAAGAGTAATGTGGAAATCAAGCGCAATTTGGGTGCTTTAGGGGAGCATACAGACGAGATCTTGGAGGAGTACGGGTTTACTCCGTCTGAGCTAGTTGAATTTAGGAATCGAGGATTAATCAAATAGGGGGTAGGTTTAACCTACCCCCTATTTGATTGGTACCATTTAGAAGTTTTTTACTGCGGGTATTACTTTCTCGCCAATTAATTCAATGGACCTCATGACATCGTTATGAGTCATGTCTCCTTCATTTCCGTATATCAGGATATATCCGGGATCCAGTTCTTTCTTGATATGCCTTAATTTTTCGATCACTGTTTCAGGAGTACCTACAACTATATTATAAGCGTCTTGCAACTCTTCATAGCTCATTCGTTTACCCATGGTACCTGTGCCTATGACAGGTCTAGACATTTTAATCTTCAGAGCTTCACGAGATTGGTATCCTGGAGGATCATTGAATTCTGCTGGGCCTCTATTTCTATGAGCTTCGGTCCAGAGATATTTTCTTCCTACTTCTTGAGCCTTTTCTTCTGTATCTGCCACGAAAACTTTCATTAAATAACCAAAGTGTTCTGGTCCGGGCGTGTAGCCAACTTTATTAGCCGTTTCAAAGTAGATATCTTTAAGCTGTTTGGTAAGATCCAGTAGTGAGCCCAAATTCATGTAGGGGTATTGCCTCTCTGCTGCCCATATTACACTTTCAGGACTGCCCGTCCCAGGGAACCAGACTTGGGGATGAGGATCTCTTTGAATGGGTACCACCCAAGGGTTGACCATGCGGTGGGGCCAATATCTGCCTTCCCATCGGAATGGTCCTGGAGTTGTCCAGCATTTGACTATCAAATCGTGAGCTTCTTCAAATCTAGCTCGGTTTTCTGTCGGACTAATTCCTGCGTGCAAGGTTTCGACGGCTGTACCCCGTACGAAGCCTGAAATGATGCGCCCTCCAGAAATGCAGTCCAGCATTGCAATTTCTTCTGCCATTTTAACCGGGTCTTGGACCGCGATTACATTTCCGAGCATTGCAATTTTTACATTCTTAGTCACTTTTGCAATGCAGGCTGCGTCGATATTTACTGATGGTTTCATGCACCAGTATGAACTGTGATGTTCGTTGGACATGATACCGTCGAATCCTACCTGATCAGCTAAAGCATATTGATCATGATAATTTGAGTAAAGTTCGTGTGCTTTAATCGGGTCAAACATAGTGTTAGGGAAATGCATTCGTCCTGATTCATATCCTTCGATATCATCTTCAGTGACATGCCCGTAGGGTTGTTCGGAAAACCAAAAAACTTCTGTCATACTAACCTCCTAATACATCGTCTATTTAGCCGTTCAAAAAATTGTTTACTACAGTCATAAATTCGGCGGGTTTCTCTATTGCTGGAGAATGTCCACAGTTTGGTATTATTTCTAGGACTGAACCTGTGATGTTGGATTTGAATAGTGCCCCACATTCTACAGGAATTATAGCATCATTCTCTCCCCATACTATCAAGGTTGGGGTTGTTATTTTTTTTAGATAAAATGGTAGGCTCCAGTTATGAAGATATGGTCTCCAGCATAATCTGGATGCCATTTCTCTATTGCTATGTTCTGTGAAGACTTCATCTGATGTTAATTCTCTTGTGTAATTTTCATAATTTTCAACTTGAGAGGGATCGTAAAATCGTTGTTCCAGTCGTGTTTGAGCAGAACACATGAATATTTCTGCAATTTCGCCTTTTTCAGGTTTGATTCCAGCTGCGTCAACTAGAATGAGAGATTGAATTTTAGAGTCATCCATGGATGCCATTTCCGATGAGATCCATCCTCCCATGGACGAACCCATTAAGATGTAGTTATCTAGACCTAGCGCGTTGATTAACTGCAGATTAAAGTGCGCCATGTCGGTTATCGTATATACCCAATCGGGTCTTTCGGTTCCATTGAAACCAGCTTGAGAAGGGACATAGACAGTGTATTGCTTGGCTAGTTCTTCGTGATATCCTTGCCATCCAGCACTACCACCAGCACCATGCAAGAATACTAGAGCTGTGTCCCCAGTACCTCCAACAAAATATTCTACAGCGGTACCTAATACGTCTATTTCTTTTTGGGTAGCAGTTGATGAGACCATAGCACTAATCCTCTCTTTTAAGGTCAAATTTTCTCAAATTCCAGGGGGATTCGAATATGACCTACGGATAGAATTTTATACAAGTGGTGTATAATGTCAAATGTCCAATATACTGGGGATTCGTCTAATGGTAGGACATCTGATTCTGGTTCAGGTAGTGCGGGTTCGACTCCTGCATCCCCAGCCATTAATGTGATTTCATAAATGAATGGAGGTCTCATCATGCAAGTTGGCGTAGTTTTCCCCCAGACAGAAATAGGAGCAGACCCAGGAGCGGTAAAAGAATTCGCTCAAGCTGCAGAAGGCTTGGGATATAAACATATTTTGGCTTTTGATCATGTTCTTGGAGCAGACCCTTCAGCTAGAGAGGAATGGAACAAACCCTATAGTAGCGATGACATGTTCCATGAATTGTTTGTCCTGTTTGGGTACCTGGCTGGGTGTACCGAAGCTATAGAAATGGTGTCAGGTATTCTTATATTGCCTCAAAGACAAACTGCGTTGGTTGCGAAGCAAGCAGCAGCAGTAGATGTATTAACAGAAGGAAAACTTAGACTAGGCATAGGAATTGGCTGGAATGATGTGGAATACGAAGCACTGGGAGAGAATTTTGCCAACCGAGGGAAAAGGAGTGAAGAGCAAATAGAATTATTGCGTGAACTCTGGACAAAACCGATAGTAGATTATCATGGTGATTATCACGATATAACATCAGCTGGGATTAATCCTTTGCCTATCCAACGGCCTATTCCGATTTGGCTAGGAGGCGGAGCAGATCGTGTTATTAATAGGATAGCCCGTTTGGGAGATGGTTGGATTCCTCAATTCCAGCCTGATGATAACGGTAGAGCCCAATTAGATAAATTGTGGTCGGCAATGGATGAAATTGGACGAGATAGGAAAGAAATAGGGATTGAAGGTCGGATTGCTCTGAATCAAGGTGGTATTGAGGATTGGAGCAAATTGGTTACTGATTGGGATGAAATGGGAGCAAGTCATCTATCTGTTAATACCATGAAAGTTGGACTCAAGGGCCCTGATGCACATATAAAAGCTATTGAAGAATTTAGGGATTGTTTGTAGTACGTTATGCTTAGGGCAATAATTTGTGCAGAGCGTTTAATATTTTGTTACTCACATCATATTTAGAAGCGAGTTCTATGGTTTGTACGTTTAGGTTTTTATCGATTATAGAGACTTGATTCTGGTCAGATCCAAACCCAGATCCTGGTAACGTTACGTCATTAGCAACAATCAGGTTTAGATTTTTAGTCTTGATTTTGTTTTTTGCATTATTGATCAGATTATCAGTCTCTGCGGCGAATCCTATTTTTATAATTGGTTCATTTTGAATACTTTTCAGTATGTCAGGAGTGGGACTCAATTCTATTTGGAGAGCATTTTCATCTTTTTTGATTTTGTTATTTGCAGATTGAGAGGGCTGATAGTCGGCTACGGCAGCAGCCATTATTATCGCGTCATTAACTTTAATTTCTTTTTGCACAGCTTTTAGCATGTCATTGGCTGTTTTGATTTTCACAAGGTCAACACCAATAGGAGAAGGTAATGCTACAGGTGCAGAAATTAATGTTACTTTAGCTCCGCGATCTCGAGCGGCTTCAGCTAAGGCATATCCCATTTTACCGGACGACAGATTGGTTAGAATTCTAACAGGGTCTACGGGTTCTTGTGTTCCACCTGCAGTAATTAAAATTTTCTTGCCTTGTAAGTCTCCCTTGGTTTTCCCTAGTATGAATTTGATGTACTGAAGAGCATCGTCTGGTTCTGTTAGCCTACCAATTCCTGAAGCTCCAGATGCTAAAGACCCTTCTTCTGGTCCAATTATTGAAACCCCTGTCGATTGAAGGATAGATAAGTTGGATGTTGTTGATGAATGAGAGTACATGTTACTTTCCATGGCTGGTGCAATTGCTACAGGTGCAGTTGTGGAAAGAATTGTAGTTGCAAGTGGGTTGTCACATATCCCTAATGCAAGTTTCGCTATGGAATTTGCTGTAGCAGGGTAGACTACAACCATGTCTGCAGTTTTGCCTAAATACACATGATTCACACTGTATTTTGAATTTACATCGAAGGAGTCAGTTACGACGTTGTTTTGAGTTATTGCTTTAAAAGAGAGTGGTGTTATAAATTCTGCACCTCCTTCAGTTAATATAACAGTTACGTTCGCTCCTGATTGGGTCAGCCTACTTGCGAGTGTAAGAGACTTGTATGCCGAGATACTGCCAGTCACTCCAAGGATAATATTTAATTCAGATAAACTACTCATATTTGGGCCTTATTGCTGTTAGAGTGATTCATATCATGCAATATATTCAACCCAATTAAAGTTAAGTCGAGATTGATGTCATCGAAGATCTGTGTGTGTTTGGCTATGATAGGCGATAATCCTCCTGTTCCAATCACTTTGGATTCCTCTCCAAGTTCTTTTTTGAATCTAGACACTAATCCAGTAACTAGATCTGTATAACCAAATACTAATCCAGATTGTAGTGCACTGGTTGTATTCTTCCCAATTGGGTTATCAGGTGCGATAAGTTCGACTCTGCGGAGCTGTGAGGTATTTAAGAATAATGCTTCCGCAGAAATGTTAATACCCGGTACTATTGCTCCACCGACATATTCCATTTGCTTTGAGATCGCATCGAAAACAGTTGCGGTCCCGAAGTCTACTATGATTAATGGGGCTCCGTATAATTTTACTCCTGCTACAGCATCTACGATTCGATCTGCTCCTACATCTCTAGGGCTGTCATAGAGAATGGGCAGCCCTGTTTTAATCCCGGATGCTATAGTGAATTGTTCGATCTGGAAAAATGTTCTAGCTACTACTTCAAAGGTAGCGGTAAGTGGTGGTACTACGCTACAAGTGCATATTGAAGTGATTTCTGTAGGTTCTATTCCTTTAAGTCTAAGTAGATTAGTAAGGATTAATCCGTATTCATCGGGTAACCTATTTGAATCTGAGGCCGTGCGCATTGTTGTAACTAATTGCGTGTCTTTGAACACGCCTATAGTTACCATAGTGTTTCCTATGTCAATAGCCAGTAACATTTGTAACACTCCATTGCACCCACAATTATACTCGCGGTGTTTAGATTTGGAAAATGAGCATATTTGCAGTAAGATTTCGCTATCCTAATTAGGGAAGCAAAATGAAAATTCAAACCATACAAGTTGATTTACTTAAAGTTCCAGCAAACATGGTTTATGAGGCCGCAGGGCATTCAGTTAGCCACAATTGGCATATAGTGACTCGAGTAACAGTTGAAAATGGCACAGAAGGCATAGGATGGTTAGTTAACACTAGACCAGCTTTTATATATCCATTGTATGAAGCTACTAAAGAATTGGGACAACTACTGATCGATGAAGAAGTAGAAGATAATGAGTTGTTGTATAGCCTGATGAGTTCATACGGAAATTGGGTAGGACCGGGGGGATTTTTGAATATGGCGATGTCTAGTATTGATATCGCAGTGTGGGATGTAAAAGCTAAATTAAACAGCCGAACTGTAGCTTCTATGTTGGGAGGATATAGTAATTCAGTAAAGGCATATGCGAGCGACCGTTTATGGTATAGCATGCCTATTGAAGAACTTTTGGAGTCAGCTAAGAAACATATAGATGCTGGACATGATCGAATCAAATTAAGGATCGGCAAAGTCTCAGATATAAGTGAACAAATTTCTAGAATATCAAGATTACAACAAGAATTTGGATCATTACAGATAATGCTGGATGCTACTGAAAGTTGGAATTTATCAGAAGCTGCTTCGTTTGGAGAATCTTTATCTTCTACCGGAATAATTTGGTTAGAAGATCCTATATACCATCTTGATTTTGAAGGGTTGCGTTCATTAAGAGATACGTTATCTATGCCAATTGCAGGAGGTGAACATTTATACACCTTTGAATCTTTTAGAGATACTATCAAGAATGAATCAGTAGATGTGTTGATTATTGATTTGTCTCGAGTTGGAGGAGTAACTCCGTGGATGAAAGTAGCTCATATGGCAGACTCAGAAGATATTTTAGTTGCAGGTCATGTATTACCAGAATTTCATGTTCATTTACTATCTGCAGTTAAGAACGGTTATTTGGTTGAAGATATGCCGAGATCTGAAAATATACTTGAGTCAAATTTTGTGGTTAAGGATGGTAATATGCTTGTACCTGATGGTGATGGGTTTGGAATCAAATTAGATGAAGCAGCTTGCCTTAAATATAAGGTTAGTTAGTTTGGTCGTTTGTGCTACAATCGGACATATTGTGTAAATTATTTTTCGGAGTGATTATATGGCAGACATGGAATTAGTATTGATCGTAAAACGCGGTCGAGATGCAGTTGCTAAATGGAGAGAAGAAAATCCCACTACGACTATGGATCTTAGCGAGGCATACATGAGTCATACCAGATTGCCTCAAGTTGATTTAAGTGCTTCCGACCTTAGGAATTCAGATTTCATGGGAGCGATGCTGAGAAGAGCTAATTTTTCTAGAAGTTATATGAACCCTTGTCACTTATATAGAGCTGATTTACGGGAAGCTAACTTAAGTAACACATTATTGAGTGGAGCTAATTTACGAGGCGCAGATCTTAGGAAAGCGAATCTTGAAGGTGCTAACTTAGATAGAGCTATTTTGTCAGATTGTAATTTTGAAGGTGCGAATTTAAAAGGTGCGAATTTGAGTCGTACCAATATTGATAGAGCTAATATGAAAGATGCTGATTTAAGTGGAGCTTATTTTGGTGGGTCTAGGATAAAAAGATCTAATTTTGATAATACAAATCTAACCGGTAGCGACTTGTTTGAAGCGAATTTAGATACTGTTACATTTGATGGAGCTGATTTTAGCGAAGGCATATTAGGATACACAGTGTTTCAAAACTGCGATTTATCAACGGTAAGTAATTTAGATTCGATTAGGCATGATGCTCCTAGCACAATGGGAGTAGATTCCCTTTTAAAGAGTTCAAACCTTCCAGACTCATTTATGAAAGGCATAGGTGTTACTGATTCTTTTATTGAATTGTCGAAGTCGATTGTCCGAGAAGGTAATGCTCCAGAATGTTATATATCGTGCACATCAGAACATAATGAGTACGCGGTCAAATTACAAGCTGCTTTGAGAGACAGAGGAATTGTTTGCTGGTTATTTTCAGAAGATGCTAGAGGAAATGCTTTAGTTGATCGTAGAAGCACCTCGGAAGAAGAAGAAATTGAAAGATGGGTTAGACATTACGATAAATTGATCGTTGTTACTACAGAGGAAGCTTTTTCTAATGAGGTAATTAGGAATGACGTGGTGTCAGGAAAAGAAAAGCAAATGACTGATGATAATTGGTTACTGTATTTGGTTTCACCTAATGGAGAAATCATGGAGAGCCGCAACCGATTCATCAGGACGTTAAGGACGGAGAATACGATTTTTGTGATAGATTTTGAATCAGGGGAATCCAGTGATAATTTAGATAAATTGGCTGAGACCATGAAATCCGAATTTACTCACGAACAATCTATTCCAAAATTGTCAGAATAGACAAATAAAAAAACAAAAAAAAGGCCGGGAACTTAATCCCGGCCTTTTCTTTTGCACTAAAGATTTAGATGTAATCTTCTTCTTCGTACATCATTTCGAGGTTATCAGTACTTAGGCCTAATGTTTTTTGTACTGTATCTCTGAACTCACTCAGTAGGTCGTCGGTTATTTCACCACCTGA
>CAYFGT010000030.1:0-10328 GCA_964343075.1 uncultured Dehalococcoidia bacterium | reverse complement strand
ATTGTTATGTGACGCGCAAACTTCTGGAGGATTACTTATTTCGGTTTCAGAAGATAAAACTGATGAATTGTTGAATAAACTCATAGAAAATGGAGTGAAATCTTCTGCCCTAATTGGTACTATCAAAGCTCAAGAATCAGCGCTTATTGAAGTGAAATAAGGAGACTGTTATGAAAAGACCAGATCAAATAAGACAAGTTCCTGAACACCTGCAAGGGGATCGAACTCCTCCAGGGCAATTTTTGACGGAAAAATTTCCCATTTTGACATATGGAGAAACTCCCAAATTAGAACTAGACACATGGCAGTTAAAACTGTATGGATTAGTAGAAAATGAAGTTGTTATTAATTGGAAAGATTTTTTGGCATTGAAATGGGAAAAAGTAACGGCAGATTTTCATTGTGTGACTCAATGGAGCCACTTAGATAATTTGTGGGAAGGGGTACTTTTTGCAACCGTAGCTGAATTGTGTAAGCCTGACTCGGAAGCAAATTTTGTGATGGCGCATTGTTATGGAGGGTATACCACTAATTTACCATTGGACGTGTGTATGCACGAAGGTATTTTGGCACACAAGAGAGATGGCGAAGAAATCGGAGAAGGAAATGGCTGGCCCCTGAGATTAGTAGTTCCAAGCAAATATGCCTGGAAAAGTGCTAAATGGATTAATGGTATTGAATTTATGAAAGATGATGAATTAGGCTTCTGGGAAAAGAATGGTTATAACAATAATGCCGATCCATGGAAAGAGGAGCGTTTTTGGTCAAGTCTTTCTAGATAGACATTGTAAAAAATACTTGATTGTATTTAGTTAGTCATATCATCAACCTTGACACGCTGCGTATCAAGTTATATGATGTCCTGGTTAAACATGGGAAACGAATATGACTAACAAAAGGCAAATATATATAAGCTTTACCGAACAACCTTTAGGCTCATTCCCCCCTCTGAATACGACAGTGAATAGAGCTCAAGAGATCACGGATGGTCACTCTGAACTTTCGGAATCTCCAGACGTGGAAGGTTTGTTTGTCATCAGCGTAGCTGCGAGGATATTAGAAATGCATCCTCAAACCCTTAGAAAATATGAGCGATTGGGCTTGGTGATTCCTAATCGTACAATTGGTATGTTGAGGTTGTATTCGAGGGAAGACATTAGAAAACTCATGGTCATCAAACATCTCATGGAAAACGTTGGATTGAATTTAGCAGGAATAGAGTTTGTATTGTCTATTATAGGGAATCTTTCTATATTCAAAGATCGCTTAAATGCTCTGATTACAGGCCCAAAAAACATCGAAAATTTGAATCTAGAATTAGACAGTTTGTTTAACAGTTTTAATTTACCCTTAGAAATTTAGGAAGTTAAAAATAGTATGGAAGAAGATAGAACACAAGAAGAATTAGTAAATCAAGAACAGGATGTTACGGAAATTGATGTTGAATCTATGACAACTGATCAACTTAAGGAGATTTTGGAATTAACCCAAAAAACTGCTGCAGATCAATTGGATGCGGCTCAAAGAGCGCAGGCGGAATTAGCTAATTACAAGAAACGTACTGAAGAACAGCGTATAACAGATATTCAATTCCTAAATGCAAATTTACTTTCAAAATTACTTCCTGTGTCAGATGAATTTGAAATGGCTATAAAACAGTATGATACTTATCATTTAAATGAAATCACCGATACGAACGACCCGGAGTCCCAATGGGTAGAAGGTATTAAATTGATACATAAGAAGTTAGAAGTATTTCTGTCCTCAGAAGGTGTTACTAAGATTGAATGTGAGGGGCAAATGTTTGATCCTCTTCAGCATGAGGCGCTGAGTACGGAAGAGACTAATGAATATGAATCAGGTGTGGTAACACAGGTGTTGCGTAACGGATATAAGCTTAAGGATCGAGTTATACAGCCGGCACAAGTTGTAGTTGCCAAACCAGTTACGAATTTATAATTTAAAGAGGTAAAAAACAATGGCAAAAGTACTAGGTATAGATTTAGGAACTACTAATTCAGTGGCTGCAGTTATAGATGCTGGAGATCCTGTTGTTGTAGAAAACGCTGAGGGAGGTCGTATAACACCGTCAGTTGTGGGTGTTAACGTCAAATCCAGTGAACGTTATGTTGGGCAAGTCGCAAAAAGGCAAGCGGTAACTAACCCAGAAAACACAGTTTTTTCTGTTAAAAGATTGATCGGTCGAAAGTTTGATGATTCTGAAGTACAAGACTTGGCATCGAGATTACCTTATCAGCTTGTGAAATCGGAAAACGGAGATGCGCATGTAACAATGGGTGAAGAAACATATGCGCCTCCGCAGATATCCTCTTTTGTTCTTCAGAAAATTAAACAAGATGCTGAAGCAAAATTAGGTGAGAGAATTACACAAGCTGTTATCACAGTTCCCGCATATTTCAATGATACTCAACGACAAGCTACTAAAGATGCAGGGACTATTGCTGGGTTAGAAGTCCTACGGATTATTAATGAACCTACTGCTTCTTCATTAGCGTATGGGCTTGATAAAACTAATACAGATGCAACGATTGCTGTATTTGATTTAGGAGGAGGAACTTTTGATATCACCATTTTACAAATGGGTGATGGAGTGTTTGAAGTTAAGTCTACAAATGGAGATACTAGTTTAGGTGGTGATGATTTTGACGAATCTATTTTAGACTGGTTAACACAGGAATTTTTGCAAGATACAGGTATTGATTTATCTAAGGATAGAATGGCTTTGCAAAGATTAAGAGACGCTGCTGAACGAGCTAAAATCGAATTGTCTACTACTGTTGAAACTGAGATCAATTTACCTTTTATAACAGCAGATGCTAATGGTCCTCAACATTTGGTTAAAACTTTAAGTAGAGCGAAATTAGATCAACTAGTTTCTGGACTGATTACGCGAACCCAAGGACCATGTGAAAAGGCTTTACAAGATGCCGGTTTAGCCAAGAATGATATCGACGAAGTGATATTGGTAGGTGGTATGACTCGCATGCCTTCAGTGCAAGAAAAAGTGGAACAAATATTTGGGAAAGAGCCCAATAAGACTGTGAATCCAGATGAAGCTGTAGCTTTGGGTGCAGCGGTTCAAGCGGGTGTATTAGCTGGTGAAGTAGACGATATAGTTTTATTAGATGTCACTCCTTTGACATTGGGATTGGAAACGTTAGGTTCTGTGATGACAACTTTGATTGACCGGAACACCACCATTCCTACGAAGAAAACCGAGACATTTACCACTGCTGCAGATAATCAAGCTAGTGTAGATATACATGTGCTGCAAGGTGAACGACAAATGGCAGGAGATAATAAATCTATAGGAAGATTTATGCTGGATGGAATCATTCCTGCTCCTAGGGGGATCCCCCAAGTAGAAGTAACATTTGATATTGATGCAAATGGGATATTGAGCGTTTCTGCCAAAGACCAAGGGACAGGTAAAGAGCAAAAGATCGTAATTCAATCTAATTCTGGATTATCTGACGAAGAAATAGAGCAAATGGTTGAAGATGCTAAAACAAATGAAGAAGAAGATAGCAGGCGAAGAACCGAGATTGAAACCAAGAACCAGGCTGATTCTCTCATATACAGCACCGAAAAATTGATTCAAGATAATTCAGATAACATTCCTGAAGATATAAAAACAGAAGTAGAAGACAAATTGCAAGCATTGAAAACCGCGAGTGAGGCGAATGATATAGCAGGGATACAGACAGCTACTGCAGATTTAAATGCTTCGGCTCAAAAATTAGGTGAGCATGTTTATTCTCAACAAGCTCAGGAATCTAATGAAGAACAGCATGCTACAGATTCGGATGAAGACGGGACTGTAGAAGGAGAAGCAAAAGAAATCTAATAATGGCTTATTGAGCTGTTTTTGAATTGCAACATTTGATATAATGGAGTAGGAGGATTGAAATGAGTATGTTACAAGATGATATGAATCCCGAAATCCCACAAGATAGTCGCGACCTAGAAACAAGTGAATTTGTTATAGGTGACAACGATTTAGGGTATTCCCCTCTGCAATCTCATTATCTTACTTTACTAGGAAGATTGGTTGATGTTCAGAATGAATACAAGTCAGATCCAGAAGCTGAAGACTGGCTAATGAAAGCTATACAAAAGTCTGTTTACTCAGCATATTGTGATTGCATCGAAGCAGAAATTGGGGATCCTGCAAAATTAATTTTAGAGCAAGAACAGCAAGTTAACTAATTAATTAAGTAATTTATTGATTTAGTAATAAGGCTTCCATAAATTGGCGGCCTTATTTTTTTTAAAGGAGAGTGTATGACTAATCATTATTCAGTACCTGGGACATATGGTGAATATTCGCATAGGTCACTAATTTGGGGGAAACATCAAATGGTTGGCGCTGGTACTCAATTGACTGCCCAGACAGGGATGAGAATCTTGAGTGCTGGTGGGAATGCAGTGGACGCGGCAGTTGCGAGTGCGCTAACAGCCGGCGTTTTGGAACCTACGGCTCATTATACACTGGGAGGAGAAGTAGCATTCTTATTTTATGATGCTGCGGAAGATAAAGTTAGGTCAATCGTTGGACAAGGTTGGGCTCCCAAACAAGCAACGATAGAATTCTATAACAGTCATTTTGGAGAGATTCCGTCAGGAGCACTTAGTACTACAGTACCAGGAGTGATTTCTGCTTTATTAGCTATGTTGCAATCATATGGTACTTATAGTTTTGCTGAAGTGGTTGAGGATGCATTAAATTTTGCAAGGGATGGATTCCCTGCTTACCAACTATTCAGTAGAGCAATCAATACAGACGAAAGATTAAATAATATAAGGCAGTTTAAAACGACATCCGATATTTTCCTTCCTAACGGTGAAGCGCCTCGTGTGGGAAGCATGTTCATACAGGAGAATTTAGCGAAATCTTTAGTTTTGATGGTAGATGCAGAGCGAGCTACGATTGAGAAAGGTGGTTCTAGAGAAGAAGGTATTGAAGCAGCAAGAGATGTATATTACAAAGGTGAAATAGCCGTTCAGCTAGTAGAAGCTTTAGTCGACTTAGGTGCCCCATATACATTGGAAGATTTCTCAAATTATGTATCACCTGAAGAAGAGCCTATAAAAGTCGATTATAGAGAATACACTATATACACTAATCAAACTTGGACACAAGGGATAACTTTACTTCAAGCGTTAAAAATTTTAGAAGGATTTGATTTGAGATCTCTCGGGCATAACAGCGCTGAGGTGGTTCATTTGCAGGTGGAGGCTCTGAAATTAGCATTTGCAGATCGTGAAAAATATGTAGGAGATCCTGCATTTGTTGATGTCCCCGTGGAAGAATTATTGTCTGAAGAGTATTGTTCTATGAGGAGAAAATTGATCGATCACAACGTTGCGAGAGCTCAGTATGGGCCAGGTGATCCGATTAACTTGATAGCTGAAATATCTAGTGAGCCTTTAACTCAGACCCCTTCTTATGAATCCCCTGTATTTTCTGAAGACGGCACTACATATTTGGCAACGATAGATTCAAAAGGGAATATGGTGTCTGCTACTCCGAGTAGCTTTGCTGCTTTAACACAAGGAAGTGTTATGGGAGAAACAGGAATTATAGTGAATTGCAGAGGATGTTACTTTTGGTTAGATCCAGAGAATCCTAATTGTATAGACGGTCATAAACGGCCTCGGACTACTCCATGTACTTTCATAATCATGAAAAATGGAAAACCATATATGACTTTGGGTACCCCTGGAGGCGACAGTCAACCGCAAAGTAATTTGCAAGTCTTTAGCAATATAGCAGATTTTGGGATGGATACTCAGGAAGCTGTTGAGGCTCCTAGGTACTGTGGATACAGTTTCCCTAGATCCCCTTGGCCTCATCGAGAATTTCCATATAGATTAGATCTAGAAAGTAGAATTGATCCAGAGGTTATTTCAGATTTAGGTAAAAAAGGTCATAAAGTAGAGGCTATTGGGCCTTGGGGAGTTAGGAACGGATTTACGCCATTAATGATTGATCCTGATTCCGGGGTGTACTGCGGAGGGGCAGATCCCAGAAAAGAGTCGGTAGTATTAGGCTGGTAGGAAGACTCCAGCCTAATTACGGTTAGTCATCAGCCGTTACTAATGGGTTTGTCTTAGTTGCGTTAGATGGCCACCAATTATCTTTGTAATCTGGCCATTTTTTGTTGATTTCAGGCATAACATGCTCTGCAAAGAGTCTTGTGTTTTTGAGTGTCAGGTCTTTTGGCATGGAACCGATTTGCAGCAATGTCATGAGATGTCCGATTCTTAGCATGTCTACTGCTTCACTTAGTTTTTTTGTCACAGTTTCGGGACTTCCTGCTATAATATACCCCAATTCAATGTAGTCTTCCCATTCCATATCTTTAGCTACTTTTGCGGCTTCGGTAGCCATTTGAGGCCGTAAGGATTCTCGAATGGATGTTAGGGGACGGTATCCAGGTGCTTCAGCGTATGGAGTGTGGATTCGTAGCATCTTCTCATAAAAATATTTGACATGTTCTTCATATTCTTGTTTTGCTGATTCATCAGTTTCGGACACACATACTAGTTGAAGAAATCCTAGTCTATGGGGATTGTCATCTACGCCCTTTTCTGCTGCTCTAGCCCAAAATCCGTCCACAATTTTTTGAGCCCGCATATATCCATAGTAGCTTAAATAGCAATACACATAATTTCTATCTAATACCCAGTCCCATGTTTCTAAAGTTCCGCTTCCAGGAATCCAAACAGGAGGATGAGGTTGTTGCATAGGTCTGGGCCACACATTAACATAACGTATTTGGTTATATTTGCCATTAAAAGAGAATGGTTTGCGTTCTTTCCAGCTCTTCATTATTAAGTCGTGCGCTTCGTTGTGGCGTTCTCTTAATTCTAAAGGTACGACTCCGTAGGAAAAAGCTGTATCCATGGAGGTACCCACAGGAAATCCAGAGACTAGCCTGCCGCCACTCAGGACATCGAGCATGGCCATTTCCTCTGCTACTCTGAGAGGAGGTTGATATAAGGCTATACTGTTCCCAAGCACAATAAGAGCGGAATTGGAAGTACTTCTAGATAATATTGATGCTAGTAAATTTGGGGATGGCATCATTCCGTAAGCATTGCTATGGTGCTCATTGACGCAGATTCCATCAAATCCCACGTTGTCAGCGTATTCGAGCTCTTCCAGAAAATCCCCGTAATATCCATTAGCTAAGCTGGGGTCAAAATTTTCATTTGGCAAATCCACCCACGCGCTTTTGTGGTGATCTGTAAAATCTTTTGGAAGTCCTTGGTACGGCATTAGGTGGAAAAAACAAGTTTTCATTTTTAGACCCTTTATTTAACTTAGTAAGTTAGGTTACATAATACCTGAAAGATTTTTAATATTAAAGTTAATCCAAGAATTTTAATAATTCGTGAATAAACTCCATAGGATTATCTTCAAACACGGTATGAGTAGCATTATTGATCCCTACAGTCCTTGCAGATGGGAAATGTTGAACCATCTGGTGAGCTACTTCCTCGGATAATATGTCTGATTGGAGACCTCTAAATATCATTGTCGGGCAAGTGATTTTAGGTATATCACCCCATAAATCTAGAGGTTGTATGTTTGAACCCGTTTTCCTCTGATCTCGGATGGCAGGGTCATAGCTCCAAATATAAGTGCCATTATCTGTGATTTTCGTTGCATATGTTGCTCGTCTTAGAAGAGTATCACTAGATGCGAATGGAGAACTTTTTTTGAGATGGCTAATAATTTCTGATATAGAAGTAAATTCTGTCGGACCATTAGCCATCTCATCGCCTATTCGTTCACTTCCTACAGAATCAATTTTGGGACCTATATCTATTATTCCTAGTTTAAGCAATTTATCTGCATGTTTCGACGCGAAATGCATGGCATTTCTGCCCCCCATGGAATGTCCTATCAAATTAAAGCGATTGAGGTTTAATAACTCTGAAAACATTAAAAGGTCATTGGAATAGGCATCTATAGAGTAGTCTTGTTTGGGAGACCAATCACTTGATCCACGACCTCTCTGGTCTATGGCAAATACATGGTAATTAGCCTGGAGAGCGTCTGATACTTCATCCCAGGAATGAGCATGCCCCCTTAATCCATGTAAAAGGATAACTGGAGAATTTTCAGGCGAACCCCATTCAAGGTAATGTAATTCTATTTCGCCTATGTTTAAATACCTGTCATAATAGTTACTAGTCATAAAACACCGTTCCTTTTTATTTTATTGCTATGAGTCGTAGGTTGCCTTCGCCAATTGTAATATCTTTGCGTTGTTCAGGTGTTAGGTTTGGATCTGTCATGGATTCTTTTATGACCTTAACATACATATGGGCTGTAAGTTTGAGTAGTTTAGACAGGTGTTTTTCTAAAGGGGTAGTAGCTATAGATTGTGCAGAGTCTGCAATCAGATCTAATTTCAGCATGTCTTCGAGTTGGTCCTCTGGAGAATTTTCATGGTCGAAAGTATTTCCTGTCCAACGATCTACATGCGAATATCCTAGATTGATTAATTTTTGATTTAGATCTATGAATTTGGTTAATTTTTGAATTGGGACGAATAAATCATCCATATAATTTTTGCGATTGTTTGCTGGAAGTCCGGATTTTTGTATTGCTTTATCTATGAATTCTTCTCCTAGGTCGGTGACAATAGGTCTAGCAGCCTTGATTGCTTTCCAGCGGAGTCCGCCAGCGCCATATACCAATAGAAATAACTTTCCATTTGGTTTCAATACTCTAGTAAGTTCGGCTAGTCCTTTATCAAAATCGGAAGTGATCATAAGGACGCCTGCGCACCAGACTAAGTCAAAGGATTCATTAGGGAATGGTAAATCCAATACAGATGCTTGTTGGAATTGTATTTGATCAAACTCTTTAGCATTTTCTTTAGCAGTTTCTAAACCTGAGCTAGATACGTCTACTGCAGTAATCTCTCTGGCACCGTGGAGAGCTAGAGCCACAGAATATCGGCCACTTCCACAACCAGCGTCTAAACAGGTTTTACCTTGTAGCCATTCTAGGTCGAAATTATTAGCTTGTGCTCGTTTGGTAAACAATTCTACAGATTCTTTGAATTGGTCTGAACTAAGATCTTTCCAAAGACTACCGAAAAGAGCTCCGGTTGTATTTTCTATATGATTTTGCATCTTACCTATATGCAACTTTTTATTTTATTGCTATGAGTCGTAGGTTGCCTTCGCCAATTGTAATATCTTTGCGTTGTTCAGGTGTTAGGTTTGGATCTGTCATGGATTCTTTTATGACCTTAACATACATATGGGCTGTAAGTTTGAGTAGTTTAGACAGGTGTTTTTCTAAAGGGGTAGTAGCTATAGATTGTGCAGAGTCTGCAATCAGATCTAATTTCAGCATGTCTTCGAGTTGGTCCTCTGGAGAATTTTCATGGTCGAAAGTATTTCCTGTCCAACGATCTACATGCGAATATCCTAGATTGATTAATTTTTGATTTAGATCTATGAATTTGGTTAATTTTTGAATTGGGACGAATAAATCATCCATATAATTTTTGCGATTGTTTGCTGGAAGTCCGGATTTTTGTATTGCTTTATCTATGAATTCTTCTCCTAGGTCGGTGACAATAGGTCTAGCAGCCTTGATTGCTTTCCAGCGGAGTCCGCCAGCGCCATATACCAATAGAAATAACTTTCCATTTGGTTTCAATACTCTAGTAAGTTCGGCTAGTCCTTTATCAAAATCGGAAGTGATCATAAGGACGCCTGCGCACCAGACTAAGTCAAAGGATTCATTAGGGAATGGTAAATCCAATACAGATGCTTGTTGGAATTGTATTTGATCAAACTCTTTAGCATTTTCTTTAGCAGTTTCTAAACCTGAGCTAGATACGTCTACTGCAGTAATCTCTCTGGCACCGTGGAGAGCTAGAGCCACAGAATATCGGCCACTTCCACAACCAGCGTCTAAACAGGTTTTACCTTGTAGCCATTCTAGGTCGAAATTATTAGCTTGTGCTCGTTTGGTAAACAATTCTACAGATTCTTTGAATTGGTCTGAACTAAGATCTTTCCAAAGACTACCGAAAAGAGCTCCGGTTGTATTTTCTATATGATTTTGCATGATATATAACTATAGTTAATTTGCTAACATAGTATCAGTTTTATTTCGAGCCGACTTGTTAATTGAACCTTATTTTGAGTGAGTTATGCTTTGAAGGTGGTAAATCACAAAGTTATCTAACTTTCCATACAGGCTTTCTTTTTTCAGCGAATGCTTTGGGGCCTTCTTTGGAGTCTTCAGTGCGAAGAATTTCATTATATTT
>CAYFGT010000029.1:0-10457 GCA_964343075.1 uncultured Dehalococcoidia bacterium | reverse complement strand
TTTGTACTGTATCTCTGAACTCACTCAGTAGGTCGTCGGTTATTTCACCACCTGATGCTTGAGCTTTTTCTTTGAATTGATCGAATGCCCATTCAGTTGCATCACCGTGAGGCATGTCAAAGAATCCACCGTCGAACTGTGGAAGTTCACCAGGACCGAAGTAACCTAGTCCTTCCATCTCGTAACCTTCAAGGTCATGGGTACCTTTACCCAAAACTTGACCGGTTGCTGCATAGTGTTCCATAACGTTCTTCATACCGTACTTCTGGATTGGGCATACTTTCATGCATACACCACAACCTAGATATCGTGCCATTACTGGTCGGCATCTCTTGAAGTAGAGTTTGTTCTTTTCGATTCCTCTCCACCAGATTTTATCTCTCATGAGAGCTCTACCTGGGCATCGGTTTACACAAACTTGGCAAACTTGGCAGAATGCGTGGATACCATAGTCGACTGGCTCGTCATATGTGACGTCAGCGTCAGTGGTGATCATCATGATTCGGCATCGGGAACCAACGTGCGGGGTTAACAGATAACCGCAAGCTCCTAACTGTCCTAATCCAGCTGCTACGAACATTGGGATGTATGGACCTGTGTTGTCGTTAGGACTATGCACTTGAGCTCTGTAACCTAGTTCATTGATGAATTTTCCAAGTTCTAATCCTGCTGCACCTTCAGTTCTGTAGGTGCTGGAGTGAACGATTTCAGCATCGATACTAGGAATGGTTTGAGTAGGCTCATAGTCTTGCTCATATGCTAAGCAAATTACGTGAGGGAATTTCACCCAGTCTTGTTTACTAGCGTAGTAGTATTTTCTGTCGGAAGCAGTGATACCTACTTCAACGAAACCTAGCTCTCGGGCTTTTTCTTTGATTGCTTCAGAAACGTCTTGTCCGCTTGGTTCTGCTGTAGGCTCTACATCTCCAGTAAGTCTAGCAGCCATCACTAAGTTTCTGTTGAGCTTATCGTGTTCTTTACGAATTTCTCTCATTTCGGCGTGGCCATCCCTAATTTTGTTGGCCCAGTCTCTTGAGGCTCTTTCGGTGATGTTCATGGTCTCTAGTGGGTATTCTCGGCTATACCAATCGACTTCTCTCTGGTTCGTTGGGATACCAGGGACGGTCTCTAACTCTTCAGGTACAGGAATTGTATAAGAAGCGTCAGCTTGGGTTTTGCCTGGTCTTACGACTTCATGACCTATTTTAAGCATGATCATTTCCTCCCTTAATATATAGATGTAGCTATGCTACATTCTCAATTACCCGTAGATTATTCCTTTTTATATAAAATGTCAATACTAATCTCATACGATTGTCCGCTTTTCGTAAAGTTACATCGCAATAAGATGTAGTTTTCTACATTTATAGGTGATGCTTATTAAAAGATCGTTGTTTATTTTCAGTTAGTAGTTTTCCTTTGAATCATGGCCTGTGCTAAAGGACTTGCTCCAGATCGTATAACGCAATTTACTAAAGATGGCTTTCCTGATTCTAGAGATCTCTCGATAGCAGGGACTATCTCATTGGGTTGTTCTACATATTCGGAATGTCCACCAATTGCATCTACAACTTTGTCATATCTAATTGTACGGAGATCAGTACCAATAGCTCGTTCGTAATAGGCTAATTGAAAAGTCTTGTCGATACCCCAAGTGGAGTCGTTTCCAAGTATTGTTGTTATATTTAGATTGTGCCGTATGCAGGTGTCATATTCCATTGGATAGAATCCAAATGCTCCGTCGCCTACAAACACAAATACCTTACTGTCTGGATAAGCTACCTTGGCAGCCATGCCATAAGGTACAGATGCCCCTAAGTGCGATAATGGCCCAAGTCTTAAGAAATGCCCTGGGCTCTTTGCGGGTAGGTATGAACGAGCCCATTGGACATAGTCTCCTCCGTCTAACAATATGAATGTGTCTTTATCGATCAGATGTTTCATATTGGTGAATACTTCTATAGGGTGCATAGGAGTATTCCCATCAGCTTTTGATTCTAATTCTTTTTGCCATTCCTCGTGGACTGCTATGAGTTCATTTACCCATCTATTAAATTTACCTGATGAAGAAGAGTTCTTATAGGCGTTGGTTAGTTGGTCTACAACGGCGCCCAGATCCCCAAGAATACCAACACTCACACCACGATTTCGTCCAATTTCACTAGGAGAAGGATCCACCTGGATTAATTTGGCTTGGTCATTAAAGATATGCCCAAACCGATAACGATAATCAAGTTTTTTACCTAAAAGCAATACTACATCGGCTTCAGCCATTTTCTTTGCGGTTTTGTTCAACGCTCCATCACCATATCCAAAACAGAGAGGGTGTTCATCATCTATTAATCCACGTGATTGCTCGACGGTAAACACTGGGATTCCTGTAGAATCGATTAGTGCTTCAAGTTGATCAGATTTTATACCGTATCTTGCAGCGTTACCGGCTATGATTACTGGTTTACTGCTTTTAGACAAAAGCTCGACAGCGGATTGAATGTCGCTAGGATCTCCTTGTGACTTACCCATCGCTCGATATTCTTCAGGCTGATATGTGGTTATATCGGTTTCCTCGATAATTGATTCTTGGATATCAATAGGGAGTGTTAAATGTACAGGTCCGGGTCTGCCTGACATTGCTGTACGGAAAGCAGTGGCTACATATTCTTGGATGCGTGTTTTATCATGAACCATCCACGAACCTTTTGTCACAGGAGCTGCCATTTCTATTTGATCGATTTCTTGAAACGTATCCATTCCTTTACCGGGTAGTTCGGCGCACCCAGCAACAAATATGACAGGGCTTTCCGAAGTATATATGGCGGGTAATCCTGATATAGCATTAGCGAATCCAGGGCCTCCAGTGAACATTGCCACTGATGGCTCTCCTGTAATCCGTGAATATCCGTCAGCCATGTGCATAGCGGCACCTTCGTGACGGGTGTCTATGAACTCAATTCCTTCGTCAGCAGCTGCATCTACAAGCGGTAGTATGGTGTCGCCAACGATTGTGAACACTTTTTTTACACCTTCTAACTTTAAACTTCTTATGAAAAGGTGCGAACCGGTGATTTTAGCCATGATTTACTCCTCTGCAATTGTTGTATCATCGTTCAAATAAGCGTACTGTATATACTGCTGGATTGTCCAATAAGAATAATATTTGTTGAACATACCACTACTAATAAGAGTTGATTTATGTAATGGGCGTTTTATATTTGATAGGCACGCCAATAGGCAATTTGGATGACATCACTATACGAGCATTACACATTCTGAAGTCTGTTCATTTGGTTGCTTGCGAAGATACTAGGGTTGCCAGGAAACTATTAAATCATTATGGAATACAGACAAAAACTATTAGCTGCAATAGCCATAATTGGGTTACTCGTATTAATAGATTATCGAAAGAACTAGACGAACATAATGTCGCATATGTATCCGACGCAGGGATGCCATCAATCAGCGATCCGGGTTGGGAAATAACATCTGAATTGCGGGAGTTAGGCTACTCAGTTGAAGTGATCCCAGGAGTTTCTTCTGTCACTACTGCGCTCACTAATTCTGGTATCGATGCAAGTCATTTTTCATTTCTAGGGTTTTTGCCTAGGAAGCAAAATGAGGCTTTAAGTATTTTGTCAGATTATTTTCGGTTAGGGACCCCAGTAGTATTTTTTGAGTCTCCTCATCGATTGGCTAAATCATTGCAACGTATTCATACCGAATTTGGAGATATTCACATAACTATTTGTAGAGAATTAACAAAATTTTATGAAGAAATATTTAGTGGCACCATAGAAGAAGCTATCGATTATTTTTCAGAGCCTCGTGGTGAATTCGTGGTGGTTATTCATCCAGATCAATATGTAAATGAGCATCAATTAAATGTTAATGCCCAAGAAGCTTTGTCCTTAGAAATTACACGCATGAAAAGTGAAGGTATCCAGTCCAAACAAGCTATTAAAGAGATTTCACAAAAACTAAATATCCGACGCAACGTGGTATACAAAGCATGGATTAATTCATAATGGGGACAGATTAATGAAGCGCTCTGCTCATAATCTCCTCGAATCCGCTATTTTTAATACTGCTCGTGTTATTCGTCATCCAGGACAAGTATTTTATGGATGGTGGATAGCAATTTTGAGTGGAATAGTAATGGTAATTGCAACAGTGCCTTTGTTTCATGCAATGTCTGTTTGGGCAGTTGCTATTGAGGCTCATTTTGGCTGGACGAGGCTGCAAATTGGAGCTGCATTAGCTTTCACTAGGATAGAGGGTGGATTTATGGGGCCGGTTGAAGGGTACTTGACTGATCGTTTCGGTACCCGCCGTGTGGTATTAGTAGGTTTGTTGATATGTGGCTTAGGCTGGTTATTGTTTTCTCGTATCGACAATCTATTTATGTTTTATATAGCATATTTGGTAATGGCGCTAGGGCAAGGATTAGGTAGTTGGCTGCCGACAATGACTTTAATAAACCACTGGTTTATCAAGAATAGAGCTATGGCAATGGGAGTCTCCAACATGATTAGTCGGGCTGGAGCTCTGGTGCTAGTTCCAGGAATAGCATGGATGATCGATCCAGATCAATCCAGATTAGGCTGGTCTAATACAGCGTTGGTGATCGGGATTATGACTCTGATATTAGCCCTGCCCATCTCGAAACTGATCAAGGATACTCCTGCACAAGCAGGGTTATTACCAGATGGAGATGTGCAAGAACCCGTTGAAATACAAGGCGCTCCGTCTACTCAGACGAAGCATAAGAATGATGATTTCACTGCTATGGAAGCAATTAGAACCCCTGTTTTTTGGTTCATTGCATTTGGTCACGGTTTCACATCGATGATCATACTTGCCATGTTTTCTCATCTGGGTTTGATGATTAAGGATTTGGGTTTCCCTATTACCACTACGGGTCAAGTGGTGAGTGTTTATATATTTGTAGCGCTGATATTTCAACTGGTGGGTGGTTATATTGGTGATCATATGCCGAAGAACATTGCTTTGTTTGTTTTTAGTTCTATACAGGCTCTTGCAGTATTGATTTTGGTTGTGGCTCATTCCTTCTGGGCGCTTATATTGTTTGGGGTTATGTTTGGTATGGGATTCGGTGGTAGGAATCCATTGACAGTGGCAATCAGAGGAGATTACTTTGGTAGAAATTCGTTCGGGAAAATTCTAGGCATTTCAACTGTACCTATGAATGTATTACTTCTTATTTCTCCCTTGATGGCGGGATGGATAAAAGATGAAACGGGAAGTTATAACATAGCAATTTTAATATTAGCAGGATTTAATTTCCTTGGTGGCATTATGTTTTTGATATCAAAGAAACCGATTAAGAAGGTACAACGATAATAAGAGGAGCTATGACTCGTAAGATAATTATTGATACAGATCCAGGGCAAGATGACGCAGTTGCTATATTGATAGCTTTAGCTTCCAATGAATTAGATGTTATAGGAATTACTTGTGTTGCAGGTAATGTGCCATTACCTCTTACGGGAACAAATGCTCGTAAAATCCTGGAACTGTCAGGAGAGGTGGATATACCTGTGTTCCTAGGTGCAGACAAACCATTGGTGCGTACTTTGATTACTGCAGAGCATGCGCATGGAAAGACTGGACTTGACGGGCCAGAATTACCAGAACCCAAAATAAACTATCAGGAAATGACTGCGATAGATTTTATTATAGAGAGTGTTCAAAATTCTGAATCCAAAACTATTACTCTTTGCCCATTGGGTCCGTTAACTAACATAGCTTTGGCATTTAGAAAATGTCCAGATATTATCCATGAAATTAGAGAGATAGTGTTGATGGGCGGAGGCTTTTTCGAAGGAGGTAATGTGACACCTTCGGCTGAATTCAATGTCTTTGTAGATCCTCATGCTGCGGCAGAAGTCATAAATTCAGGAGTTCCTATAGTTATGCTTCCTCTGGATGTTACTCATGAAGTGATAACTTCTCCAGATGTGATACAACGGCTCAAAAGTTTAAACAACTACCCAGCTCAGGTGACTGCAGAAATGCTGGGATTTTATGAGAGATTTAATGGGGAAAAGTATGGTTATGAGGGAGCTCCTTTACATGATCCCAATGTGATTGTGTACTTGCTTAATCCAGATCTTTATAAAGGCAAACTAATAAATGTCCAGGTTGAAATTGAGTCCGAATTAACTATGGGTATGACGGTTGCTGATTGGTGGAATTCCACCGGGAGGACCAAGAATGTATTTTTTGTCCGACACGCAGATAGAACAGGGGTTTTTAACGTAATAATTGACCTCTTGGGTGAATATTAAGATTCTAAAATTTCTACTGTGTTAATCGTCAACCGCTCTGCTGGAGTGCTTTGTTCCCCGCTAGGTTTTGTGTAGTCAATAGCAATAGTGGCTAAAGTTTCTAGTACTTCATCTCCATCAGTTAAGAAGCCGAAAATAGTATAGTTGGGAGGCAAAGGCACATCAGCGCCATGTACGATAAAAAATTGAGAACCATTCGTGTTTGGGCCAGCGTTAGCCATAGCTAATGTTCCTCGTGTGTATGGCCTAGATACAGGTTCATCATTGAACTGATACCCTGGTCCTCCTGAACCAGTACCACGAGGGCAACCTCCCTGAATCATGAAGTCTTTAATGACCCTATGGAAACATCCATTATCGTAGAACCCTTCTCTGGCCAAGAAAATGAAGTTGTTAGTCGTAACAGGGACTTCATCGGTGAATAATTCTAAAGTCATGTCCCCTTTTGAGGTTTTAATAATAGCGGAATATTTTTTACCTTCTTCTAAGTTGTTTTCTGGGGCGCTGTCATATCTTTTTATCATTGTTTCTCCCGATGTTTCGTAAAGGTTCAGTATTTTATATGTGCTAAGTGCTTACACAGTATACAATAAATAGTATTGAATTCAGAAATGTATAAAGATGGAAGGTGAACTGATGGGAGTTTTTGAGAATATTTCAATACCTGGGCATGAGATGGTCAACTTTTTCCAAGATGAATCAGTAGGATTAAGATCCATTATCGCAGTTCATAATTCCACCTTGGGGCCGACATGCGGAGGTCTGAGAATCTGGCCATATGAATCAGAAGAAGCAGCACTCCAAGATGTCTTGAATTTGTCTAGAGCAATGACTTATAAATCTGCAATGGCAGATCTGGAGCTAGGCGGAGGTAAAGCAGTTATTTGGTTAGATAAAAACCAGAGTAAGACAGAAGAATTAATTCGGTCGTACGCTAGATTCGTGCATACTTTGGGAGGCAAATATATCACTACTACTGATGTTGGAAGTGATGTGAATGATCTGCAATGGATATCGAAAGAAACCAATCATGTGGTGGGCTTACCCGTAGATCAAGGAGGATCCGGAGATACTTCTATCATGACCGGATTGGGAGTTTATTTAGGAATGAAAGCCTGCGCTAAGCACCTTTGGGGAAATGATTCTTTGGAGGGTAAAACGGTCGCTTTCCAAGGCTTTGGGAAAGTCGCTAAACAGGCTGCTATTCATCTCGCAAAGGAAGGTGTAAATATAGTGGCGACTGATATAGATGGAGCTAAGTTAGAACAAGCCAGTGATCTAGGAGCTAGGATAGTAGGTATTTCAGAAATTTATGACGTTCAAGCCGATATTTTTTCTCCCTGTGCTTTAGGTGGAACAATCAATTCCGGCACAATCCCAAGGTTATCTGCTCAGATTATAGCTGGAGGGGCTAATAACCAGCTGGAATCTGATGAAACTTGTGAAATCCTTAAAGAAAAAGGAATAGTATACGCTCCCGATTATGTAATAAATGCAGGGGGGATCATAAATGCTTCTTGTGAAATTGGGAGTGAATATAGCGCAGATAGATCATTAGAAAAGACGGAAAAAATATTTGATATCACATTGAATATTTTAACGATGTCACAAGAACAAAATATTAGTACCGTCCAAGCTTGTGACAAAATAGTTTCGGATAAATTAAATATTTAATGTGTTAATCCTGTAATGGATTCTCCGACGTTGATAATTACTCTTATGAATTAGACCAATGAGGGTTTCGATATAATATTAGGGAAGAGAGAGGGAGTTAATAAAGGAGATTGACATGGCGGATATAACAGAAGTCATCAGAACCAGAAGAAACACAAAGAAATTTACTAACAAATCCATCTCTCGTTCAGAGATTGAGACGTTACTGGAGCTTGCTACATGGGCACCAAATCATCGGAATACTGAGCCTTGGAGATTTGTTGTAGTACAAAAAGGATCGAGTGTTCGAGACCAGATAGGTCAAGGTATGATTGAGTTTCTGGAAGAAACGAGCAAAACGAACTTGAATGAAACTCAGCGGGAAAAAATTATTGATGAGGTACGAGATCATCCGAGTTTGGTATATGTGTTCAGTTTGGTTGGTGAGAACGATGAGATTACCGAAGAAAATTACGGTGCAGTATGCTGTGCTATACAGAACATTCAGCTAGCTGCTACTTCTATGGGATTAGCGGTAAGTTGGTCAACAGGTCGTCTAGGTAAAATAGGCGGCCTAAAAGATATTTTGGGCGTAACCTATGAAGCCAAATGTGCAGGAATATTAACTATAGGATATTCCGATTTGATGATTGAAAAATCCAGAATTAGTCATAAAGACTTGACTGATTGGTTGTGATGATACTCAGTTACTTACTCCTAGAACATCAGGAATAAGTAACTGGTTTTAATCTAACGGGCTACGGAATCTGCTTCAAATCCACCAGAGCGGTGAGCACTGTCACAGAAAGGTTTATTTTCAGACAGTCCGCATCTGCAAAAAGAAACCCATTGTCCTTCAGGAATACTATATGCATTTCCGTCTTTGTCGGTGATACTTATAGGTCCTGTAACTCTAAGTGGTCCGTTTTCACGGATTTCTACATTGACGTCGGCCATTATTATTCTCCTCTAACTAAAATTCACTTCCTCGAAGAGAGTGTGCCAACATTAGCAGAATGTGTCAAGCGAGTTTGCGATTAGAATAAACAGATATTATTAGAGAGATTATCGATATTATAATTATTATAATGCCCACTCTTACTGAGACGGAAAACCAAAATGGTAAAGGGTACATCATTAATAAATAATCTGTGGAAGGATTAAGTATCCAGTCATCGTTATTGAAGCTGATTAAATGAAATAGCAGAAACATTTGTTCGAATGCAAACAGCATTAATATACCAATTAAAATTGTAGTAACGAGGGTGATGATGGAAGAAATTAGCATTAGTTGGAAGAATCGTTTTTTAGCATAAGAATTTTGTATGTAACCGAATATAGTAGCTATTACTATGGCCAGAGTTAATGCGAACAACCCATAAATATAATGAATGATCGTTTTAACGTCTTTCATGTGAGAGATTTCTTTATCATTAAACACGGATGTATCCGGTGCATTGGGAAAGGCAACTTCTAAACTTGATTGGGTAGAATTAAAATAGTGTCTTATCCCTCTGGCTATCGTCTCTAATTCGTTCAGGTCTAAATATGTGGTTTTGGATATTTTGTAGTGTTCGAAGCTTCGTGTCTGATACCCAATGTCGTTAATGTTCCATATCACAGCACTGCATATAATCAGGATAGAGAATGCAAATACAAATACTATTTGATAAGAAATTGATGCTTGAATTCGTGAAATCATTACTACTTGTCAATTATACACAGTTGTTGAATAAGAAATTATTTATATAATTCTGGCATGAGTAATATAAATCATAATTTTAGCGAATTAGTAGAACTTATATCTACATTGAGATCAGAAAATGGCTGCCCTTGGGATAGGAAACAAACGCATGAATCTCTTAAACGTAACCTGATAGAAGAATGTTACGAAGTTTTAGAGTCTATAGAGAACAAAGATACCCAAGGGATTATTGAAGAATTGGGTGATGTTTTGCTACAGATCATGTTTCATGCGCAAATCATTTCTGAAAAAGAAGATTTCTCTATAACTGATGTTATTGATGGTTTAATGAATAAAATGATACGACGACATCCGCACGTGTTTGGAGATGCATCAGCTGATTCTGCAGAACAGGTGGAGCAAAATTGGGAAGCCTTAAAAGCGAAAGAAAAGACTGAAAATGAATCTGGAGAGATTTTTAACATACCTGCGAATTTACCATCGTTACACTATGCTCAAATATTGCAAGATAGAGCTGTTAAGCAAGGATTTGATTGGGAAGATATTTCTGGAGTATTAGATAAACTTCAAGAAGAGGTGCAAGAAGTCCTGGAAGCTGATTCCCAGGAGGAGATAGAGGATGAAATTGGGGATTTAATATTCACTTTAGTCAACCTTAGTAGACGATTAAATGTTCATGCCGATTCATCGTTGCGGTCAGCAAATATTAAGTTCAAGAAAAGATTTGAGCTGATGGTTAAGTTGGCAACAGAAGATGGACTGGAATTCTCACAATTACCATTAGATGTGCAAGA
>CAYFGT010000028.1:0-10462 GCA_964343075.1 uncultured Dehalococcoidia bacterium | reverse complement strand
AGCGTGTAGGGGTCGAAAGGCCTCTCGCGGGTTCGAATCCCGCCCTCTCCGCCATCGTTTACAAGCCAAGTTTTTCGTATACTTCTGGGTTGGCACAATGTTCGAGTCGTTCCCCGTTTGAACCTAAAATTAGGTTACCTGCCGCTATCATGCACATTTGCCTCCGAGCATTGATTGATGCGCTACCTATATGAGGACTGATGATTAGGTTGTCCAAGGTTAATAATGGACTATCAGGTTCTATGGGCTCTGGGTCAGTAACGTCTATCCCTGCAGAACGAATCCATCCTTCATTTAGGGCTTCATAAAGTGCAGAAGGATTAACCACAGGTCCTCTTGCAGTATTGATAAGCACGCTATCTTGTTTCATTGCTCTTAATTCATCGTAACCGATTAGATAATAGGTATCGGGTGTTAATGGCACATGGAGTGATACATAATCTGAATTTGATAATAGTTCGTACATGTTTTCGCAGTATTTGACTCCTGGAAGGTCATCCAGATCTGGTTTAGGGGTTCTAGAGTGGTATAGGACATCCATGTCAAATCCTTTTGCCCGTTTCAGCATTTCCCGACCTATGGTGCCCATTCCAATTATACCTAGTGTGGCGCCCCCAACATCAGTCCCTAGCCAGCTCATAGGGTGAAAAGCTATTTCCCATTGTTTGTTCTTGACCCAATTGTAGGATTCAGATATTCGTCTAGCACAGTTCAATAGAAGTCCAAAGGCTATATCAGCAGTTGGCCTAGCCACTACTCCTGGTGTGTTTCCTACCATGATACCTAGTTTGGTAGCTTCTCCAACATCGATATTATCTACGCCAACTCCCAATTGGCTAATTACTTTAAGGTTTTTACATTCGGCAATAATATCTGCATCTACTTTGTCCATGACTGTAGTTAAAATACCGTCACATTCGGAAGCTTTACTACGTAATGTATCTCGAGTTATGGGGTTTTCATCATCCCATATTTCTAAATCTGCGTGAGCAGATACTAAATCTATAGCTTCTTCAAATAATGGCCGTGTAATCAAGACTTTCATATATTTAAGATCACCTGAGTTAAGTATTATTCCTATAGTATGGCAATTACTTGGTTTTGGCAAAATATCCAAAGATAGTAGGTGGTCTGATGAAAGATATTGTTGGAGTCCTGAAAGAAAGAGGCTCGTGAGGAGGAACGAGCCTCTTAGGTTGGATTAATACTAATAACCTACAATGTTCAGGAACATTGCTTCGTTGTCAGTGAGTTTCTCTATTTCCCTTCTTTCTAGTTCGGTCATTGCGGGACCTGAAAAAGTAGAACTGAGTACTGACATGCAATAGCTAACATTCGACATAGCTTCGTGAACAATTTTGTTAAACATGCTATTAAATTAACCTCGCTTAATCATTATTTAAAATACTTAATTATTTATTGTATTTGTATATATGATATACCCCGAGGCAATATTGTGTCAAGGGATATTGATAATTCGTTACTATTGCTAACTTTGATACTGCTAGACGTACTTGTTGGGGTTCATGATTCTCTTGGGATCTAAGTTATTTTTGATCGTTTTAAGGAAGTCATATGAATTTCCAAGCTCGTTGGGCAATAGATCTCTTAATTTGATACCGATACCATGGCAATACTCGATTGATCCACCCATTTCGCAACTTAATAGTATTAACGCCCTAGCTGCTTCAGTTAAGTCGGATTTAGCGGAAGCAGATGATGTGTTCTTAGGAACAAGCATCATGGAAAAGAAGTCAGGTTTGCCCCAGATACAATATTCTTCTACATTTAACCTATGCGATTGAATAATGTCTGTCGATACATGTTTGTAATGTACCACTTGTGAAGGGGGTAAACTTATATGTAAGTATTCGAATAGGCGATTTGTGTTTCTACTCCATTTGATTTTACGTTTCTTATGGAGCGCCGTTTGCGCATATTGTACGGCTGAATTATGACGGGTTACCCAGTATTCTCTTGTGATATTTGAGCTTTTTATGTTTGTGCTGGGTCCCATATGGTTCCGTACCCAATTGGATGCGGCTGTCGTGAATGTGGCATCTCCTTCATACATAAGATGCATGTTCGACTGTTCATCGACTTCGTTCAATTCAAACAAAGAGGGACGGAATTCACTGTTATACGCTTTGATAAAAAAATCATATCCAGTTTGGAAATCGGAAAATTGTAACGTTATAAAATGTGTGGATTGCGGCTTAGGAAAAACTTTAATAGTAGCTTTGGTAATGACACCTAGAGTTCCTTCTGATCCTATGAAAAATTTAGATATGTCAGGTCCCACCGAAGGGGTAGGAGTATGCCGGAGAGGTAATATGGTCCCGTCTGGCAGTACAATTTCAAGTGCTAAGACTTGATCTCCCATTGTTCCATATCGACTAGCTGTATACCCGACACCGTTAGTTGATATTGCACCTCCGACTGACGCCAAATTTAAAGAATATGGGTCGTGGCCTATCATGAAGCTTTCTTTGTTGAGTTGATCATTCAGCGTCCCAAGCAAGATGCCCGCTTCAACCGTAGTCGAGTGGCCGATGGCATCTAGTGCGATAAAGTTATTCATGTTTGCCATGCTAAGGATTATTGAATCTGCAGGCGGGGTGATTCCACCCATCACTCCTGTTCCTGATCCAGCTGGTATTACAGATATTTCATTGAAGAAACAGGTTTTTAGAATTTGGGAAGTGTGCTGTGTAGTTTCTGGGAAAACGATAGCTGATGGAAGAGTAAGTAATTCTTGTTCAATTCCATAAGCTCGGTCTGGTGATAAAGCGTCAGAAGAGAATATGTCTAAGCTTGATGGGTCTGTCAGTACGTTAGTTGGGCCAACGATAGATCTGAGCTGATTTAGCGTGCTCTGATCAAACATGGCATTATTGCCATTTCGGACCGCTAGAAGTATCTTCTATCTGGATATTTAATTCGTGAAGAGAGTTTCTAATCTTATCCGCTAGATCGTATTGATTGGCTTCTCTCAAGTCTCCTCTGATTTCTAATAGGAGATCTATAAATGGGGCGACATCTGACAAGGAATTATTTTTGACTGATTGGAAGGTAAGACCCAAAATTGTCCCCATAGTTTTAAGTTCGTGCTGAGCTTGGGTGACGTCTAATCCTGATTCTTTAGATCTATTGATCTCTCTTGCTAGGTCGAACATCACTGCTATGGACTGAGGAGTGTCTAGATCATTATCCATGTGGGCGATGAAATTTTGTGCGTACTCAGACGCGTCTAAAGGAGTATCGCTGGGCTCCGTAGGCTCTAAGGCGATTCTTAATCTTTGTAGGCTTCTTGAAACCGCTTCACATCCTTCATCACTATAATTCAGAGGTGACCTATAATGGGAACTTAAGAGATATAGCCTAAGTGCATCAGGTTGATGTTTAGTTAAAGCTTCTTCCACTGATACCAAATTTCCAATCGATTTACTCATTTTGTCTTGTCCGAATTGTAATAGACCATTGTGCATCCAGATCTTGGAAAATGGTTCTGTATTCGTAAAGGCCTCGCTCTGGGCAATTTCGTTTTCATGATGAGGAAATACTAAGTCCATTCCTCCGCCATGAATATCTAACCGGTCTCCCAGATATTTGGTAGACATGGTAGTGCACTCTATATGCCAACCTGGCCTTCCATCACCCCAAGGACTTTCCCATGAAGGTTCTCCTTCTTTAGATCCTTTCCATAAGGCAAAATCCATAGGATTTTCTTTGTTTGGGTCTATTTCAATTCTAGAACCTGAGATCATGTCATCTGTAGATCGGTTACTCAATGCTCCATATTTGTCAGACTTGCCCACACGGAAGAAGACATCAGAACCAGCAGGATAGGCATATCCATTATTTATGAGCGTAGTGATTGTCTCGATTATATCGGGGATTTCTTGCGTGGCTCTAGGGTAAGTCGTGGCTCTGAGTACGTTGAGAGCATCCATAGTAGCAAAAAAATCTTCTATGTATCGCTCAGTTAATTCATTCTCGCTAATGCCTTCTTCCTGGGCTTTGACGATTATTTTGTCATCAACATCTGTGAAATTTTGAACGTGATTAACCTTAAATCCCGAATGTTCTAAATACCTTCTGAGCACATCGAAAACGACGTAACTCAAAGCATGGCCTACATGAGTTGAGGAATATGGAGTAACTCCACATACATAAACTTTGACCTCTGAAGGATCATATGGCTTGAAATCTTCGATTGCCCTGTTGAGTGTATTATATAGTTTCATGTTGCTTTTTAATGGTTACCACAGCAATTGCCGCTATCCCTAGTCCGTCTCCTATAAATCCCAGATGGTCAGTTGTGGTTGCTTTTAAGTTGATTGAGTCTATACCGATATTTAATATGGAATCGATGCTTCGCTTCATATCTATCATGTAATCAGACAATCTTGGCTTTTGAGCGATTATTGTAGCATCGACATGAGTTACCTGCCAGTTTGTCGTTTGTCTGGCCTTTTCAACTTGTTTCAGCATTTCCATGCTTCGGATACCTTTGAGTGAGGTATCTTCTGAAGGGAACATGCTCCCTATGTCTCCGAATGTCATAGCTCCCAAAATTCCATCTATTATGGCATGTACCAAAACATCCCCGTCACTATGACCCGCTAAACCGAAATCAAAGTCGATAGTTATCCCTCCCAGCACTAGGGGGAATTGGGGTTGTAATTGATGTACATCGATACCTAAACCAGTTTTGTATTCAAACACGTTATACCTGTTCTGATTGTTTAATAATCTGTTCAGCCATTATGAGGTCTACGGGTGTCGTTATTTTAATATTGGTTGGGTCCCCCATTGATACATGGATTTTAATATTTAGTGATTCGAGTAAGGAGGAATCATCAGTGAATTCCTTGGAAACAACATCATACGATTGTTGAAGTGTTTCCAAGGTAAATATTTGAGGAGTTTGAGCTTGCCATAACTGTGACCTATCTATGGTGTGCATGATCTGATTGGTGTTGTCTATTTTTTTTATAGTATCGGTTACTGGAATAGCAGTGATGGCGTTACCATGAATTTGAGCTTGGGTTATGCAATTTGTAATGGTTTCATGATTAATACAAGGTCTCGCTCCATCGTGTATGCCCACGAATTGGGTTGGAGATAATTCCTTCAATCCGGATTGTACCGATTCTTGCCGAGTATTTCCGCCTGCACAAATGTGCTCTACTTTAGAAAAGTTATTTTCTGCAACAATTTGCTCCATTATAGGGATTTTACTGGACTCTACTACTACGCAAATATGTTTTACTAAGGGATGGGTCTGAAAACATTGAAGAGTGTGGTAGATCACCGGATAACCTGCTATTTTTGTGAAGATTTTGTCGATTCCCATCCTGGTGCTTGCTCCTGCAGCTACGACAATCACACCTAAAACAGGTTGTTGGTTGGGCATTTAAGCACTTCGGGTTTGAGCGAAAATAATCCGGCCAGCAGCAGTTTGAAGAACACGAGTTACCGTCACATCATGACTAGAGTTTATGAATCTGCGCCCGCCTTCAACTACGACCATTGTACCGTCATCAAGATAAGCTACACCTTGCCCAATTTCTTTGCCTTCTTGGACGATGTTAACATTTATTTCTTCTCCAGGGATGACAATTGATTTAACAGCGTTTGCTAATTCGTTTACATTCAGAACTGCTATGCCTTGTAATTCGGCAACTCTGTTTAGATTGTAATCTGTTGTAAATATGCAGGCATTCATGTTTTTAGCTAATTGTATTAACTCTGCGTCGACTTCATTCGTATAATTGACGCCTACGTCTAAGATTTGCATTCTGATTTTGTTACTATTTTGTAAGTCAGATAATACATCTAGGCCTCTTCTCCCTTTATTGCGTCGTATGGCATCAGGGGAATCAGAAATATGTCTTAACTCGTCCAGAACAAATCTAGGTATTAGCAATTCTCGATCTATAAATCCTGTCGCAACGATGTCAGATATTCGGCCATCTATGATGGCACTGGTGTCCACTAGAACTGAAGAACTAAAGTTTCCTCTCCCAGACGCTTGGTTTGGATTGAGACTGGATTGCATGAAGGTACGTATATTTTTTCCTTTGCTAATACCCAGTAATAATCCTATCAATCCTAATGCTCCGTAGATTATAAAAGGTAATGTACCTCCTAACCAACCTGGGAGATTGGAAATGGGAATAGATATCAAGGCTGCTATAACTAATCCTGCGATTAACCCTAATATGCCAGCGGCTAACGTGAAACCTGATATGTTGTTATTTGAATTCATGTTTGTTTGACCTAATCCCTATTTTATATATTAGGGATTATTCGGTCAAACAATACTTATTATTAAGAAAAGTATTGGTTGTTTCTGATGGCTAAGCCTAGTAAGAGATGCGGATTATGTATATAATTTCTTGAGACAGAGTGAAGCTTGAATTTGTGTAGAAACGAGTTACAAAAAAAAATGATTTGAAAGGAATTTACAATGAATGAAATAATTAACACTTTACAAACAGCAATAGATGCGAAATCCATCTTGAAACATCCCTTCTACCAAGCATGGCAGAAAGGTGAGTTAAATCAAGAAGACCTTAAGCTTTATGCAGAGCAATATTACTTTTTTGAGTCAGCTTTCCCCCAACGTTTAAGCACAATTCATGCTAAATGTGATGAACCGTCTGTCAGGCAGACTATTTTAGTTAACCTATGGGACGAAGAATTTGGGGAAGACAATCATGCTTCTCAGTGGTTGCAATTTTGCGAAGGTCTTGGATTGAACAAAGAAGAAGTCAAGCAAGCTGAATTATTGCCTACTACGCAGTATCTTGTTGATACATATACGGATATTTGTGAACAACAGAGTTATCAGCATGGTATGTCTATTATGTATGCATGGGAATACCAAGTCCCTAGAGTCGCAACGGAAAAAATCGTTGGATTAAGGAAATTCTTTGATTTGCCAGAAGATGCTTTAACATTTTTCAAAGTTCATAGTACCGAAAAAATAGCTCATCACGAAGCAGAGGCAGAATCTATACAGGCCACCTTGCAAGAAGCAGATGCAGAGAGTGTGTTGATCAGTGTAAATCAAGCTCTTGATGCTATGTGGGCATTTTTAGATGGCGTAGATGAAGCGAGACACCAATTGGCTGCAGCAGCTGATTAGTATGCGGTTGTGTTCATTTATTCCAAGTGCTACGGAGATTATTTATCTTTTAGAACAACAAGAGAACCTACTGGGTGTCACTCATGAATGCGATTATCCACAGGAAGCTTTAAAGAAACCCAATGTTGTTAAAAGCGTTTTCGACGAATTTGATGACCCAACTAGTGAAGAGATAAACGCGGTAATTTCCGAACGATTAAAACAAGGACTAGGGATTTACCAGATCGATGAAAGCGTTCTGGCAACAGCGCAACCAGAAGTGATATTCACTCAGCAAGTTTGTGAGGTATGAGCAATATCTTCTCAGCAGGTTGCTGAGGCTTGCGAAGAGTTAGAACAAACTCCAACAATTGTGTCATTAGATCCCCAATTGCTGAATGATGTTTTGGATGATATCGATCGAATTGGAGAGATTACGGGTACTCAATCTAAAGCGAAGTCGGTCATTGAAGAGATGGAACATCGTATCAATCATGTAAAGAATATATCTTCTGTTGCAATGTCCAAGCCTAGCGTGTTTTGTATAGAATGGGTGGACCCTGTGATGTGCGCAGGTCATTGGATTCCTGAAATGGTTGAAATCGCTGGAGGGATAGATTTATTTGGTGACAAGACGACCGGATCATTTGTCGTAGAATGGGAAAAAGTAATTGAATCGAATCCAGACAAAATAATTCTTATGCCATGTGGGTTTGGGGTCACGAGAGCATTGAAGGATATAGATAGTTTACGCCAACGGGAAGGTTGGGATGGACTTAAAGCTGTCCAGAATCAAGAAGTATACGTGATTGATGCGGGTAGCTACACAAGTCGATCAGGCCCTCGACTGGTGAATGGATTGGAAATATTATTGGAGATAATACATCCAGAACTAGTATCGGGCTTAATTCCTGGAGATTCAGTACTCAGGCTCTATAGTTAATTTTTGCTGAATCCCGAATAAGGTTGGTTCTTATCTGCTTCAGCTTGGAATAACTTTACTGATTCGTCGATTATTGTAAGTAAAAGTTTAGATTGTCGCTCGAAAGTCTCACCTTCGAGTAAATTTTGTTTCACTGTGTTGGGAACAGATAGATTCTGCAAAACTAAGTCGATTCCTTGGTATATCAATGATTGTGGATCGTTTTCAACAAAATAAGACCTAGCCCAACCTCCATATGATTGGTCGATCAGTTTATTAAGAAGTTGAATTGAAGTTTTAACAGGTTCTAGCGCAGACCGGTCTAAGTTGTCGAATGAAGGTTCAATCGTTTCTACTGTTGCGCTGAGGTAGGGTTTGTCATATAAGAGCTCAGAGATTCTGAACTTCGATTTTCCTGTGACGACGATTTCAATAGTACCGTCAGGGTTTTGATTAGTACTCGTAATATATCCTAATGTTCCCACATTATATGGAGTTGCATATTCTCCTACTTCTTTGCCTTCTTTTAATAGCGCTATCCCTACGGGTTGTTTGTTTTGTACACAGAAGTGCACCATTTGTTTATAGCGGTCTTCAAATATATGAAGGGGTAGATCAGAATTTGGAAACAACACCAAATTCAACGGGAAGATAGGAATAGTAATGATTGGGTTGCGTGATAGCATTTTACTCGCTGATTATGGTTCTACCCTTATAGAGTCACCGACATTGAATGTTCCGCCGTTTAATACTATGGATAAAATTCCTCTCTTACCATCTAGGGCTTCTTGTAGTCCATCCTCAATCGCGTCCATCTTGTGGCAAGGGTCACATAATCCTGTCGCTTCTAAAGTTACCTCATTACCCAAGAAAAATACATCTCCAGGTTTAACCTGTGAGAGATCCAATCCAGTGGTTGTAATATTTTCCTTGATTTGACCCGGGGTCAAATTGAATTCATCGAGCGTTTCTTTGTCCATAACCAAAACTTGGCGAAGGTTGGCTGGATTACGGCTTCTGTCATTCTCTAATCCTTCTCCGGTTATAGCTGAAGCAGATTGTACAGGGACCGAATCTTCTCCTTTGATCTCAGCGATGTGGATATTAATAATCGTTCCTTCATTCATAGCATGTACTCCTTTATATTATGGTGTAACAAGTTTATCGTATATCAAGGTTTACTGGTCTGACTGTAACGATTATAGTTGTTAACGAAAACATTTGGAATACCAATCTGGTTTGTAGGAGTAAATTATGGCTAATGAATTTATTAAGACTGAATTGATCGATGGAGTATTGAAAATCACGATGCATGACCCAGCAACGAGGAATGCGCTAGGTCCAGAAATGGCCAAAGAAATAATTGATACTTTGGATGAATTTGAGCGGGATAATGAATGTAGAGTATTACTGCTCACGGGGACAGATCCATCTTTTTGTTCGGGGGCTAATGTGAAAGGTTTTAGACAAAGAATTGAGGATAGAGAACAAAAAGAAGCGGAAGAAGGAGAACAAGAGGACTTACCATGGGGCAAAATGGAGAAAGTACTCGCGAAAAGAGAATTACGGTCACCATATGCTGCTCCCAAAGTGGTTTTGCGATTACATGAATTACAGAAGCCGTCTATAGCGGCTGTGAATGGGCATGCTATGGGTGTTGGAATGGGGTTGTCACTAGGATGTGATATAAGGATCGCAGCAAAGAAAGCACAATTTTCTGAAGCATTTGTGCTAAGAGGATTGATCCCAGCTGATGGTAGTTGTTGGCAATTGCCTCGATTGATTGGTTTATCCAATACATTAATGCTGCAATACACTGGTGATCGGGTGAGCGGAGAAGAAGCTTACAGGATGGGATTGGTGAGTCAGGTTGTGGAAGATGATGAACTTCTGGATGCAGCGATGGGATTGGCTACTAAATTGGCATCTGGTCCTACTCAGTCACATGCAATGATTAAATACTTAGTGCATAAAAGCATGAATATGGACTTGGGAGAAAGTATGGAATTGGCTCATGTTGCTCAAGAACACATGAGAACCACACAAGACCATAAAGAATCTGTACAGGCTTTTATAGATAAAAGGGCACCCAATTTCATAGGAAAGTGAGGTGTTTCAAATACAAATAATTAGGTTTTGGACGTCATAAAATTTATCTTTAAAGACATCTTGACGGTTAGTAAACCCTCTCATATAATATTCTGCCTAACGGTCGAACAAACGAATGTGTGCGAAATCATATGTTTCCCGGACTTCACAATGGGGAGTCCGGGAAGTTTTGTCCGGCTTAGTACTTTAACAATTGAATAAGCAAATTATTTTTTGTCCTAACAAAAAAATAACAATCGAGAGATTGTAAGCAATTTATACTGAGAACAATTTAAAAAGTAAAAAGTTTGAAGTTC
>CAYFGT010000027.1:0-10824 GCA_964343075.1 uncultured Dehalococcoidia bacterium | reverse complement strand
AATTCTTAGATGCACCGATCAGTGGCGGAACGGAAAGAGCCTCAGATGGCACTTTAACTATCATGTGCGGAGGAGACAAGGAATCTTTTGATACAGTCTTACCATTGTTAGATGTGATGGGGCAAACGGTGCAGCATGTGGGGCCGACTGGATCTGGAACAGCCGTCAAATTAGTTAATCAGTTATTAGTTGGTATACATTCATTAGCAGCGGCTGAGGCGTTGTTGTTAGGATCAAAAGCTGGAGCTGACCCTCAGCAAATTTTTGATCTAGTCAATACTGGATGGGGGCAGAGCTTTATGCTTGCTAGAAATTCCGAAGTCATGATTAATCGAAATTTCGACGGGGACCGAGCGCAATTACGAGTGATTTTGAAAGACCTAGGACTAATAAAAGAGCTAGCCGATACGGTAAGATCATCTACTCCTTTGGGAGACCTTACATTAAAAAGGTTTATAGAAGCTGCAGAAAGCGGCCTTGATGAACTAGATCCATCAGCTATTCTACTTCCTCTAGAAGACGAATCCGATTACAGAATCCATTAATTTTTTTACACTGAAGTCTTGGAAGTGTATTTATTTAAATTTAATATACAATTATAGGTGTGAAATGGATTATTTACTGAACATGCGCAAACCTGACCGCGAGGTACAGAATCTAATCATTGCATTTCGCGGTTGGCCTGACGCGGGCGAATCAGCAACTACGGCTTTAAAGTACATCGTCAGGGATCTGGATTCTGAAAAGATTCTGGATATAGATCCGGAGGACTTTTTCGACTTTTCACAACAGCGGCCAATTGTAAGATCCACTGAATCAGGGACCAGAAATATTGTATGGCCTCAAAATGAACTATTTGTATGCGAAACCAAGTCCGATGGTAATCAAATCCTCGCATTCTTAGGCACAGAGCCAAACCTTAAATGGAAAACATTCGCAAGCATCATTACTGACCTTTGCGAAGCTTGGGGTATAAGCAATGTCATCCAACTAGGAGCTCTAATGGACGCTATTCCTCATACGAGAGACACTCGGATTACAGGTTCTTCTACTGAACCAAACATACAAGACATCTTAACTTCATATCAAATCCACAGGTCTACGTACCAAGGAGCCACAGGCATCACCACCGCTATTAGCACTGCTCTAAATCAAAAAGGGATTCATTACACTTCCATATGGGGTCATACTCCTCATTACCTACAAGCAGCTCCAAACCATCAAATAAGCTATCATATTGTAAATTTCATAAACCGTATGTTGAACCTAAATATCGACCTAACCGACCTCAGAAACGCTGAAGAACATTTTAGGTCCGAGCTACAAAAAGTAATCCTTGATGATGATCAAATTGGAGAATATGTCAAAAACCTAGAAGCCCGATACGATGAGAAATTGTCCGAGACGCCACTACCGGAACCTTCAGATTTACTATCTGAACTAGAAGAATATTTAAAAAACCGACCCCAAAACTAAAGTACGAGATTGAATTATGGCTGGGATTTCTATTGCCTCACGGCGTGAACACATAGCATATATATTAGAAAAACTCACTGACGAATATGGACCTTTTGAGGAGCCCAGGAAGCTTTTACCAGCTGATGAGCTCGTATTCACTATATTATCTCAACATACATCTGATATTAATTCAGGAAGAGCTTATGGGAGCTTAATGAAGCATTTTGGCACCTTAGAAGCAGTAGCGCAAGCAGAAGTTCCCGAAATAGAAAAACAAATTCAGCGAGGCGGATTAGCGAAGATCAAAGCTCCTCGCATCAAATCTGTCCTCAATCAAATTCTAGATTTGAACGGTAGCTTGGACCTGCAATTCTTAAAAGAACTATCCGTGGAAGAAGGGGTGAAATGGCTAACCCAATTGAAAGGTATTGGGCCAAAATCTGCAGGAATAGTGCTAAATTTCTCATTAGGAATGCCCGCAATGGCTATCGATACCCACATATATAGAGTCTCTCAGAGGCTCCGCATAATTCCTAAAAGCCAGAACGTAGACAAAGCTCATACGTTCTTGCAGCGCATTGTGCTGCCAGACCAAATTACACCCTTTCATACAGCCATCATTACCCACGGCAGACAAACTTGCGCAGCTCAAAACCCTAAGTGTTACGAATGCGTAGTTAAAGATGCTTGTCCTTCTAAGAACTCATTTATGAAGCATCAGAGCAAAAATACTAACAATAGTGATAAACTAACACGCAATCGAAGAAGGATAGTGCCACACTCTCCAGAAATCCCGGAGGAAAACATATGAAAGTCGGAATCATAAACATAACTGGTTATGCAGGATCCGAACTAGCTAGGATCATAGCTCAACATCCTGAAGTAGAACTCGTTTCCGCAACAGGGAGGAGTGCTGCAGGCCAAAATATTGGCGAAGTTTTCCCGCACTTAGCATCATTAGATATCACTTTAACTGAAGAGCTGGATGATAACGTAGATATTGTATTTTCCGCACTTCCGCATAAAGCTAGTGCAGAAGCACTACTTCCTTTTATAGAAGCCGGATTAAAAGTGATTGATATCAGCGCTGACTTCCGATTGAAAGACCCTCAGATATACGAGAAATGGTATCAGACTGTACATCCTAAACCCGAACTATTAGAAAACGCAGTTTATGGATTACCAGAACTCTACAGGAACGAAATTACGGAATCAAATATAATCGCCAATCCAGGATGTTATCCTACTAGCGCTATCCTAGGGCTAGCCCCTGCAATTAAAAACAATCTTATCCAAGAAAAAGTAATTGTTGACAGTAAATCGGGAGTTTCCGGTGCAGGAAGGGGATTAAATTTAACTACCCATTATTCAGAAATAAATGAAAACGTACACGCCTATTCTGTGAATGGACACCGGCATCTACCAGAAATCAGCCAAGAATTATCTGCTATAAATGATAATGAATTTGACGTAACTTTCATTCCTCATCTAATACCGATGACTCGAGGAATCTTATCAACTTGTTATGCGGATTTCAATGAAGACGTATCGGACGAAATAATGGATTCTGTAGTAGAAATGTTTAAAGACTTTTACAATGGCCAAGATTTTGTTGACGTAACAGACAGTGCGCCTCAAACCAAACAAACACTGGGCAATAACAAATGTCTTGTGTACCCAGTAGTCCATAAGGAAACGCGGAAATTAATCGTCATATCATGTATAGATAATTTGGTTAAAGGCGCTGCGGGGGCAGCTGTTCAAAATATGAATTTGATGAGTGGGTTCCCTGAAACTATGGCTCTTGAAGGGCTAGCAGTGTACCCATAACTGTAGTAAAATTGCGTAATGCCCCCGTCGTCTAGCGGCCCAGGACATTGCCCTTTCACGGCAAAGATCAGGGGTTCGAATCCCCTCGGGGGTACCATCAAACCCGCTAGACAATCACAAAACAAACATACTTAAACGTGGACGAATTAGCTATGGAAATACAACTCAATCCAGACCAAGTAAAATTCATTGAATCCATTCAAGAAAAATACAAAATCAGGTCGAGTGATAAAGTAGTCAGAATATTATTAGACTACGCTTTAACAGAACCCAACCAACAAGACACTATTTTCACTGAACATCGCTGCTTGAGGTGTGGTTAAGCAAGAACGTTTTTTACCGCGTTCAAAGCTAAATAATACCCGTATATTCCAAACCCATATACAGATCCTTTACTAACCTGTTGAATTGTGGATACTGTCCCTCTAGATGAAGGATTGGAAATATGCACCTCTATAGTCGGGAATCCTACTTGGGTTATTGCCGCTCTTAAAGGGCCATCACTCGTCGTGTATCCTGAAGGATTGATTAGAGCTGCAGCATAACCAGCCTCATGAGCTTCATATAATTTGTTTACAATTTCGCCCTCTATATTTGATTGAATGATCTCAACTTCAATATCCAATGCGTCTGCATATTCATTAATTTTTGCATCATATTCGGGCAGAGTCATAGTACCGAAAGTTTCTATATTAACTTTCCCTCTCATATTCATTCCTGCTCCATGAATCACTAATACTTTCATAAGACACCCCTATTACTAAACTTATTGCATTGTACCAGTCTAAATCTGATGACAACAATTTACCCACGAGATTATACGTTGTACACTACCATCATCCAATATTAGAGAGCACCTGAAGGAATAGTATGGAACTACAAAAGTTCTGGGAATCAACCTTAACCGAATTGGGAGAAGTCCCTATGGATGTCAGTATCACCGAAAATCCTGTTAAAAGTAACAGGGAATACACCACGTATGACATCGAACTAACGAGCTTCGAGAATGCAAAGCTAGCTGGATGGTACTCAGTGCCTAATCATACGGGTAATCGTAAATTACCTGGTGTGTTAGCGGTTCCAGGATATGGAGGCGTAAAAGAAATCCCAACAATTCTACCGTCTACTGGATTTGCAGTCCTCACATTATTCCCTCGAGCTCAAGGGCTAAGTGAGAAATTCTGGAAATTAGAAAACACTACTAAATTAACCCATCGTCTCGACGACAAATTTCATTATTATTACAGAGGGGCTTACATGGATTGTATTCGTGGGCTCGATTTTCTGTGCAGTCGACCTGAAATAGACCAAGACAAGTTAGGAATGTGGAGTAGAAGCCAAGGAGGAGGATTCACTCTCGCTACAGCTGCACTAGATGACCGATTGAAAGCAGCGGTTGCAGAAGAGCCTTTCCTTTGCAACTACAACCTTTCTAAGACACTTACTTCAAAGCCCTACGTAGAATTGAATAACTTTCTTAAGCAAAACCCAGACTTGGAAGGGCAAAGCATGGAAACATTAGGGTATTTTGACCCGTTGAATTTAGTACAATGGATCAACTGCCCAACCCTCGTAAATGTTGGATTAAAAGATGAAGTATGCCCTATAGAAACTGTGCAGCCCGTATTTGATAACATTCCTACTCAAAAATCTCTAGTAGTATATCCAGACCTCCCGCATTCACCATGTTTCGAGTTCAACAATCTAGCACTAGGCTGGCTGAATACACACCTAAATTAACTCACCTTAATCCTAATACCCACCGGGCAGTGATCTGATCCCATGACGTCGGTCAAAATAAAAGCATCTCTGATGTCAGGCTTAAGACAATCATCTACAAAGAAGTAATCGATTCTCCATCCCACATTGCGTTCTCTCGCCCTAGTAATCTGGTCCCAGTAGCTATACCATCCTGGCTCATCTTTAAATTCCCTGAATATGTCCACAAAATTCTCTTCTATTACTTGATCAATCCATTCTCTTTCAATCGGCAAGAATCCTGAAGTTTTACTATTCTCTTTAGGCCTAGCTAGATCTATTTCTTTATGGGCAGTATTTAAATCACCGCAAAATATCACAGGTTTCCCTTTTTGCCTTAACTCATTGGCCACTTTCAAAAACTTGTCGTAAAACTCCATCTTGTAATCCAATCGTTCTTGAGAGGATTGCCCATTAGGGAAATAACAGCCTATCAAATAAAACGATTCATATTCAGCTATTATTGCTCTGCCTTCAGTATCAAACTTATCATCTCCTAACCCTTTTTGGACAAAGATTGGTTCGATTTTGGTATACAGAGCCACCCCGCTGTATCCTTTTCTTTCGGCTGGATGAAAAAACGAATAATATCCATCAATCTCTTTAATTGGCTTGGTGAGCTGGTCTTCTTGAGCTTTTATTTCTTGCAAACAAATAATGTCTGGGCCTGTCACTTTAAGCCAATCCACAAAACCTTTACGATGCTGAGCTCTCAATCCATTCACATTCCAAGATAATAAAGTCAAATCCATAACTACTACCCTAACTCCTGTATGGGAACTTGTGTCCCTTTAACATTTAATTTCACGCATCCTACAGTGGTTTCAGTGGTAAAAAACAACATATCCCAATTCGATCCACCAAAACCGACATTAGTAGTCGCACTCTCTCCATGCTCTACAATACCTAGTGGTTCCCCAGAAGGATCTATAATCCATAACCCCCCTGAACCACCACAATAAACGTTTCCAACACTATCAACTTTCATGCCATCTGGCACACCAGAATCTGGTCCATTCAAATCACAGAATATACGATCACTAGCTAGATTTAAAAGACCAGCACCCGTGACATCAAATGCCCGAATTAGTCCCCTTCGACTATCATTGATGTACATGACTTTTTCATCAGGGGAAAACGCAAGCCCATTCGGATGCACAAAATCAGATACCAGCAAAGTCTTCGTCCCTAGATCTCTAGATACTCTGTACACACCTGCTATTTGTAAGTCCACTTCGGTCAACAGGTTCCTACGATTCCAAGGATCAGTAAAATATATTGCCCCATCACTAGTCACAACCACGTCATTAGTTCTGTTAAATGGTTTGCCTTGAAAATTCCCCGCTATGACTGTAACTGATCCATCATGATCTATCCTAATAACGCGTTTTTTCGCCTGTTCGCAAATCAGTAACCTGCCTTCCAAGTCTCTAGTCAGGCCGTTTGCTTGATAAGTATTTTCAGCTACAACAGTCGGTTCTCTTCCTTGTTTCCAAGACATGCGCTTGCTATTGTGAATATCGCTAAATATTAGTGTGTCATCCTCATGCCACCACAAAGGACCTTCGGCCGGGCCATAACTGCCACCGAAACCTGTGCCAATAGTAATTATGTCCTGTTGGTCATCTAATACGGTTCTTAGTTTGTTCGAAAATGATTTAATTGGCATTATAGATTATGCAACCGGAACAGGTACTCCTTGCACTTTGAGGTTAACTCTTCCTACTGCATTCCAAGAGGTGAAAAACAGCTGGTCCCAATTTTCTCCTCCAAACGCTACGTTAGTCGTAGCATTATGGCCATGCTCAATTAGTCCCAAAGGAGCCCCGCAAGGATCTATAATCCAAAGCCCTCCTGAACCCCCACAATAAACATTACCTTGTTTATCAACTTTCATTCCATCCGCTACCCCAGGATCAGCACCTGATACATCACAGAATATACGATCAGTCCCTTTAGCCAGAGTCCCATCTGGATTCACTTCGAAAGAGCGTATATGAGCTCTTCTACTATCATTTACATACAAGAATCTTTCGTCTTGAGAGAAAGCTATGCCGTTTGGAAACACAAAATCCGACACTAGTAACGTCAATGTCCCAAGATCCGGACTGACTCTATAAACCCCTGTAAAAGTGAGATCCCATTCATTTTGGGGAACTCTATGACTCCACGGATCGGTAAAATATATAGATTCATCTGACTTTACTATGACATCGTTGGGTCGGTTTAATTGCCTACCTTGAAAACTATTCGCGATCACAGTCGTCTGACCATCGTGCTCCAATCTAATCACACGCCTAGTCATATGTTCACAGGCAACAAGTCTTCCTTTTAAGTCTCTAGTCAAACCGTTGGATTGATTGCTACCATCTTGTAATACTTTGGCTTCTTGCCCTTCTTTCCAAGTTATTCTGCGGTTGTTATGAATATCACTAAATACCAAGGCCGAATCTTCATGCCACCACAGGGGACCTTCAGTGGGACCTTGATCACCACCATATCCTTCGGTAACCCATTCAACTTCTTGATTTATATCTAATATGTCGTCTAAACGGTCTGAAAATTTCTTGATCCCCATGTTAAAACTCCTACGCAGTTCACTAATCTAGAACTAGTTCACCATTGACTTTATTGTCATCTTTCATTACTGCCAACCCTTCGGCTGGATCAGAGTACCTATCAAAATAGAACTCTATACCATTCCCATCTGGATCTTCAAAGTAAATGCTGCCGGTCATTCCATGATCTACAGTTCTTAAGTTGGAATATCCAACAGATTCCAAATTACTTTTTAAGGATTTGAGTTGCTCTATATCTTCTACTAATACGGCAAAATGATTTAAGCCAATGGTTCCTTTCTTACTAGGACTATCATCTGTCGCTTTGAATAACGCCAGGTCATGATGCATTTCTCCGCAATTTAGGAAAGCTGCAGTCTTTTCTGGATTAGTTTTTACAACTTCGAATCCTAAAACATTTGTATAGAACTCTATGGACTTAGTAACGTCTGTTACATTTAATACCACATGCCCTATTCCTAAAGGTTTAACCATTTGATTCCTCCTTAAATTATTATTCTTCATCAGACATATTGTTCAATATGTCTTCTAATGCCTTATCAATTCCAGGGTCTATATTTACGACCTCTTGAAATGGCGAATAATCAAATTCCGATTCTATTTTAGACATGTATTCTTGGGCAGCCTTATTATTTTCTGCAATTTTATCCAGAGTACTTTGCAATTTTTCACATTCGGTTTCAGACATTTGACGTAGTTCTTCGAGATCCATGTCCAATTCATGCATGGCCTTGATCCTTCGCATCACATCATAATACGACCTGTGATCTGTAGTTAATCCCACTTGGTTATTATTCTCAGTAACAAAGGGGTAAAGTGGAGCCATGGCTCCCATCCGGAGCACATCCAAGTCTTGATATATTTCCGATGCAATCGATAACAAAGCCATTCCTACGGTTGGTCCTTGCCTTGATCGTAATCCATAACTGGAATATGACAGTCCAAAATTATCCAATTTAGCTTTCATATCAGCTTTACTATATACGCAGCTCACCCGTCTTTCCATTTTAGGTGGAGCTGGACCGTTATATCCTTCAACAAATATTACGTCTTTCGCTCCAAAATGCTTAGCAGCTTTAAAAAATGCTTCCGCATATAAATCAATCCGGTACCACGGTTCTTCGCCAATGAATATGATCACATCGTCATTATATTTAAAAAAACGATTATTCCTGTACATAGATCGGTTGGGTAATCCCTGGTTAAATGATATACCAGGCCTAAAAGCATCGTGGGTGCCGGCAACTTGAAACGGATAACAAATAGCATCTATTTTGTTAACGAATTTTCCTATTTGCTGGGCATTACTTTGTTCTATCAGATAACGAGGCAATCCTCCAGAAAGATTCCCTCCGTCAGACCACTGACGTCTCCAACCAGCTATGATTATCTTTCCGGAAACACCTTCATCCAAATCTACAGTTTCATCTAACATATACTATTCTCGACTTGGTTAATTACGGGCTCAATGACGTTCTAATCAGACTACCCCCATTCTACACTTTTCATCCAACACAGGAAAGCATCACAAATTAATCACACCTAACTAAATTGACTTCAGCTGTATAAACCTCTAAAATGATGTGATTCTAGTTGCAAAAAATTGCAGGTGCAATATGAGTTGCGAAACTGACACAATTGAAGCAGTACGAAGTACCGATCAACGAATGACACCACAACGCCTTTTGCTTTTATCAGCAATCCGTCATTCAGGCGAACACGTAAACATCAACCAAATACACGATCAGGTCAAACAAGCCTATCCGTTTATAAACATTTCAACGATTTACCGCAACGTAGCCATCCTAAAGGAATTGCGCTTGATATCTGAAACTTACAGAATGGACGGCGAGATCCTATATGAATGGATTGGCGATAACACTCACATACATATGATGTGCAGGGATTGCAATGAAATGATCGAAATCGATGATAAATACCTAGACTCATTAAAACGAGAAATCAGACAAGATTTCGGATTCAATATTGATATTGACCATCTCGCATTGTCGGGTTTGTGCGGCAACTGTAAAAACTTAAAATAGGTGAGACATGACTACTGAATACGGAGCAATAGCAGCAATAATCCTAGGACTTCTATTAGGTCTGAAGCATGCCACAGATGCAGATCATGTGGTAGCAGTTACGACTATGGTAAGCGAATTCAAAAATCCTTTGAGAAGCCTGTGGGTAGGAGCATCTTGGGGGCTAGGTCATACCACCCCATTATTGATTCTAGGAATCATAATTCTAGTATTTAAAGAGGTTGTATTAGATCGCTATGAAACTGTAGCGCCGGTATTGGAATTCGGTGTAGCCATAATGCTAGTATTCCTAGGTCTTCAAGTCTTTTGGAATTTAAGCCGAGGCACCTTACTTCATACCCATCAACATGACCATGACGATGGTCCTCATATCCATATACATGGCACACATGATGCAGAAGAAGCGCCAGAAGTAGAAACCCCACATTGGAAATTCTCAGCTGGCAAGCCATTCTTCAGAATGAAATCATTCGTTATCGGAATCATTCACGGCTTAGCAGGAAGCGCCGCTGTAATGCTCGTCTTATTACCTACTATAGACTCCTTTATAGCTGGACTACTCTACATTATATTATTTGGCGCAGGAACTATCATTTCTATGTCAATCATAACGATCATAATAAGCGTACCATTCGCGTTGTCAGGTAATAACATTAAATTAAACAATGTAGTAAACGGGGTAGCCGGCCTTGCAAGCATATTATTCGGTCTTGCGCTAGGATCAGATTTAGCTTTAGGAACTACAATAATTCCTTTTTAATTAACTCTAACTAAAGGTAGTGCTATACTGTTATCGGTAACTCAATTTTAGTTAGGAACGGAACTAAAAATGGTAGCTGAAGAAAAAGCTCAACTGGATTTTGTAGCCATAGCCTCAGAACTAGCTCCAATCATTAAAGAGAATTCTGTACGTATAAATGAGGAGCGCCAAATCCCTTCTGAAATAGCAGAAGATCTTGCTGATCGCGGATTCTTTAGACTGCTACTACCTAAATCCTTAGGAGGAACAGAATTAAACCATTCTGAATTCCTAGATATATTAGAAATTATTGCTGAATCTGATACTAGTACCGCCTGGTTACTTAATCAGAATAACGTATGGTCTACTGCTTCTACCCGTATGCTTGAATCCACTGCACAGGAAATCTGGAAAG
>CAYFGT010000026.1:0-14152 GCA_964343075.1 uncultured Dehalococcoidia bacterium | reverse complement strand
GAACAGAATGGGTAAGTGAGCCCACAGATATCAAATCCACACCTGTCTCAGCCACGGCTCGTACTGTATTCAAATTAATCCCGCCTGAAGCCTCAACAACCGCGTTGCCATCGATTAGTTTAACGGCGTCTGACATCGTCTTAATATCCATATTGTCAAGCATAATTATTTGTGCTCCAGCTAATAACGCGGTTTCCACTTCTTCTATCGTCTCTACCTCTATCTCAACATTGATAGTATGAGATGAACGGTCGATGGCTTGAAGCACCGCTTGCTTGTTGTCTAATCCTAATTTAGCTAAGACAACCAAATGATTATCCTTTATTAATATTCCATCAGACAAATTATATCTATGATTACTGCCTCCACCCATTACTACAGAATATTTATCAAGGTAACGATGTCCTGGCACTGTTTTTCTGGTATCTACAATTGTAGCTTTAAGATCTTGCACCAATTTGACATACTTATTAGTTTCAGTAGCAATGCCACTCATTCTTTGAATGAAATTAAGTCCGGTCCTTTCACCTCGTAAGATGCTCGATGCAGAACCGTGAAAATCGATTATTGTTTGCCCATTAGTCACCTCGGCACCATCATCAATAACTCGGTCAAATACAATGCCATCATCTACATATGCAAATGTAGCAATAAATACCTCTATTCCTGAGATTATTCCTTCTTGCTTAGCCACTAATCGAGCAGAAACTTCCAGCGAAGGATCAATCAAGGCATTTGTGGTTGGATCATTGAATGCCTGATCTTCTTGAAGAGCTGATTTGATCAGCTCGAAAACTTCTATGGGTAACTTTTGCACACCGATCTCCCTAATCATTCTTTGGAATAGATATTACCAATTAGTTTATGAAAAATCGAATCCCAATGTTGGGAAAGAGTCTAAGCTAAATCGAGCATTCTTCTTAAAGCTATATTAGCGGAAGATTTAACTTCACTGGAAACCGTAATCTGATTGACCATTTCTCCACTATCTACAGACTCTAAGACCCACAACAAATAAGCCGGATGTATTCTGTACATTGTAGAACACGGGCAACTCACTGGATCCAGACAAAACACAGTTTTATCTGGATTTTGTTGTGCCAATCTATTCACCAAGCTTATTTCTGTACCAACTGCCCATACACTTCCTGGCTCACCTTCATTTATTACTTTCTTAATAAATTCAGTTGACCCAATCATATCGGCAGCTTGAACAGTCTCCATAGGACACTCTGGATGTACCACGACATTAACATCTGGATATCTATTTCTTGCTGTTTCAATCTGTTGAGTAGTAAATCTTGTATGAACGGAGCAATGCCCTTGCCACAAGATAATTTTTGACTCTTTGATCTGTTCCGGAGTATTACCTCCCAAAACCTTGAAAGGATTCCATAAAATCATTTTGTCTAGCGGAATTCCGAGTTCCAAGGCTGTATTTCTTCCTAAATGTTGATCAGGTAAAAACAGCACTCGGTCACCTTGCTGATATGCCCATTCCATCACTTTCTTTGCATTCGAAGAAGTACAAACAGCACCGTTGTTTCTTCCACATAAAGCCTTGATCCCTGCTATAGAATTCATATAAGTCAAAGGAATCACAGAATTATCTTCCGGTAATATATTCTTCAGGTCATCCCACGCATCGTCGACGTCTTCCATTGGTGCCATATCTGCCATGGAACAACCAGCAGTAATGTTTGGGAGAATCACTTTTTGAGAATCGTCAGCTAGGATACATGCAGTTTCTGCCATAAAATGGACACCACAGAAAACGATGTATTCTACATCAGGCAACGCTGCAGCTTCTTTTGACAATAGAAAAGAATCCCCTTGGAAATCTGCATATTTAATAATTTCTTCACGTTGGTAATGGTGACCCAGCACCGTAACTCTATCACCTAATTTACTTCTAACCTTGTGTATCCTTTCATCTAGTTCTTCAGGAGTAAGGTGTAAATAATCAGATGGGATGTTCTGCCATCTAACATTAACCTTCATTTCTTCAGACAAAGGTTTAGCAGGTAGTTCATCTTCAGTGCTACAAAACGCAGTTTGTTCTATTTCAGTTAAAGGTAATGTGTACGTTCTATTTCTTATAGTCATTTCAAGTCCCGTGTTATTGCTAACCTAGTTTTGATTAGTTACTGACCCCGTTAAAGACCAAGGACTACTGTTCTCAATTTTGATATCTACTATATTATTCTTTAGATTTTTTGTATTCATACTAGTATATACTAGTTTATCATTTCTATTCCGTCCGTACCATTGCTGCTTGCGTCTACCTTCAATTAAGACAGAATGAAGACTTCCTTCTGTTTTCTTATTATTTTTCTCTTGGATCACTTGCTGAACCGAGTCAATCATCTTTCGGCGTTCCTGTTTGATATGAGTAGGTATATTGTCAACCAATTGACGGGAAGCTATTGTACCCGGTCGGTTCGAATATTCAGCAGAATGCACCTTGGAAAACTCTAATTCTTCTATTATCTGCATAGTTTTTTGGAAGTCTTCCTCAGATTCACCTGGGAATCCAACAATGATGTCAGTACTGATAGTAACTTCAGGTACAGCATTACGAATTTGGTCTACCAATCTTTTATATTGGTCACTCGTGTAAGGCCTACGCATTCTTTCTAAAACAGTATCACTACCTGCTTGTATCGGTAAATTGATGTGCTCACACACTTTGGGCAAGTCTTGAACAGACTGAATAATTTTTTCACTCATAAATGTAGGGTGAGACGTCAAAAACCTTATCCTTTCTAATCCATCGACATCATTTATCGACGAAAGCAGATCAGACAAATCAACATCATCTTCTAAATCATGCCCATATGCGTCTACAGTCTGTCCTAAAAGAGTCACTTCTTTGACTCCTCTATCAACTAATATGTTTACTTCCGATATTACATCTTGAATAGTCCTGCTAACTTGCCTGCCACGGCGATACGGAATTATGCAAAATGAACACATAAAGTCGCAGCCCTTGATGATAGGTACGTGACAGCTAACTAGCGGATCTGTTTCCGCATAATTAGATATACAGCCATCAATATCCAGATCATTAATTACTGCGATATGCTCCAAAAGAGGGTCGAAATCCTGAGGTCTCAGAAACATATCCACAGACGGAAATCTTTTTCGTAAATTATCACTTTGAAGGCCCACCATGCATCCCATCAGCACTAACATTTGATCCTGTCTGTCTTTTTTAAATTCCTGAGATATATTGACCCTATGAGAAACCTTATCTTCTGCACTTTGTCTTACAACACAAGAATTTAATACTACCAAATCAGCATCTTCAGGCTGACCTGCTTTTTGCAATCCAAGCTGGTCAAGCGCCGACGCCAACTTGTTTGAATCGGCTTCATTCATTTGACAACCTATTGTCCATATATTGTAGCTATTTATGTGCATGATGTTCTTTTAGTTGCCTACTCTCTTTATGGCGGAGGGAGAGGGATTCGAACCCTCGATCCCGATTACTCAGGATAGGCGCTTAGCAGGCGCCCGCACTAGACCTCTATGCGACCCCTCCGTATCAGGAGTGGATTTTATCAAACCCTCTTCATTCGAGCAATCAAACGTCTCATTTACGATTCTTTCGTTACCATCATCATTTTGATCAAATTATCGAATCAAATCATCAGAATTCGCAGAAAGTTTGACACAACTCGCCACAAGAATTAGTATTAGTGACGTTAATCGGCAATCGTAATTGAGGAGTCGTAAATGGATGATTTAGACGTCAATATAATAAACCTACTCCAGCTAGATGGTAGAGCTTCAAATGCGAAAATAGCCAGAGAGGCAGGTGTAAGCGAAGGGACAATACGACGTCGGCTTAAAAAACTAATTGAAGACGGCTATCTCAGCGTAATCGCTATTCCTAATTTAGACAGATTGGGGTTTGCCACTACTGCAATGATTGGAATCCAAACCGAGCCTGGCATGTCGGAGAAAGTTGCTACCACCATAGCGGAATTAGAACAGGCCCATTATGTAGCGGTCACAACCGGTTCATTTGACGTCTTCGTATGGGTGGGAACAGACACAGCGGAAAACTTAGGATCTTTCCTACGTGAACAAGTAGGAGTAATCAACGGAGTTCAAAGGACCGAAACCTTTGTTAACCTGTCTATCAAAAAAAGAACCTCTGGATTAGTAATTTAATTAGAGCCACGCCCTGTTGGCAGTAATACAAAAGTTACACAATTCTGTGTATAATACAGACACAAATTGTCAGTTGGGTTTAATCGAACCCTAACCGAAGAGAGAGAGGAAACAATGACCTATATAATTACAGAGCCATGTGTAGGCCTAAAAGACGCAGCATGCGTAGACGTCTGTCCTGTTGATTGCATTTACACAAGAGAGCAAGACGACCAATTCTACATTAATCCAGATGAATGTATAGATTGCGCTGCATGTGAACCTGTATGCCCTGTTACAGCTATATTCTCTGAAGATGCTGTACCTGGAGACCAACAGGAATATATTGCAAAAAATTACGACTATTTCAAAGACAAAGATCTATCAGACCTATCACGCGGATAAAGTCTCCAATTCCCTAGACTTTGGGGATTAAAACAATCTCAACCTTGACGCAGCATTTGTGGCTGAGTGCTCCGTCACTAATTAATAAACAGACTTTGAATAAAAAGAAGGGGGGATACATGGTATCTATAGACTCGACTCCAGAATTCGTGCTTGAAGCATATAAAAAAATGGAGAAAAACCTAGAAGTTGTGAGAGGTAGATTAAACAGACCTATGACTCTTGCTGAAAAATTGCTTTTTTCCCATTTAGACAATCCCGAAGAGGCAGAATTAATACCTGGAGAAAGCTATCTGAATCTTAGACCGGATCGTGTTGCGCAACAAGATGTAACTGGTCAAATGTCCATTCTTCAATTCATGCAATCAGGCAGAGAAAGAGTAGCTGTGCCTACGACTGTACACTGTGACCACTTAATACAAGCGAGAGTGGGCGCGGGGTCAGATCTTTCAGAAGCTGTTAATGAAAATAGTGAAGTGTACAATTTTTTGGAATCCGCATGCAAAAAATACGGCATGGGGTTTTGGAAACCCGGCGGAGGGATTATTCATCAAGTAGTTCTAGAAAACTATGCTTTCCCAGGGGCCCTAATAATTGGAACTGACTCCCATACTCCTAACGCGGGAGGATTGGGATCCTTAGCCTGTGGCGTAGGAGGAGCAGATGCTGCAGACGTCATGGCTGGACTCCCTTGGGAAGTTAAATATCCTAGATTGATTGGCGTACATCTAACCGGTGAGATGTCAGGATGGACAGCTCCTAAAGACATCATTATTTACCTGGCTAAAGTGCTCACAGTTTCTGGAGGAACCAATACAATCATCGAATATTTCGGACCAGGCGTCGAATCAATCTCATGCACAGGAAAAGCTACCACCACCAACATGGGAGCTGAACTTGGAGCTACAGGGGACGTATATCCATTCGACAGCCGTATGGCAACTTACTTAGAAGTAACACGAAGAGGAGAGCTTGCAAAACTAGCAGAACAATTCAAACACCTAGTAACTGCAGACCCCGAAGTCGAAGCAAATCCAGAACAGTACTACGATCAAATTGTCGAGATAAACCTGTCAGAATTAGAGCCACACATAACCGGGCCTCATTCTCCTGATCGGGCTAGACCGATCTCCGAATTGGCTGCAGAAATCCAAGAAAACGATTTCCCTGAAGTAGTTTCTGCGGCTCTAGTAGGCAGCTGTACAAACTCTAGTTATGAAGACATGAGCCGCTGCGCGGATCTGGCGCAACAGGCAGTAGACAAAGGTATAAAGGCAGCAACTCCTTTCATGGTTACGCCTGGTTCTGAACAAGTTAGAGCAACAATCGAACGGGATGGTCAACAAGCAGCACTAGAAAACATTGGCGCAACCGTCCTCGCAAATGCATGTGGGCCATGCATAGGGCAATGGCGTCGTATGGAGATGAGCGATGGAACTCCTAACGCCATAGTTACGTCTTACAACAGAAACTTCCCAAAACGAAATGATGGCCACACTGGAACTATGAACTTCATTTCAAGCCCAGAAATAGCTTTAGCAATGAGTTTGAGTGGGAAGTTGTCCTTTAACCCCCTAGTAGATACAATCACAGCCCCTGATGGTAGCGAAGTCAAATTAGATCCTCCAAAACCAGCTCCTGAAATTCCAGCTAACGGATTTGAACAAGGACAATCATACTTCGTAGAACCGCCCGAAGATGGATCGGATATCCAAGTAAACGTTGATCCAAATAGTACTAGATTGGAGATACTTAACCCTTGGCCAGCATGGGACGGCAACGATTACGAAGAATTGCCCATTCTACTAAAAGCACGAGGCCAATGCACCACTGACGCTATATCACCTGCTGGACCATGGTTAGCATACAGAGGTCATTTGAGTAATCTCAGTGACAATATGCTATTAGGTGCGGTGAATAGTTTCACCGATGGTACAGGAGAAAGCGTGAACCAACTGTCCGGAGAACAAGTTATGACTCCTCCAGAAGTTGCCAAAGCTTACCAAGCTCAACAAATGCGATGGGTATCAATCGGAGACGAAAACTACGGAGAAGGTAGTAGCCGTGAACATGCAGCTATGTCACCAAGAAAACTTGGCGCTGCAGCGATCATAGTTAAAAGTTTCGCAAGATTACATGAGTCCAATCTAAAAAAACAAGGAATCTTGCCACTCACATTTGAAGTTCCAGAGGATTATGACAGAATACTAGTAGACGACAGAATCAGCTTGGTAGGACTTTCGGATCTACAACCTAATAAGACGGTTGATTGCGTAATAAAGCATTCTGATGGCACCGAAGAAACCGTGAACCTCAGACATACATTAAATGCAACCCAAATCGAATGGTTCAAAGCAGGTTCTGCTATGAACCATATGAAAAACACTGAAGCTTAAGCATCTGTGCCTAATTCAACTATATCCAAGAGGTTTGATTAATATGGATAACAACAGAGACAGTTTACCTGCATACGATGTAATAGTTATAGGAGCAGGTCTTACTGGCCTGCTTTCCATATACCATTTACGAGACAAAGGATTTACTGTGCAAGCTTTTGATGATGCGTCTGGAGTTGGTGGCACATGGTATTGGAACAGATATCCGGGATGCAGGTTTGACTCAGAAAGTTACACTTATGGATACTTTTTCTCAGAAGAGCTACTCCAAGAGTGGGACTGGAAAGAACATTACTCAGGGCAACCAGAAAATGAAAGGTATTTTAACTATGTAGCGGATAAGTTTGACTTGAGACAGCATATTCGATTCAACTCCCATGTTGAATCTCTGCGCTTCAATGAAGACACTCAAGATTGGACAGTGTCGATTGAAGATGGATATCAAGCAAGAGGAAGATTCGTTATAACCGCCGTAGGTATCCTATCAGCAAATTACGTACCTAATTTTGAAGGAATCCACGACTTCAAAGGACCTTGGTGCCATACAGGGAAGTGGCCAAAAGAAGGAATGGATCTAAAAGGGAAAAGAGTTGGAGTCATAGGCACTGGAGCTAGTGGAGTTCAATTAATAACTGAAATAGCAAAGGAAGTTGGGCATCTAACGGTATTCCAAAGAACTGCCAATTTCTGTGCTCCACTTAGAAACAGACCAATTACAGATGAAGAACAAAAAGAAATTAAAGCAAATTTCCCAGAAATTCTAGAAAAATGTATGGCAACAGCAGGATCTTTCATGCACAAATTTGACCCTAGATCTGCTATGGAAGTTTCGCAAGAAGAACGTCATGCACAATACGAAAGCCTATGGCAGGAGTCAGGATTTAAGAAATGGCTAGGCAATTTCTATGATGTTATGCTACCAGGAGAAGCCAATGAAGATTACGCAGAGTTCTTTAGAAATAAAATCAGAGAACGAGTACATGATCCCGTAGTAGCAGAGATGTTAGTTCCTAAAGATCATATGTTTGGATCAAAAAGGCTACCGTGTGAAAGTGGATATTACGAAGTATTTAATCAAGGTAATGTCTTGCTAGTAGATGTTAAGAATGCTCCCATCGAGAAAATCACCAAAACAGGAGTTAAAACTACTGAATCCGAGTATGAATTGGACGTAATCATTTATGCAACTGGATTTGATGCCATTACAGGCTCCCTTTTAGGTATAGATATCTATGGTAAAAATGGTGAGTCTCTCAAAAACAAATACAAAGACGGGCCCAAAAGCTTTATGGGAATCATGAGCGCAGGTTACCCCAACCTATGGACAGTAAATGCAGCATCAGTAGGTAATTTCCCTAGAGCAGCAGAACCGCTGGTTGGCTGGGTAATAGAAGCAATCGAATACATGAGAACACATAATTATGCAACAATTGAACCTTCTGTAGATTCAGAGCAAGAATGGGGCGAACACGTGAAAAGCGAAGGTGCAAAAATCCTGAGATCGCAAGCTGCATCGTGGTTCGTAGGAGCTAATATCCCCGGAAAGGCTGTAGGACTTTTAACCGCACCTGATAGTGCACCTGTCATGAGAGCCAAGAGAGAAGAAATAGCCAAGAATAATTACCAAGGGTTCATTCTGAAATAACCAACAGATAAAAAATCGCCTTAACCAATGTCATTTAAGCAATCTTTTATATCTTTATATATGCACGTAAAGATTGGAACGTCAAACAAAGTATAAGGGCGTGCCTTAGACTCTCTTAGATCCTTCACAAGATCCAAAAAAACTCCTGGTTCATCCGTCTCAAATCCTAGAACAAACTCTTGATCATCCAGACCAAATGAATATGAGGTACTAATTTTTACATTCGGGTATTTATGCCCAATTTCAAAATGCTGAGTCATCATCTGTTGTCGTTTTTCAAACGGTAATTGATACCATTCGTGAGTTTTAGTGAATGGGTATAAAAATAAATATTTCCTTCCTATAATTCGCATAGCGGACGAAGTTCCTTCTTGTCCTTCATGTACGTGCTCAGTAACATAGGGTGATTGATTAGTCATAGCAAAATATGAATGCGGCATATCAAGATAAGCCCCAAGGGAAGTACTGTTTATCCCAGCAGCAAACTCATTAAGGGCTTCTAAGCTCTCACTGACTTTCCAAACCACTATATCAACGTCACCTCTTGTGCCGACTGTTGAATATGAAGCCCAGTAAACTTTATCTTCAAATTTTTTGATGGTTTCACAAAATTCGGCTTTGGCATATTCTCTATCTTCTTTCGGGAGCCTTCGCCATTCTGGACGAACTTTAAACAAACTATATTTAACAAACATGCGAGTATCTGGAGTTGTAGACATAAACTATGAACCTCATTTTTAACCTTTCGATACACAATTATACCTTATCTATATCTATGATTTTAGATTATTAATTCCTGACGCTTAATGACGTGTTACAATCGACCTAAAAGTCAGAGAGGGGTAAATTATGGCTATATTAGGAAAAGGTAATTACGAGTATCTAGTAATAGAAAATTGGGCAAATCTCCCTGAAAACTATTCGCTTAAAGAAACCGCAGGTGTTGCCACCGATGACGAAGACAATGTATATGTGTTCAATCGTGGGGAACACCCGATGATGGTTTTCAATAAGGACGGCGAATTTATCAAATCCTGGGGCGAAGGGGTATTCCCAAGAGCCCATGGCGTTACCATGTCACCTGATGGAAATATATTCTGTACAGACGATGGCGACCACACAGTCCGAAAATGCACTCTTGATGGAGATGTATTATTCACCCTAGGCATCAGTGGTAAACCCAGCAACTTCATGAGTGGAGATCCTTTCAATAGATGTACTCACGTAGCGTTTGACCCTAAAACTGCTGATTTTTATGTTTCTGATGGTTATGGTAATGCAAGAGTACATAAATATTCCTCCGATGGGCAACTAATGTTTTCATGGGGTGAGCCAGGAAACGATCCTGGACAATTCAATATAGCTCATAACATTTGCACTGATGAAGAGGGATGGGTTTATGTTGCAGATCGAGAAAACCATCGAGTCCAAATCTTTGACTCTAACGGTAAATTTGAAACACAATGGGTAAATATGGCTCGGCCATGTGGCTTATATATAGATTCGGAAAACAGCCTTGTGTACATAGGAGAACTTGGTTCTGCAATTGGGCCTAACCACGATGCGTTAAACTTAGGCCCCAGAGTTAGCATATATAACACCAATGGTGAATTAATAGAAAGGCTTGGCAATAAACCGGAAGGAGAAGAACCTGGACAATTTATTGCTCCGCATGGGATTTGCGTGGACTCCGAGCGTTCTATATACGTCGGAGAAGTATCATGGACCCACACTGGAAGTCATCTAAACCCTCCTAGAGAAATTAGGTCTCTACAAAAATTGGTGATTAATTCATAAGCTGCAGAAGGGACGATATGAACATTAAAGTAGGAAGCCTTACTCGAGATGCATTAGAGGCACAAGGAGTGACAATAGTCATCGATGTGTTCCGAGCATTCACAACAGCTGCTATCGCATTCGATAGAGGAGCTTCTCAGATTACATTAGTTGCAGAAGCAGACGACGCCTTAAATTTGTATAAAACCGGATATGGGAATGTACTTATGGGAGAAGTCGGAGGAGCCAAACCCCTAGGTTTCGACCTGGGAAATTCTCCTCATGAAGCAAGTACATTCCCTTTTAAAGACACTGACATTATTCAGTCCACCAGGAATGGAACCGTAGGCGCATCTGCAGCTTCAAATACTGCTTCACATATATTTCTAGGATCCTTTGCCGTAGCAAAGGCTACTGTAAAACAAATTCTTAAAATAGCACCTTCAGAAGTTTCTATAATAGCTATGGGAGAACAAGGCTCAATAAAATGTGATGAAGACGAGCAATGCGCTTTGTACCTAAGAAATTTATTAGAAGGGAGAGACCCTGACACCGATTCAATCAGAAACCTTATCTTGACGGCTGGAGCTACTCAAAAGTTTTTTGATCCTTCTCAACCACAATATCTACCTGAAGACGTGGAATGGGCACTCAAATTTAACTATTTTGACTTTTGTATGCCTGCTACAATCGAAAACGGTCATCTAATCGCTCGTAAACTAAATACGTAACTTAAAATCTATCCAAGCGTAGATGTTCCAACCCTTTCATACTAGGTTCATTTTCTAAAATCATATCCACTATACCATGACTCATAGCAGCACTCCAAAGGATTCCTTTACGCCCTGCACCAGTCGCAATATATAAATTAGATATGTCAGGTACTCGATCTACGATTGGCATAGAATCTATGCATAATGGTCGAAGGCAAGCGGTATGGTGCACAAGTCTTGATTCATCCAAACTCGGAACCATTGTTAACAAATCCATCATGATCTGATCTCTAGCTTCTGCAGTTGGATTTTCATCAAACCCAACTTCTTCTTCAGTAGTTCCAGCCCATATTAGTCCATCAGGTTTAAGTCCTACATAGTTACTCTGGTGAAATACTGACGTATTAATATTAATTCCTGGAGCTTCCATCCTCAAAATTTGCCCTTTTAGTGGCCTGACAGGAATATCAAACCCTATCCATTGTGAAGCGGATTGGCTCCATGGCCCCATAGCCAACAACGTTACATCCGCCAAATGCTCTGAACCCTCTGTTTTAACCCCTATGCAAGTGCCTCCTGCAAAAATCAGATCAGAAACTTCTCTATTTATAATCGAGGTCCCTAATTTCTCTGCTGCGGTTGCAGCGGACAAAGTCAATTTGTAAGGTTCAACTGATGCTTGGTCTTTTATAAATGTTGCACCCAAACACTCAGGATTCAGTAGAGGTTCTATATCAAACAAATCTTTCCCTGTAACCCAAGACACTTCAAACCCTTCGATATCTTTTTGCCATTCAATTTCTTTTTTTAATTTTTGTTCTTGTTCTTCCGTGAAGGCCAAATTTAATTTGTGATTGCTTTGATAATTGGTAGGAATCCCACTGACCTCCTCTATTTCAGGTATTAAAACCTTATGAGCATTGAAAGATGATAATGTGAAGCCTAATAACGGATCAGGTATTCCAGATCCTTCCAAAGCACTCATCTCGCCAAACGCGAAACCAGATGCATGGCTACCCGGTGAATCTGGGTCAAAAATTATCACTTCATGTTTAGATTTAGATAATAGATAAGCGGCTAATGTTCCGACTATTCCTCCGCCCACAATATTTACTTTCATGCTATGTCCTTTCTATGTAACTTTTTCCACTCACTTCCTGAACAGGCGTAAAGCTCTGTCTATGTATATCACACGGGCCATACAATGACAAAGCATTCATATGAGCCTTGGAGCCATATCCTTTATTAGATGCGAAATCATACCTAGGATATTTAGAGGCTATTTGTACCATTAAATTATCACGATACACCTTAGCAATAATAGAAGCAGCGGCTATAGAGTAACTTTTTGAGTCCCCTTGCTTAATCACATCATGAGGTTGTTCCCATGAATCAAGAGGGACATAATCTAGCAATAAATAATCTGGTTCCAAGCCCAGTCCTAGAATAGCATGTTTCATAGCATTTTCAGTTGATTTAGTCAGACCCCATTTATCCAAGTCCGCAGGTTGCACCAAACCAATCGACCAAGCTTTAGCATTTAATTTAATTGCTTCTGATAACTTTTCTCTTTTCGTTGGCGAAATTTTCTTGCTATCATCAACACCAACTATCCATTGAGGTTCCTTAGTTTCTAGTACTACTGCACCGGCAACAAGCGGGCCTGCCAGACAACCTCGGCCTACTTCATCCAGGCCAACAATACAAGTATATCCTTTCGAGATGGCTGACTGTTCATAACTGAAATCCGGCATACAACAACCTAATATCTTATACCTTCACCGTGTCCATAGACCTCTCAATTACTCCTCCACCTATAAGAACATCATCTTTATAAAAAACAACAGCTTGCCCAGGAGTAATAGCTCTCTGGGAGACATCAAACTGAATTACTGCCTCAGTAGAGTACATACTGATGATCTTGGCTGGACTTTCCTCTGATTTGTATCTGATCTTCACAGTCACATCGAGAGGACATCGCTTATAAACTTCACTGGTAAAATTAACACCACTAGCTAGTAACGAGTCTTTGAATAATGCTGAGTCAGGTCCAACCATAACCGTATGTTGTTCTGGATCTATATCCACCACATACAATGGATCCTCCGAGGCTATACCTAATCCTCTTCTCTGTCCTATTGTGAAAAATTCTATTCCTTTATGAGTTGACAAAACATTACCTTCCAGGTCAATGATGTTCCCTGGAATTGAATCAATTTTCTTCTTCAAGAATTCTTTATAATCACCAAAAGGAATGAAGCATATATCTTGACTATCAGCTTTATTTGCATTTGGGAACCGATGCTCAAGGGCAAATTTCCTTATATCTGATTTGTCGTAGGAACCACATGGCATTAACGTAGTACTTAACTCTTTTTGACCCATTCCAAATAAGACGTAAGACTGATCTTTACTCTCATCAATACCTTTCTTTAATAGATATTGACCATTCTCTTCTTCTATTCGAGCATAGTGACCTGTAGCAACATAATCCGCTCCCAGCAATAATGCTCTATTACGTAAGAAGTTAAACTTGATTTTGTCATTACATGCTATGCATGGATGTGGAGTCCTGGCCTTTTGATATTCGTTACAAAAATAATCTATTACATGTTCTTGAAATTCTTCTTGAACATTAAAAACATAATGAGGAATACCGAGTATGCCACACACCCTACGTGCGTCTTCTACATCATCTACGGTACAACAGCCTTGATAATTCGGTGGAAGTTTACTGGTGTCAAAATCGTAAAGCTTCATAGTCACACCAATAACTTCATAGCCTTGATCCTGAAGCAGCAAACATGCGACAGAGGAATCTACTCCGCCACTCATAGCTACTATTACTTTTTTCCCGTTACTCATTTCACACTATAGGATATAACTCAGACAAGCCAAACACAATATTTAACAGTTTGATCTAAGCTATATCTAAATCATTTGATATCAGTGATAATAGCTGATAATCAATCTTTGGAGGTTACTAATGAGCATTACTTTCGGGGTATCATTACCCAGTAGAGGACTCTTAGCTAGTCCAGATAATTTAAAAACAACAG
>CAYFGT010000025.1:0-14670 GCA_964343075.1 uncultured Dehalococcoidia bacterium | reverse complement strand
AGGTGCGCGGGCCCCTGTGGCGCAATGGTAGCGCAGCCGATTTGTAATCGGCAGGTTTGGGGTTCGAATCCCCACTGGGGCTCCATATATTTGGAGCGGTGGGAGAGTGGTTAAATCCACCAGACTGTAAATCTGGCGTCCGGAAGGACTACGTTGGTTCGAATCCAACCCGCTCCACCATTACAAGGGTTTGTGATAACAAGCCCAGGTAGCTCAGTGGTAGAGCGCGTTCTTGGTAAGAACGAGGTCGGCGGTTCAATCCCGCCTCTGGGCTCCACGGAAAGTACAAAAAGAATAATTGAGGTAAAGAAACCAAAATGGCAAGTGAAAAATTTGATAGATCGAAACCACACGTAAACGTAGGAACTATTGGTCACGTGGACCATGGCAAAACCACTCTGACAGCTGCAATAACTAGATCTTTGGCAGAAAGAGGGGGAGCAGAATTCAAAGGGATGGATCAAATAGATAATGCTCCAGAAGAAAAAGCTAGAGGTGTAACTATAGCTATCGCACACGTTGAGTATGAAACTGACAATCGGCATTATGCTCACGTTGACTGCCCTGGACACGCTGACTACATCAAAAACATGATTACTGGCGCTGCTCAGATGGACGGAGCTATTCTAGTAGTGAGTGCGCCAGACGGCCCGATGCCACAGACTCGAGAACATATACTTTTAGCAAGACAAGTTGAAGTGCCAAGAATTCTTGTCGCATTGAATAAATGTGACATGATGGACGATGAAGAATTACTTGAATTGGTAGAAATGGAAGTTAGAGAACTTCTAACAACCTATGAATTTCCAGGAGATGACACTCCAATAGTTAGAGTAAGCGGGCTTAAAGCATTGGAGGGAGATCCTGATGCTATGGCAGAAGTGCAAAAATTGGTTGATACAATGGATGATTACATTCCACAGCCAACTCGATTAGTTGATGAACCTTTCTTGATGCCTATTGAGGACGTATTTGGTATCAAAGGTAGAGGAACCGTAGTTACAGGTAGAGTAGAAAGAGGCTCCTTGAATCAAGGTGAAGAAGTAGAGATCGTAAGATTTGGAGATACAATTCGGTCTACAGCTACTGGTTTAGAAATGTTCCACAAATATCTGGATACCACTGAAGCTGGTGATGCTGTCGGAATCTTATTAAGAGGAATTGACAGAGAAGAAGTCGAACGAGGACAAGTAGTTGTCGCTCCTGGATCGATGAAACCATACACAAAAGCTGAAGCTGAAGTGTATATATTAAGCAGAGAAGAAGGTGGCCGACATACCCCATTCTTCGATGGTTACAAACCGCAGTTCTATATTAGAACCAGCGATATCACTGGTTCAATCAAACTCCCGGATGGAATTGAGATGATTATGCCAGGAGATAATGTGACGATGGCTATTGAATTGATAACCCCCGTTGCAATAGAAGAAGGATTAAGATTCGCTATACGGGAAGGCGGCAGAACAGTTGGTGCTGGCGTTTTCACTAAATTGATTGAGTGATAAAAAATGGCTAAAAATGGAGTACGAGATGTAGTGACTATGCAATGCACCGAGTGTGGAGAGCGTAATTATACTACTGCTAAAAACAAGAGAAACGATACACAAAGAATAGAATTGAAAAAATTCTGTCCCCGATGTCGCGGACATCTTGTTCATAGGGAGACCAGATAGAGTAATGGTGTCGTCAGGCTCTAGGAGAGCATTAAGACAGCAAACTGGTAACCGTACTGGCCCGATTTCTTTCTTAAGAGAGACAATGTCTGAACTTAGAAAGTCTGTTTGGCCGAGTAGAGAGGAAACTATTAGGTTGACCATAGTCGTATTAGTTCTAGCAGTTATTATGGGGTTTTATTTGGGTGGGCTCGATCGGGTTCTTGCTGCAACTTTTGGTAAATACGTACTCTAGTCTACAAATAAGATAGGACAATTAAATTGATATGACTATATCTAATAATAATCAAGATGTGTATGTAGATGGTCCCAAGTGGTATATCGTACACACCTACTCGGGTCAAGAAGATATTGTAGAAAGAAACCTCAAATTACGGATTCAAAGTTTAGGAATGCATGAAAAAATTCAGGATGTTGTTGTCCCCACCGAAGAAGAGGTCGTTTTTAAAGATGGGCAACGGACACCCGAACGCAAGAAATTATTTCCTGGGTACATATTGGTGCAGATGACTATGGATGATGATAGTTGGTACATTGTTCGAAACACCCCTGGAGTGACAGGGTTTGTTTCCTCTGAAGATGGTAATGATAGGAGATCTAAACCAACTCCTCTAGAAGATAGTCAAGTGGACGAAATATTCAAACAAGTTGATTCTACTCCAAGCAAAGTCAAGATAGGATTTCAAAATGGCGATGTGGTTCGTATCACGGAAGGACCATTTGTAGATTTTATTGGTGCGATAAATGATGTAGATGAAAGCAAAGGTAAAGTTAGAGTACTAGTATCATTTTTTGGTAGAGAAACTCCCGTGGAATTAGACTTTTTACAGGTTGAACGGGCATAGGTAAGTTAGGAGAGTTAAAGTGGCAAAAAAAGTCCTTGCAATAATCAAACTTCAATTAGAGGCTGGTAAAGCAAGCCCAGCGCCTCCTGTAGGACCGGCGTTAGGTCAACATGGGGTGAATATCATGGAGTTCGTTAAAGAATATAACGCTAGGACTAGTAACGCCACAGGGACAATTGTCCCTGTGCACCTCACAGTTTATGAGGATAGATCATTTACTTTCGTTACAAAGACTGCCCCGGCTTCCGAATTGTTAAGGAAAGCAGCAGGAGTGCCGAAAGGATCAAGTGATGTACGGCAAGGAGCCGTTGGTACTGTTTCCAGATCATCTCTTCAATCCATCGCTGAAACAAAACTAGAAGATCTGAATGCATCGTCAGTCGAGGAAGCAATGGCGATTATTGAAGGGACAGCTCGTAGTATGGGAATAATAGTAGAAGGATAGAAAGTAATTAAAATGGTTAAACTAAGTAAAAGAATGTCTGCCGCTGCAGATAAAATAGATCGAGATAAACTGCATTCACCTGATGAAGCTTTGTCTATTTTGAAAGAAATGTCTACAGTTAAATTTGACGAAACCGTTGAATTACATATAAAAACTAATGCGGATACAAGACATGCCGACCAGATGGTTAGAGGAGTAACTGTACTTCCAAACGGATTAGGGAAAGCAGTAAGAGTACTTGTGTTTACTAGGGCTGAAGGAGTTGAGATTGCCAAACAGGCCGGTGCTGATTATGTGGGCGAAGACGACTTAATCAGCGACATTGAAGGTGGATGGCTTGAGTTCGACGTAGGATTAGCAACCCCTGATGTAATGCCTAAAATTTCTAAATTGGGTCCTGTGTTAGGTAGGAGAGGTTTGATGCCTAACCCAAGAAATGGAACATTAGTGCAGGCTAGGGATTTACCTAGGGCAATTGAAGAAGCACGACAAGGTAGAGTCGAATTCAGAACAGATCGTACTTCGATTATACATAATCCAATTGGTAAGATTAGTTTTGATGTTGAACAATTAATGGAAAATTTGACTGTACTAATTGATTCTATAAACAGGGAAAAACCTACTGAAATAAAAGGGACGTTTTTCAAAACAGCCTTCTTGACTTCTACTATGGGGCCTAGTGTACAATTAGATGTACAACAGCTTCAGGCTATGAAGGTAGAATAAGAAATAATAAGTTAACAACAAAATAATAAACGCTTAAGACAGTAGGTTTGTAATGCTTAGCCCCTACCTAGGCGTGTGGTGACCCACACAATCGACCTGTCTTAAGAGACAGGTTTTTTGTTGTTGGAGGATAAATTGCCAACGGAAAGAAAAATTAATCAGGTTGAGAGCATTAAAGAAAAATTGCAAAACTGCACAATTGCAGTCACTGCTGATTATTCGAATATAGATGTCAACGCTATGACTGATCTCAGAAAGTCAATGCGTAGCGAAGGAATAGAATTCCTTATAGTAAAGAAGACTTTATTGCAGCTAGCTGCTGAATCAGCAGGTAAAACTCAGGTCAATGAAATCATCCACGGCCCAACAGGGGTTGCGTTTGGATATGATGATCCAACTGTCGTGGCAAAAGCATTGTCTGCATATGTTGAACGGACTGGTTCCCCTCTAAATATTTATGGGGCAGTAGTAGGCGAAACAGATACTTACTCCAAGAAAGAAGTTGAAGCTATGGCTAAATTGCCACCTAAACCAGAATTGGTGGCTAAAATACTCAGCCAGCTCCAATCACCACTGTACCAACTCGCAGGAGCGTTAAACAGTCCTTTATATAGCTTAGGTGGAATTTTACAGTCCAGGATTTCCCAGATTGAAAGTTCCAGCAGTGCATAAAAAAATATACATATAATAATAGGAGAACACATGGTTACTACAGACGAAATACTAGAAGCAATATCCGAAATGAATGTGATGCAAGTACAAGAATTAGTCAAAGGATTAGAAGACAAGTTCGGTATAACTGCAGCTGCACCAGTGGCAGTGGCAGCTGCAGCACCAGCTGGAGATGGAGATGCAGGGGCATCTGAAGCAGCAGGCGGAGACGACAAGACAGACTTTGAAGTTACCCTTACCGAAATCGGAGATAACAAAATTAATGTTATTAAAGCGGTGAGAGAAGTGACTGCTCTGGGGTTACGAGAAGCGAAGGAACTGGTTGAATCTGCGCCAGCACGAGTAAAAGAAGGTGCTAACAAGGAAGAAGCCGATACCATAAAGGCTAAATTAGAAGAGGCAGGAGCTTCAGTAGAAGTAGCTTAATCTCTTTATATTCCAGGTGATATAGCAGGGAGGCAACTATGATAATTGTAACGGTTATGTACGACCCAGAGGATTCTAATGAATTCGACATGGGATACTACAAAAATACACATATGCCACTAGTCAGAGATCGATTAGGCAGTTTTGGATTGCAGAAATATGAGGTTGCCAAAGGCATATCGGATGCAAACCCTGCAGAACCTCCTTTGTATAACATTATCACACAATTGTATTTTGACAATGTTGATAATGTTCATGAAGGTTTCAAGCAGCATGGTAGAGAAGTACTTGGAGACATATCTAATTTCACATCGGTTAAACCAAAATTCCAGATCAGTGAAGTAGAAGATTTGTGGTTAATGGATGGGTATGTTCATACTCATTCCCATTAGACTCTGAACGTTACTTCTCTAAAGGGTTCAGTTAAAGTAGAGCCGGAGCTGGCGTTACCAGCCCGGCTTTTTAGTTTAGTCGTTAATTCTTCTTTGCTTTGGTCGGCTATTTGGGTTTCATGACACAGCATCGCTTCAATTTTGTGGTCAATAAATTTCTCGGTATTAACAGTAACATTCGGGTTCTCAGTACCCCAGAACCAGATAGCTCTAGTGTTATGAGGTTCCAAAGATTCATTCTCCCATAAATCTTGATAATGGAGATGATCTCTCCCGTAAGGATATACTGCATCCAACGTTACTTGACCGGTAATGCGATTATCCCTATGCCATGGAAGAAATTTTCTATACGGTTCGCTAGTAATTACAAGATCAGGTTTGTCTTTGCGTATTTCTCTGACAATGAGTTTGCGGAACTGATCATTATCTTCTAGTTCACCATCAACCAAATCTAAAAATGTTACAGATTGGATTCCAAGTATATTGGATGCGTTGATTTGTTCTGTTTTCCTAAGGTCTTTGAGATTTGATCCTTGTAGAACTGCATTTCTAGAGGTTTTGGATCCATCGCTGCATATCACCGTATGCACTATTTTCCCTGACGCCACAAAAGATCTCAAAGTGCCTGATGCCCATAGATCAATGTCATAAGGGTGAGGGGAGATAACTAATATTTTGTCGTATTCAAAAACGTTTGTTTCAGTCATATTTACTTTATTAAGAGGTTCTACCTGCATTGTGGGTAGGAATATACTCTGCTACAATCTCCAAGCTAAATCAATTTAGTATATATTATAACTAATACGTGGGATGTTGTGCCTTTGGTGTTTCGATGATTTTCGAAGAATTTACATATGAAGCTTTAGATGCCCTTTTAGATCGCATAGCATATTTGACTACCGAACAAAAAGGGATAATTAAAGAACAATTTGGACAGCCTGGCTTAGCGCCAGAAATCAACTGTTGTATTGCGAAAGACAACGAATATGGGTTACCTCTTGGATGCCTACTAATGTCACGAGAAGAAGCTATATCGAGAATCATTTTAGATTTCTGGATAGCAGACGATGAATATCTAGAAGCCATTAACCTAGATAAGGAAAAAACTCTTCAAGGTATGCTAGATGATTGTTTGAATAAATTGCAAACGAAATCTGAAACTGTTATTCATTGTTGTATCCCGCAATCTAGCTACACTCAGGTTTTTGAAGCCAGTGGTTTTTGTTTGAATAGAACGTATTGGAAGATGTGTCGCGAAAGGACTCCGGTACCTAATTTGAATTTATCCGAAGGAATTTCGGTGATTTATGGTTCTACGGGAACTATTGAAATGCTTACCAAATTGCAGAACGATTCCTTCACTGGTAGTTGGGGGTTTTGTCCAAATACCACTGACCAAATTTCCTATAAACTGTCTGGTGCCCACACAAGTAACGAAAATGTTGTGTTTCTTATGAATGGTTCAGATCCGGTAGGATATTGCTGGACTTATATCTATGGAGAAGAGAGTTCTCGGACTGGGGCTATATCAATGATTGGAGTCAGCCCGAATTACAGAGGTAAAGGTATGTCTGGACAGCTACTTTATCAGGGGTTGGACAATTTGCTATCTCAGGGATGTGACAGAGTATTTTTGGAAGTAGATTCAAACAATGCACCAGCGATCCGTATTTATGAATCTGCAGGGTTTAGTCAAATTGAAGAATTGTATTGGTATGAATTAGTTACTAAGGGTTAGTGGCATGAGATTCGCCGATACGAGTACTCAGGTCATCAGCTAGAAGACCTCCAGATATTATTACTTGCATAGCATCTTCTACGGTAAGTTCAGTAAATGTAATTTCGTCGTTAGGTACTATCAATAAATATCCAGACGAAGGTAAAGGAGTAGTTGGTACATATATTGCTGCAGAGGGCTTACCACTGATTATACCGAGGTCAGCTGTCATCAATCCTAATACTTTAGTCCCAGGTCTCGGGAAATCAATTAGGACAACTGAGTGGTAATCAGGGTCATGTGAATTTGAGACTACTTCGATGGCACTCCTCGCTGAACTGTAAATACTTTTGATTCCTGGTATTTTTTCTATGGCATCGTGCAATTTTTTCATGACACGGTCACCAAGGATGTTCTTGGCCAAAAGCCCTGTTATATATACACAAATCAATGAGGTAATAATACCAATGCCAGGAATATTAGGTGTTTCATATACAAGGTTGAGGAGATTTTTTACACCCGGGTCAATCATATCGAACAAAAACTTCAGTATCACAAGTGTAAAACCTATAGGTATCAAGGCCAGTAAACCTGAACCGATTGTCGTTTTAAAGTGTGCTAGTAGTTTTTTCATTTATCATTCCTCGTTATGATCTGTTTCAACCATACCATGGTATATCTTCAATATATTATCGGCTAATTTGCTCCAACTCATTGATTCTGCACGACGTCGTGCATTTTCACCCATAGTGGTTTGTAATAGAGGGTTTTTGATAATCATTTCCACAGAGTTAGCGAATGTTTCTGGGCATCTCCATGATTTGAGATACCCTGTGCGGCCATGTTGGACTATGGTTGGTAATCCCCCAACCCGTGAGGCAATTACTGGAGTTCCACAGGCCATAGCTTCTAATGCAACGAGCCCGAAGCTTTCGTATTGAGAAGGGACAACACAGACATCGGCTGCGTTGTAATATAGTGGAAGTAGTTCATGTGCAATGCGCCCTTCGAACCTCACTACTTTTGATAGGTCTAATGTATCAATTAAAGATTGCAGATAATATTTACGATATTTGACATCAGAGTCACCGCCAGCGATAAGGACTTTTAATGGCTTTGGTGCGCTTATATGAAAGGTACTATTGATTAAAAGGTCTATTCCTTTTAATGATTCGAGTCTTCCAACGCAAAGAATCACATTGTGATCGGACAAACCGAGCTGTTTCAATGATTCTTGTTGGCTCATAGGTTTAAAAGTTGAAAGATCAACACCACAGGGTAAAGTGGTTACATTGTTTGGATTCCCTCCATAGAAATTTACTATCGCATCTTTTTCGTTTTGGCTAAAAGCTATGATGTGTTGAGAATCCCGGATCAAGGCTTCCTCGGATCTAATACGTTCATATGGTTCGCTGCTGCCTATGCCAGATTGCATTTTTAATTTTGCTAAAGTGTGAAATGTTGTAACGTGGGGGGATTTTATTAATTGAGACACTTGGTGACCAATAGATGCAGACAACCAGTAATGGGAATGTATCAATTCATAATTACTATTTTCTGATCCTATAAATCTGGTAAGTCTATCTTTGAATATATCAGTACTGTCTACTAATTTAACAGGATCTGTTTCGATGCTTCCATCATCCAAATGAATGACCCGAGTAGAGCTATTTAAGTGTTCGATTTGATCATGGTCTGAGTGGCATCTAGTGAAGATATCAATTTGTATACCAGTGGAACTCAAAGCTTGAGCTAGAGCTGATACATAAACATTCATACCTCCGGATTTGCCTTCACCTGGTGCATTTAATGGGCAAGTGTGATAACAAATGAAAGCGACTTTATCAATCATTTTGTCACCTGGATACTGTATACGGTATTGTCGATTCCGCCCAATCGGTATTTGTATTGCTCATCTCCTCTTAAGAAATCGAAATAGTGTAGGTTATGTTCAATTGCGTCCTTGATGGCAAAAGAATGGAGTAATAATCCTACACTGTAATAGTCAAATTCATGATTATTACCACTATTATATAAGAGTCGCTGATTGTCATAATCAAAACATAAAGATGCTGATACATACTGGTTGTCCATTGACAATAGAAATAATTTTAAGAAACCTTGCTGCGAGGTAATAGAAGATAGGTCGTTAAAGAAATGTTCTTTTTCTGGGGTAAGGTATTCCATTTTTTCTACTCTACTCATCTTCATGAGGCTATTAAAGGTGTTCATATATTGTTCCAAGTTATCATGTTGGTCTATGATTTCTACCTTGTAATTGTCTGTAGCATCAAGTCGTCGTAATTTTCTCCTTAGTTCATGGCGATGTTTTTTGTTCAGACTACTTAGGTATGAATCCCACGATTTTGGTAATTGAATTCCAGGGGACACGTCTTCTACTGTAACAACTACATTTAAACCATTTTCTCGTGCAATAAAGGGTAGTCTTTGGTAGGTTAAAGATTTTTCTTGTATGGAGTCTAAATGTAACGCATTAAAACTGTTAGCAAGGAAATATTCGATGATCAAATTAAAGAAGTTTTCCGTAAATTCGGGGTTAACTATGAAGTCGTTATAATCCACCGTTTCAGTATTTCCAATTAGCTTCAGGGTATCTTGTTCTACACACATAGGGGCTATGCCTACTATATTGGAATTTGACTCTAGGTAGAGACCTTTCCATTGTTTCCCTTCTGCAAAGTGGTCCCACCACAATTGACTCCAATGGGGATTCGTGAAAATTGTGTTTATGTCCGATTTCATGAGTAAAGATTCCCAATCATTACTTAGTTCAGATATTGCTGTAAATTCTTTTAGCATATTTATGGATCACTTTAATAAACTTATGAGTACTTCGTAATCTTGTGTGTTTCCTCTTGTTTCTAGGTGGCTAGCCATAGTGGTTACTTTTGAACCTGTTTTCTTTACTCCTCGCATTGCCATACAGAGATGCTCAGCTTCTATTTGCACTACTAACGCTTTGGGTTGTAAGGCTTTTACCAGTGATTCCTTTAGTTGCTGTGTTAATCTTTCCTGAACCTGAGGACGTTTGCAGAGTATATCTAAAGCTCTAGCTATCTTGCTGAGCCCAATGATTTTTTGACTTGGGATATATCCTACAGACGCTGTTCCAAAAAAAGGTACCAAGTGATGCTCACACATAGAATAAAACTGGATATCACGTATCATTACAGGGTTATTGGTATCTTCCTCAAATAAAGGTTCCAAAACATCATTCGGATTCTGATGGATTCCAGAAAAAGCATCTAGGAAGAAGTCTGAAACTCGTGAGGGTGTATTCCGTATACCTTCGCGGTTGATGTCGTCCCCTAGTGCTTCAAGTATAGTTCTGACTGCTTCTCGAATTTTTGTGTCATTGTCTTTGATAATTCTAATCCTTCACTTAGCTTGTTATCGCTTTTTCTAAAGCATCCATATGTGGTTGTATTTCGATTGCTCTATCTGTAATGCTACTGATAGCCAAGTCAGGATCTTTTAAACCTGTCCCTGTTATCACGCAAACGATACGGTCGGACCCGAAATCATTTCCTTCTCTAGAAAGCTTGATGAGACCAGCTAAAGAGGCTGAAGAGGCAGGTTCTCCAAATATACCTTCTTCAGATGCTAACAACCTATATGCTTCTAATATTTCATCGTCAGTAACTTTGTCGATCAGTCCACTAGACTCATCGCGAGCAGTTAAGGCTTTTTCCCAACTTGCTGGATTTCCGATTCTGATAGCTGAAGCAATTGTTTGAGGCTGTTCTACTGGATGTCCGAGTACAATCGGAGCTGCGCCAGCAGCTTGAAATCCCATCATTTTAGGAAGGAACTCGTTCTTTCCGATTTCTTTGTATTCGGTAAATCCTTTCCAATATGCGGATATATTACCAGCGTTTCCTACAGGAATAAACAGATAATCAGGCGCGTCCCCCAAGAAGTCAGATATTTCGAATGCGCCGGTTTTTTGGCCTTCGATTCTGAACGGATTCACGGAGTTTACAAGAGTTACAGGATGGGATTTAACAAATTCTCGTACCAATTCTAACGACGCGTCAAAATTCCCATCAACAATGACTATTTTAGCTCCATATGCAATTGCTTGAGCAAGTTTACCTATCGCAACTTCACCTTTGGGAATAAGGACGTATGCTTGTAGACCGCAATATGCGCTGTAAGCTGCGGCAGAAGCACTTGTGTTTCCTGTCGAAGCACAAATAACTCCTACACTTTGCTCTTCAAGCGCTTTTGCGATTGCTACTACCATACCTCTATCCTTGAATGAACCACTGGGGTTACAACCTTCAAGTTTGAAGTATAATTCTTTACATCCAATCATGTTATGTAAGTGCTTCGATTTAACTAAAGGGGTATTACCTTCACCTAATGTAATTAGAGGAGTGGCATCTGTTATGGGTAAATACTCCTTATATGTTTCTAATACTCCAGATTTCATGTTACTCTTCGATTCTTAAAATAGTATTTATGGTTTCCACTACAGGTAAGTTTTCAATTTCTGTTAATGCTTTTTGTAACGCTTCTTCAGAAGATTCATAGGTGGTGATTATTAGTTCTGCTATTTCAGTTGAGTTTATACCATCTTTTTGAATAACTGACGCTATACTGATATTAAGGTTTCCCAGTATGGTTGAAATTTTTGCTAAAACACCTGGTTCATTGGTAACACTTACTCTGATGTAGTATTTAGTCAGCAAAAGATTCATGCTGCTCAATGTGGGGCCAGGGATCGTGTTGTGCATGGCTCTGGTGTCTGAATTCTTGTGTGATTCGAGCAGATCTCCGATTACCGCGCTAGTTGTGGCATTTTGTCCAGCTCCTTGTCCGTGTAACACTATTTTCCCTGAGAGATCGCCATCGATTTCGATCGCATTATATACTTGATCAACTTTTGCGAGCATTTGAGAATCAGGTAGGAGAGCGGGGTGCACTCTAACTAATAACTTATCATCTATCAATTGGCATATACCTAGATGCTTTATAGCATAACCTAGTTCTTCAGCCATATAAAAATCCTGTGGTTCCAACTGGGTAATTCCTTCAGTGTGAACTTCTGTAGGATCGACTTCTGCGCCGAATGCTAATGATGCTAATATGCATATTTTATATAGGGCGTCAGTTCCTTCAATATCATTTGCTGGATCTGCTTCTGCATAACCTAAAGCCTGTGCTTCTTTAAGAGCATCTTGAAAGCGAGCATTTGATGATGCCATTTGGCTTACTATGTAATTTGAGGTTCCATTTATGATTCCTCGGATGGAATTGATCTTGTTCCCTGATAATTGTGTTCTTAAACTTGATAGTACAGGAATTGCGGCCGCTGTACTGGCTTCATATAAAAGCTGAGCTCCAGAACTGGATGCTAAGCCTCGTAACTCAGCTCCATGCTTAGCAAGCAGTTCTTTATTTGCTGTAACAACGGATATACCATTTTGTAACGCGGTTTTGACCGCAGTGTAGGCTACTCCTGTACCTCCGATCACTTCTATAATGGTTTGAATGGTATTGTCATTGAGTATGTCTTCGATAGAATTAGTAAGAATATCCTTAGGGATAAATTCTTCTCTGGGTTTATTCATATCGTTTACTAATATATGTTTGAGATTGTATAAGTGTCCGTTGGTAGATTTCAGGTGGTCTGTTTGTGTGATTAGTACTCGTGCAACTCCGGTCCCAACTACACCTAGACCTAGAAGAGCAACATTAACTTCACTCTCAGAGTTTGTCAAAATGATATCCTCTTATTTGTTTGTTCGAGGAGCTGTTAGCTTAACTTGATTAGTCACCCAAGCATACTTGTCGCTATTGAAATTGAGCTTAACCCAACCATCCTCAGATCCAGTTTGTAATTGAGTATCTTGCCATGTTTTCACAGCTTCCACCGCTAGTTTGTATTTTACAGGGTCTTCGACCTCTTTGGACGTATCATAAGACAGTACTTTTACAATAAATACACCAGAATCGTGTATTATTGGGGCACTAATAGTATCAGGATCAGGTAGTTCACCGTCTTCAGGATACAAGAATTGGTTGAATTCAGGGAAAGCTTTGGCAGGTACCCAGCCAAAATATCCATCTTCTTGATTCAGCTCTTGCGCAACATTCTCAAATCCTTCTGAATCAATTCTTCCACGGATTTCTTCTGGAGGAGTCCCGCTATACCGGTCTAATACAATTAAAGATATTTCAGTCTGAGGTTGAGGAGATTCAATCGTCATAAAGAAGCTTAGTGTTAACTTACGTTCTCTTATAACTTCTGCCAGTATAGATTCGTATTCTTCTTTGGTGAGGTTGGTTGCTGTTAAGAAAGAACTGTAATTTGATTGGAATTCTTGGTCTAATTGATTAGAGCCTGTTTCTTGTCCGGTTTGAACAACAGGGTAAAATTGTTTCTTCAATTCGTCTTCAATTTCTGTATCTGATACTGATATGCCAAGTCCTGGTGCTGCTTGTTTTAATATTTCAACATGCACCAATTTTTGTAGAAACTCGAACGGAGTGGTACTCAGATCTAGCATGTAGTCTTCTTGGTAACGGTTTAGACCTTGTAGTATTCTGATTCGTTGGACAAGATCCCCCATTGTGAAAGTTACTCCACGTACTTCTCCAGCTACGACTCTTGGTGGAGCATAAAATTCTCGGAAATAGCCTATGAGGACAATCAGAATAATAATACCGATCAATGAACCGCCTACTATGTAGGCAATTTTTTGTTTCTTGAGTTCTTCTGCTAAGCGATTTCGATTATTGTTTTCGTTTTGTTGCACCATATATATCAGCCATAAAGAGATATTAGATTTTTTATTTTTGTGATTTGTGGGTTACGATTATCTTTGGCTGGTAAATCTGAAAGATTGTCCTGGTATGTACGGGATTAGTGCGAGGTGGCGAGCTTTTTTGATGGCTGCTGCTAACATCCTTTGGTGCTTAGCACACACACCTGTCTTTCTGGGAGGTTCTATTTTTGCCCTTTCAGAAATGTACCGTCTTAATTTGTCAACATCCTTGTAATCAATCGCCTGAACTTTGTCGACACAAAAGCTACAAATTCGCCTTCTAGGGAAGAACCTACCTCTAGGTCCTCTGGGTCCGCCCCCAGGTCTGTTTTGCGGGCGATACTCTGTATTTCTTGAAGTGTTTTCCGGGCGGGTGGCAGCCGGAGTTGTTTGGGTAGTCATAATAAGTTCTCCTATTCAATTCCCTTTTTAAAAAGGAAGATCGTCCTCGTCATATTCTGTGTTGTCCATGGGAGGTGAATTGTTGAAATCAACATTCGCATTGCCTCCGTCAGCCATTCCATCTCCTTGTCTGCTATTAAGGAAATGTACATTTTCAGCTTGCACATCCAAAGATACCCTGGTTTGGCCATCTTGAGTTTGGTACGTACGACTTGAAAGCCTTCCTTCCACATACACTTGACGTCCTCTGGCCAGGTATTGGTTGCAGATCTCTGAGAGTCGTCCCCACGCATTTACATTGAACCATTCAGTTTCTTCGCGTGTTTCACCGTTGGATGTTGTATACCTGTAGGTGCTGGCTACGGAAAATGAAGTTACGCTCGCCCCGTTTGGAGTGTATCTCATTTCGGGGTCACGCCCTAGATTTCCTATCAATATCACTTTATGCATTACAGATCATTCTTCTTTTTCAGTAGTTTCTTCAGCGGCTGGAGCCTCAGTAGTTTCTTCAGCGGCTGGAGCCTCAGTAGTTTCTTCAGCGGCTGGAGCCTCAGTAGTTTCTTCAGCGGCTGGAGCCT
>CAYFGT010000024.1:0-14700 GCA_964343075.1 uncultured Dehalococcoidia bacterium | reverse complement strand
ATGAAATTCGGAGTGTTCATGGCTCCTTTCCATAGAGTAGGTGAAAATCCGACACTAGCTTTGGAAAGAGATTTAGAGATAATCCAATGGTTAGATTATCTGGGATTTGATGAAGCTTATATCGGAGAACATCATAGTGCTGGCTGGGAGACTATTTCTTCCCCTGAAGTATTTATTGCAACGGCAGCTGAAAGGACTAAAAATATCCGATTAGGTTCTGGTGTGGTGAGCCTGCCTTATCACCATCCTTTTATGGTGGCTAACCGTTTCACTTTATTAGACCATTTAACTAAAGGTAGAGTGATACTAGGAGTAGGCCCTGGTGCTTTGGCATCAGATGCTTATATGTTAGGTATTGATCCTACGCGTCAACGAGAAATGATGGATGAGTCTGTTGGTATTATTAAAAGACTTATGACCGAAACAGAACCTATTACGTACAAAAGTGATTGGTTCGAACTAAACGAAGCTATATTACAAATGCGCCCTTATCAACAACCCCAAGTACCGATAGCTGTGGCATCTGTTCAATCGCCTGCCGGGGTGACAGTTGCTGGTAAGTATGGAGCTTCAGTGATTTCATTGAGCGTCCCGAGAGGTCTAGTGAGAGAGACGAATTTGCAGGAATTGTGGTCCATCTGTGAAGCTACAGCTGCAGAACATGGCCAGACTGTACGAAGAGAAGACTGGGCGCTGTCGGTTGGAGTTCACTTGTCAGAGACTAAAGAGCAGGCAATGGAAGACATACGAGTGGGCGGAGCTAGGATAACCAAAGAATATTTTGATCAAACCTTAGGAAATTCTGCCCCTGATGTGCCAGACAATCAAATAGTTGATCATATGGTAGAAAACAATCAATGGATCGTTGGGACGCCTGACGATTGTATAGAAGCCATCCAACGTCTACAAAAGATAAGTGGTGGGTTTGGTAAATTTATGATTAGGGTTGAAGATTGGTGTGCGAGAGAGAAAATCCTGCATAGCTATGAATTATTGGCTAGATATGTCATGCCTCAGTTCCAAAATACTTTGACTGGAATCGAAGCATCTAATAAATGGGCAGCTTCAGTCAGAGACACATTAATAGTGAACAGGAGAGCAGGATTGCAGACTGCTACGGATGCCTTCTATAAAGATAAATAAAATCCAATAGTATGGGAGGTCACGGGTTTTTAATTCGTGACGAATAATATGAGAAAAACCAAGATTGTTGTAACCATTGGACCCGCAACCGAGTCGCCCGAGGTTATTGATCAATTGGTAGAAAATGGCATGGATTGTGCCAGATTGAATTTTTCTCATGGTACTTTCGAAAGTCACGCAAAGATTATTCAGGCCGTACGTGCAGCTTCCAAAAAACATAATCGGCGAGTAGCTATACTTCAAGATCTCGGTGGAATTAAAATGAGGCTTGGAACCATTCAGGGTCAAGTCCAGCTGAATCATGGGGATAAAGTGTCTGTTATAGCAGCTGAATCGTCAGATGATCCCAAAGTCATTCCTTTCCCTCAAGCAGAAATCCTTAAGAACCTTACCAAAGATAATTTGATATATATATCTGATGGAACGATATGCTTGGAAATAATTTCAAATGAAGATGGGATTGTTAAATGTCGAGTTAGAAATGGAGGGATGATCTCATCGTATAAAGGATTGAACTTACCTGGAGCTAAAATCGACCTTCCTGTATTGACTGAAGCTGACAAGGAAGCTATCAAGTTTGGAGTAGATCAGGGAGTTGATTGGGTAGCTGTTTCGTTTGTCAGATCATTGGAAGATGTGAGATATGCTAAGTCATATATGAAAGAAGTTGGTGCCTTCGCGCCGATGATGGCAAAGCTGGAAAGAGCAGAAGCGGTAGGCAATGTTGATGAAATACTGTCTGAAGTCGATGGAGTGATGGTTGCTCGAGGAGACCTAGGCGTGGAAATTGATATGGTAGATGTGCCAGTCATTCAAAAAAATATAGTGTCTCAGGCAAAGCAGGCAGGCAAAGTATCGGTGATTGCCACACAGATGCTACGGTCGATGGTTGTTTCCCCAACTCCTACAAGAGCTGAAGTTTCAGATATAAGTAATGCTGTCTTAGACGGGTGTGATGCCATTCTGTTATCAGATGAGACTGCTGTGGGTCAGTTCCCGGTTGAAGCTTTGTCTGTTGCCGCTCGGGCTATATTGAAAGCTGAAGAGATTTATCCGTATTACCAAGACTTGAGCGAAGATACTAGGACTCAAGCCATAGCTTCTGGAGCTGCACGATTGGTTAAAAGTTTAGGAGCTAAGCCTGTGGTGGTTACAAATTCTGGAGCGTCTGCAAGGCAAGTGTCGAGATTTAGACCAGACAGTGAAATAGCAGTACTAACCCATGACGAAACTATGTTAGATAGACTTGCTCTACTTTGGGGCTGTACAGCAGTGGGAGTGGTGCCAGCGGAGAGAGATTCTAGTAAATTGGTAAGTAGTATTGTCGAAACTTTGATTAATTCAAATACTATTACTGATCAAGATCTTGTTACGATTGTTTATGGTTTGATGACAGGAGTTACGGGGACCACTAATGCAATTCAAGTATTAGATATGAAAGAATACCTGCAGGAACGTTAGTTTAGGCGGTTACTAACGATCAATTTAATTATTATCTGAAGGTTTGATTGATTATGAAGAAGCTATTGATGATAAATTTTATATCTTTGCTATTATTTGTAGCTTGTGGCGATCAGAGAAAAGCTGATTCGTTATCTCAGCAGGAGCATAATCCGCCAACAAAATCGACAGTTCAGCAAACGGTAACCTCTAAAACGTTGGCTCCTGTTCCTACTTCCACAGCCATATCTACTGCTATCACCCCAATTGCCGCTAATAAGACAAAGAATGAATCACCTGCTCAGAAGATTAAGAATAAACGCTCCAACTCTCAATCGAAAACACAGCAGGAAGACGTTATAAAGAAGGCAGCATCTAAATATTCATTCGCTGGAACCGTTCAATTTGAATTAGATAATCCCAAGATCGTGGCGATTGACGAAATGGATTCGGGAAGTATTGTTGGACCCAGTGTAATTAGACTATTAAACGGTCAATATCGTATGTATTTGCAGAGTAGGCCTAAAGGGTATGCTAGATTGATAGATGGAGTTGACATAACTCATATAGTTAGCTTGATTTCAGACGATGGTATTACTTGGGAAATAGAACCAGGGGTTCGTATTGAACACGGCGGAATTGATGATTTAGATTATCAAGCAGGGGAGCCTGAAGCGTTTATTGGAGAATCAGATAAGTATTATATGGCATATACAGGTAGATTTTTAGGAGCTGATGAAGGGACCGGTAAGGAACAATTAATGCATAGGATCTTGTTTGCAACATCTGACGATGGACTTGAATGGACCAAATTAGGAACACACTTTGCAGGTGAATTAAGGAATGATTTTGCTTCCAGCGCTGATGTCACGTTAATTGATGATGAATATGTCATATATTACAGTGGCGGAAGAGCTATCGCTAGTACTACATCTACTGATGGATTAAATTGGGAAAAGGGTTCGGTGCTTTTTGATTTTGGGCATGATTCAACTGTGGTGGAACATGATGGAAATTATTATATGTTTTTAAAAGTGCCTAAAGAATTCTATTATGGAAAGAATCCTGATCTAGAGAACGACATATTGGGTATGGTGATATCGGATGATGGGATTAACTGGTCTAAAGAGTTTTATAAAGTGATTGTGAATGATACAAATGGTAACAAGATCTCTAATCATGAACTGCAAGATCCAGGGTCTGTAACATTGCCAGATGGATCTTTTAGGATTTATCTAAATAGTAACAAAGGCGCTTATATATATTCTATTAAACCTTCTGGAGCTCTCCCAACCCAATGATTACGACTCTGCAATCAGCTGTAACGAATTAAGTCATAAAATACATATTATCTACGTATTACGTTGATATAATATAATAATCTACGATTGTGTGATTTTATACTATATATTGTGACGAAATGACTACTTATGTAATATAAAAGAATCATTAAATTATTGGAGGCTATTATGCTTTATCACATAACCAATCGCCATAATTATCAGACCTGTGGAGCTACTACAGGAAAAGGTAAGCAGCCTGAATATAATAGATGGGTTGAAGGAAATGAAAAAGTAAAAGTGTTAGGGGTCTGGGCACACCAAGGGTTACATGAAATTTATGCTGTAATGGAATCTGATGATTATCAGGCTGTTTTAGACCTTACTGCCGGGGCACGTGCTGATGGCACGTCGCAAGTATTACCTGTTGTAGACCGAGTTCAATATAGAAAAGATATTGGTTTTTGGGGTAAATAAATTAGTTTATAACAGGCAATGTTTTAGGGAGATTAGTGGAGCCACTCAGATGTTCATCGATGCATCTAGCCACTTCTCTTCCTTCAGAAATTGCCCATACAACTAAGGATTGTCCTCTGACCATATCACCACCAGCAAACACATTGGGCACGGTGGTCATTTTATTAGCATCAACTTTAACGTTTCCTCTGCCATCTAGTTCGACTCCCAGTTGATCCAATAATCCATTATGTTCTGGGTGCACAAATCCCATGGCGAGTAACACTAGTTCAGTATCTGTATCAAATTCACTTCCAGGCACTTCTGCCATGTTGTATCTTCCGGTTTCGTCGGGGGTCCATTCAACTCTAATTGCTTGTAGTTTTTCTACTTTGTCTTCCCCTACGAATTGTTTGGTTAATATATTGTAATCTCGGATTCCACCTTCATCATGAGCAGGTGAAGATCTCAGTACTCTAGGCCATTCTGGCCAAGGGTTGCCTTCTGGCCTTTCTTCAGGCGGTTCTGGCAATAATTCGAACTGGTGTACGACTTCAGCTCCTTGCCGAATCGCTGTCCCTAAACAGTCTGCTCCGGTGTCTCCGCCGCCTAATATGACTACTCTTTTCCCTTCTGCATTGATTAATTCATTTTCTGGTACGGTTTGACCAGATAATATTCTATTTTGCTGAGTGAGGTATTCCATTGCGAAATGAACACCTTTTAATGTACGACCGTCAACTGGTAGATCTCGCGCCTCTGTAGAACCGCCGGTGAGACATATAGCATCAAAGTCGTTAATTAGGTTTTGAACATCGTAGTCTACACCTACATTGGTATTGGTAACGAAGTTAATACCTTCTTTTTTCATTAAGTCTATTTTTCTTTCAACAATGTGTTTCTCTAATTTGAAATCTGGTATACCTAGCATTAAAAGACCGCCGATTTTTTCAGCGCGTTCATACACTGTCACATAGTGTCCAGCTCGGTTTAATTGCTGCGCTGCGGCCAAACCTGACGGACCTGATCCCACTACTGCTACTTTTTTACCGGTGCGTTCTGAAGGAGGCTGAGGTTTGATCCATCCATTTTCGTATCCACGTTCGGCTATCTCTTTTTCGATATATTCAATTGTTACAGGATCATTATTTATGCTTAATACGCATGAAGCTTCACAAGGAGCAGGGCATATTCTACCTGTGAATTCGGGGAAGTTATTGGTACTTAATAGTACTTCGGTAGCCTTTTCCCAATTCCCTAAATATACCTGATGGTTAAATTCTGGAATCACATTTCCTAAAGGGCATCCTGTGTGGCAAAAAGGTACTGCACAATCCATGCACCTGCCGGATTGTTCTTGTATCGCTTGTTCACTCCAGGTCTCGTAAAATTCATCATAGTCATGAATCCTGGATCTAGGATCCCTTCTTTCAGGTGGTTCGCGATTAAATTCTATAAATCCTGTAGGTTTTCCCATGTTTATCCTCTAGTAGCCGCTTGGGCTCTCTCTGCTAGTACTCTCTTATAATCTCGGGGCATAACTTTTTTGAAATTAGATATTTCGGAGTCCCAATTTTCAAGTATAGATCCTGCTTTCTTACTTCCAGTTTCTATTTTGTGGTTAGTTATAAGATCTTTTAAGTTGTCTATGTCGTCTTTTTCGGTTAGTTCTTCTAAGTCCGCGAGGCCAGTATTAAACCTAGTGTGGAACGTATTATCCTTATCATAAACGTAAGCTATTCCGCCACTCATACCTGCTGCGAAATTTCTTCCGGTTTCACCTAGTACAACTACAATTCCTCCAGTCATGTATTCGCAGCAGTGGTCGCCTACGCCTTCGATTACTGCTTTACCGCCACTGTTTCGTACAGCAAAACGTTCTCCACCGCGCCCGTATATGTACGCTTCTCCTCCAGTGGCGCCGTATAGGGCGACGTTACCTATGATGATGTTTTCTTCTGGATTGAACGTTGAGTTCTCGGGTGGCACTATAGAAATTTTTCCGCCTCCCATTCCTTTGGCTAAATAGTCGTTGGTGTCCCCTTGCAAATTGATAGTAATTCCTTTTGATAAGAAAGCGCCAAAACTTTGGCCAGCTGATCCATTGAGATTAATGTTTATTGTGTCTTTAGGCAGCCCGTCATCACCATGACGTTTTGCAATTTGACCGCTTAACATTGCTCCAAATGTTCGATTGAAATTGAATATATCAAGATTAATTGTTTTCTTCTGTTTATTCTCTATACTCTCTTTGAACACTTCTATAAGTTGTTTGTCTAGAGCCTGGTCTAAGCCATGGTCTTGCTCGTCAGTGCAATGTATGTTTACGTTCTTAGCTGCTTTAGGCATATAAAGTAACTTGGAAAGATCTATACCTGCTAATTTGGGATGGATTTCTCCGATGCCGTCTTTTTGTTTTAGCATATCCATTCGACCAACCATATCAGATACAGTAGTGAATCCTAATGAAGCCATTATTTCTCTAAGCTCTTCGGCTACGAAATAAAAATAGTTGATTAAATGTTCAGGTTTCCCTGCGAATTTCTTTCTAAGTTCTGGATCTTGTGTGGCAATTCCAACTGAACAGGTGTTCAGGTGGCATTTTTTCAACATTATGCAGCCATTTACTATTAATGCAGCAGTTGCTATACCGAATTCTTCAGCTCCTAGCAGTGCGGCAATAGCGACGTCCCTGCCTGTTTTGAGTTGGCCATCGGTTTGTACTACTATTCTACTCCGTAGGTCGTTGGCTACTAAAACCTGCTGTGTTTCAGCGAGTCCGATCTCCCATGGAGTGCCTGCGTGTTTGATAGATGATTCAGGGGATGCGCCTGTTCCGCCATCATGTCCACTGATCAACACTACGTCACCATGACCTTTTGAGACACCAGCAGCAATTGTTCCTACCCCGACTTCAGATACTAGTTTCACTTGAACTCTGGCGGCAGGGTTTGCGTTTTTTAAGTCATGTATTAACTGCGCCAAGTCTTCAATTGAATATATGTCATGATGAGGAGGGGGGGAAATTAATTCTACACCGGGCATAGTGTTACGGATCTTTCCAATGTAGTCATCCACTTTATGACCAGGTAGTTGACCGCCTTCTCCTGGTTTAGCTCCTTGGGCCATTTTAATTTGTAGATCGGTTGCATTTATCAAGTAATTGGGTGTTACTCCAAAACGTCCCGAAGCAACTTGCTTTATGGCGCTGTTTCTTGAATCTCCGTTGTCGTCAAGTTCGTATCTAATAGGATCTTCACCACCTTCACCTGTATTACTTCGTCCGCCAATTCTGTTCATAGCTATTGCTAGAGTTTCATGAGCCTCTCGGCTAATTGAACCGAGAGATATTGCTCCAGTAGCAAACCTTTTCACTATTTCAGAAGCTGGTTCTACAGATTCCAGGGGTACTGGGTTATTGGATTCGTTGAAGTCTAATAAACCTCTTATGGTAGCAGCATAAAATGTTTGATCGTCAGCTAATTTAGAAAATTCTTTATACATTTTAGGACTATTAGTTTGTGCTGCGAATTGTAGTTTAGATATGGTTTCAGGATTCCATTGATGGAATTCTCCATGTCGGCGCCATTGATATTGGCCGCCCATGTCTAAATCTCGGTTGGCAGCGACTTCGGTTTGCACAAAAACCGAATCATGACGTTCAATGTTTTCAGTTTCTATCGTTTTTAGTCCCACTCCTCCAATACGGGAAGGAGTACCGGTAAAGTATTCTGAAACAAATTCGTCATCTAAACCAACTGCTTCGAATATCTGTGCCCCTCTGTAACTCTGCACTGTGGATATCCCCATTTTAGACATGACTTTAAGCAAACCTTTTTCGGCTGCTTTGATGTAATTGTGTTCGACTGTTTTAGTGTCACTTGCTAATATCTGTTTTTCTGAAAGATTTCGCACCGTGGCTATGGCACCATACGGGTTTATTGCACCAGCTCCATAACCAATTAAAAGACACATATGCATCACTTCCCGTGGCTCAGCCGACTCTATAACTAATCCTACTTTCGTTCTCAAACCTGAACTAATAAGTCCATGATGGGTAGCTGATGTTGCTAACAATGTGGGAATTGGCATCTCAGTTTTTGAGATACCTCGGTCACTTAACACAATGATAGAGGTTCCGGATTTTACTTCATCAATAACTTTGTGTCGTAAGTTATTGATTGCGGTTTTTAAATCAGATTCATTTGGGTTATAAAGCATGCTTATGGTGGCTGATTTAATCCCTTTGATATTCATGTTTTTGATTTCTTGGGTTTGATCGTTGTCTATAATAGGAGATTGTAACCAGAGTTGGTTACAGTGTTCAGGGGTCTCGTCGAATAGATTCCTCTGGGCACCAATGAATCCAGAAATCGAGGTTACTAATTCTTCTCGAATCGCATCAAGAGGTGGATTTGTAACCTGGGCAAATAGTTGTTTGAAATAGTTATATAGTATTTGATGTTCTCTAGATAATACTGCCAGCGGAGCATCGTTACCCATTGAACCTATTGGTTCATATGCAGTATTCCCCATAGGAGTGAGAAGCATTCGAATTTCTTCTTCTGTGTAACCGTAGATTTTCTGTATATTGAGCAGATGTTCTCCTGTTAGATTACCTTGTTCACTGGAGACTCCACCTTCGAGGTTTACAGAATGTTCGTTAAGCCAGTCGGCGTATGGATTTTTTTGAGCTAGAGTTTCTTTAACTTCTTCGTCGCCTATAATTCTGCCTTCTTCAAGATCCACTAAGAACATCCTCCCTGGTTGGAGTCGTCCTTTGATTTCAACTTCAGCGGGGTCAATTGGCAGCACTCCAGTTTCAGAAGACATAACCAATTTCCCGGACTTTGTAACAGTGTATCTGAAAGGTCGCAGGCCATTTCTGTCCAGAACGGCACAAATTCTTTTCCCATCTGCTGCAACAATCATTGCAGGACCGTCCCATGGTTCCATCATTGATGCGTGGTACTTATAAAAATCTTTCTTATGCTGAGGCATATCGGTGTTTTGTTCCCATGCTTCAGGTATCATCATCATTAAAGAGTGATCAAGGGTTCTTCCGGTCATCAAGAGCAATTCTAAACCGTTGTCAAACGAGGCTGTATCGCTTGCTCCTTCGGTTGTGACGGGCGATATTTTCCCAACATCATCACCTAAAACATCGGACGAGAATTGTGGCTCTCTGGATTTCATCCAGTTTATGTTTCCGCGAACTGTGTTTATTTCGCCATTGTGCGCTAAGTATCTATATGGATGTGCTAGTTTCCAGTGTCCTAGAGTGTTTGTACTGAATCTTGAATGTACCAGGGCTAACGCGCTTTTTGTAACGTCGTTCTGGAGGTCTAAATAGAATTGGTCAACTTGTTCGGACAGTAATAATCCTTTATAGACCACAGTCATGCTGGACAGGCTGGATATGTAAAAGTAATCTAACTGATCCTCAGGAAGCCCCATTGCGTTTACTGCGGATTCAATTTGTTTTCTAAGCACATATAGTTGTTGTTCGAATGTGTCGATCTGTATCGCATTTTTAGCTACAACAAACTGCCAGATTGAAGGCTGAACTTTTCTTGCATCTGCCCCGATTTTTTTGGCATTGACTGGAACTTTTCTCCAGTTGACTAACGTCATGTTAGCGCTATCTACTGTTTGATTTATAAGTGTTTTGACATTTTCTGCTAAGTCTTTCTTAGCAGGGAGGAATGCCATTCCGACACCGTAGTGACCTGCTTCAGGAAGCTCGTAGTTATTGTCCGCAGCATCTTGCACATACAATTCATGAGGCACTTGGATTAGGATCCCAGCTCCGTCACCAGTGAATTCGTCACTGCCGGCAGCACCTCGGTGGTGAAGATTGCATAGTACCTGCAGGCCTTCTTGTATGATTTTATGTGATTTCGCTCCACTGATATCGGCGACTAGTCCGACACCGCAAGCATCATGTTCTGTAGATGGTTCGTACAAACCATATTTAGCTATATCTTTTAGATGATCCATATAATTCCGTTTAATACGATTTAACTTGGAAGATTATGTTCGGTTTCCTAAGATAGATCGTGCATCTCTAGTATTCACTCGCAAGGTACGAATTATACACGTATATTGCTAAATTGAGTAGTCCTCAACCGTATCTGAGAGGTGATATAATATCCGCCACGAGGTGAATGAGCTGGAGCCATTTGATTTATCACAAGAAGTAGTTGAAATCGCGACTGACCGATTAGCTGAGAATATAGTTTTATTGGATTTACAGGAAGAAGCTATACTCACTGATTATTTTGTTATCATGACTTGTAATTCCGCACGTCATATCGAGGCTTTATCTTATGATTTAGAGATGTTATTAGACCAAAAAGGCGGTAATCTTTTGCATCGCGAAGGCGTTCCGATCTCCGGATGGGTTGTACTAGATTACGGTGCTGTAGTAGTTCATCTTTTTCATGAAGAACAGCGAGACTACTACAATTTAGAGCAAATTTGGTCGAGAGGCTCTCAGGTTGTTAGGATTCTCTGACCCAAGCATCAGAATTCTTTTCATAATTAACAAGTTCCTCTGGACTGAAGAAGATACTTAATTCTCTTTCAGCGGTTTCTGGTCCATCGGATCCGTGTACTACGTTTCGTCCTATATCTACTGCAAAATCGCCTCTGATTGTTCCAGGCCCTGCACTGACAGGGTTAGTTGCTCCCATAGTGGATCGGCAAATCTCTATACAATTTTCACCTTCGAAAGCCATAGCTACGAGAGGTCCGGATGTGATGAAGCTAACCAATCCGTCGTAAAAAGGTTTACCTTTGTGCTCTCCATAATGTTGTTCGGCTGTTTCTTTGCTGAGCTGTTGCATTTTCAAACCAATTAGTTTTAAGCCACGGCTTTCAAATTTTGATATCACTGCTCCCACTAGGGATCTTTGCACGCCATCGGGTTTGACTAAAATTAGTGTTCTTTCCATATTTCTCACTTATGTTTTAATATTAATTTATCCAATACTAGGTGGCCTAGCGTAGATGGGTTCTATGTCTTCCAGGCTATTTGCGTCGCCTAGCGCATGCCGTTGTTGCGTCAATGCGCCCAATGCCTCAAGCCTGGCAAATTGAGATTCCCATGTTACGACTGAGCCTCCTAATTCTTCGATTTCTGTTTGATAGGCTTTGACTCCTTCTCCGCATACCAGAGTACCTGCATCTAGACTACTGATTATGGTATTTATGTCAGATACTTGATCGGGGCCAATACGCTGTCCATCCTGGTCGTATACCGCATAAGATAATACACTTTTACCAGCTTCAATTACAGAACACATTTTCATTCCTGGTTGTTTGTGCGCTGTTGCTTCTAAATCATGAGTGTTGTAGCCATATATAGGGACTTTTTGGGCATAAGCGATGGTCTTGCCCACACTCACTCCAGACCTAACAGAACTATATCCTCCTGGTCCAAGTGCTAATCCTATGCTAGTTACATCGGCCATGGTTGTTTGCGTCTCAGCAAATATGCTCTCAAGCGCTACAAATAACTCTTGAGAGTGGTTGTATTGAGAAGCCCAGGTTTTTTTACCTGTCAAAGTATCGGTGGAATATACGCCGATCCCTGCATTTTTGGTTGAAGTGTCAATTAGTAAAAACATGTAATTATTTCTTAAGCTTATCTAGTATTTTAGTTAGTTCCAAGTGTCTTGGATTTTCTAAGTCTATGTCTATTGAGATTATTCGGTCTTCATAATCTTCTGTGTAATCCATATTAATATCCAAAGCGGTTTCGGGGAAGAGCTGGCTGCCTTTTTCAGCCCACTCGATTACACAGACCGTTTTTTCATCAATTTGATCCAGTATCCCCAAGTCCCAAACTTCATGGATCGATTCAAGCCGAAATAGATCCCAATGAGCAAGAGTCAACCTTGCTTCATAGGTACTCATTAATGTGAAACTGGGGCTACGTATAGGCCCTAAAATCCCAAATGATTGGGCTATGCCTTGTGTAAGTACGGTTTTACCTGCTCCAAAAGGTCCGTGCAACAGAAGTAAATCTTCCCCTACGCACCATGAACCAATAGTTTGACCTATTTGAAGAGTGTATTCCGTGTCAGTACTAACCAAAGTGTAAGTGTTCATATGAAATGATCCCATCCCAAGAAATCTTTATTTTTGTACGGTGATCCAGATGTATCCAGTACTGTTATACCATTTTCTTGTCCTACGATTTCACCAATCACCGAGATCTCGATTTCTTGTTGTAATTTGTCAATTTGATCAGGATGAACCGTTCCCAGTAACACGTAATCTTCTCCTCCGGACAGTGCTATATTTATAGCTTCATCAGGGAAGCAGGATTTGAGTTGAGGATCTATAGGTATACTTGTAGATTGGATTATTGCTCCGCAATTACTGCTTGCACATAGTTTACCGAGGTCGCTAAATAATCCGTCGCTTACATCCATTGCGCTGACGTTGCCAATAGTGCCTAATGATTTACCTTGCCGAATGTGAGGGTAGGGTTTTTGGTGTTTCTGAATCAGGAACTCCTGATCTGCATTATAAGGCGCGAGTTGTTGCTGCAGTAACAACAACCCTGCTTTTGAAGAGCCTACCGTCCCACTTAGAAATATACAGTCTCCTGGCTTTGCTGCCGATCGCGTAATAGGGATGTTGGATGTTCCCCCTATCAATGAGATAGATATAAAGACATTTTCAGATCTGACTATATCTCCTCCTATCACCATCATTTCATAATGATGACTTATGTCGGAGAATCCTTGGTACATCTCTCTCAAATCATCTACTTTAATCGTTGGAGGTAACCCTATTGTCACCAACCCATATAAAGGCTGTCCACCCATACTTGCTATGTCACTAATGTTAGAAGCGAGTGCCTTCCAACCAATGTCATACCAGCGACTATAGTCGGTTTTGAAATGAACATTTTCCACAGAAGAATCCATAGTGAAAACTTCGTATTTAGTGTCAGGAATCCATGCGGCAGCATCATCTCCATTCGATACGCTTAAGTTTAAATGAGGCATTTGGGCGGCACCCCAACTTGTATGGCCATCGTCTAATACTTTGGCTAATATTTCGATAAGTTCAAATTCGCCTAAGTCACTAATTAACATAACTTTTACTAATATATGGTTTAAAATACATTTGGAATTAAATTATATATGTGAAAGGTGTAAAGTAAATGTTTTTAGACCATATTCTTATAGCTACCAATGATTTAGATGAGTCAGCACGAATCATGAAAGAGATTGGGTTTGAGCTGACTGATAAAGGAGTGCATCGTGACCGAGGGACTGCTAATAGATTAATTTTGTTTGACGGAACATATTTGGAGCTGATTGGTGTGAATGATTTGGAAACAGTCAAATCAAACCGGGTAGACTTTTTACAGTTTCTGGAGCGTAAACAAGGTTTATACATGTTTGCATTAGGCGATGATGATTTAGAAAAGCAGTCCGAGCGATTAGCAAAAAGCGAAATAATCACGTCAGATGTAAAAGATAGTAGACGGTTTAATACCGATGGGACTGTTGCTTACGAGTGGGAGTATTTGGGGGTAGACCCGTTAGATTCTCCAGGAAGCGAAACTTTTTTTATCGATCACAAATCATCATTTATAGATAGATATGGAAGTGATTTAGACCGCAAGCATTCAAATGGAATTGATCACATAAGTGCGATAACTCTGTTTGTGAATAATGTGAATAAATCTTGTGAACAATGGTCAAAGATTCTAGGTAAGCAATATTCTCAAACTATTTATTCAGCCGATTTAGAAGCTCAATTATATGTTTACAAAACTGATAACTTTGACTTGGAGATTGCGACAGCAGTTGGACCAGGCGTGGTCAGTAACCATCTTGAAAAATTTGGAGATTCCATTGGAGCGTTAACTCTACATTCCAATGATTTAGACGTTACTAAAGGCGTTTTATCTGGATATAAGTCTATCGGCCAACAAGATCCAATGTTTGAAGTGTACGAAGGCTTGATTATAAGACTAGATGCATCAGACGTGCGTCTTTGTGACTTGTATCCAATCATCTGAAAAGGTTTCTTGAAGGCACTTTAGCAATTGAAATAGTGGAAGAAAGAGATTTATCAGTTTGAACTGGTTTACATGATGTTTATGGCTTCTCTGCCAGATGTTTATGACTTCACTGTCCGATTTTTTTGATGGCTGTTCTGCCATTAATCCGGTTGGGATTTCTTGCACTAACTTGTAACCAGGGGAGCAATGCTCAACCAGCTGGTCCAGTGGTTAGTACGCCCTGCCGTCCGACCTAGGGTTTGTGAATTTCTGATCTAACAGTATTTCATCAATTGTCCCTTGAAAGGAGGTGATCCAGCCGCACCTTCCGGTACAGCTACCTTGTTACGA
>CAYFGT010000023.1:0-16450 GCA_964343075.1 uncultured Dehalococcoidia bacterium | reverse complement strand
ATGGCGGAGAGGGCGGGATTCGAACCCGCGAGAGGCCTTTCGACCCCTACACGCTTTCCAGGCGAGCCCGTTCAACCACTCCGGCACCTCTCCATCTAAGCGTAACCATAACAAATATGAATCGCTCGTAGATTATATTCATGTATCTGTCTGATGTCCAATTTGCAACTTGACATGCCATTTACCCATTATTACTATACTCTCATGAACTTAACCCACATACTCTACACAGGATTCACCTGACAACACTCCTAAACGATTAGTTTTATTCGTAAATATTTAGGAGTTACAAAGATGAAGTTCATAAGGCGACTTACCATAGTCCCAATACTAATAACCTGTTTGATACTACTCGGTTGTAGTACACCCGTTGAAACTTTGTACGTCGGAGGCATCCCAGACCAAGACACCGAAAGACTCGCTAGACGCTATGAAAAATTCGCTAGCTATTTATCCACTGAATTGAATGTAGATGTGCAATTCAAACCTAGTATTGACTACTCCGCAGTAGTCGTAGCATTTAGTCAAGGTGACCTCGATTTAGCATTCTTTGGAGGGTTAACAGGAGTCCAAGCAAGAATCCAAAACCCAGGAGCTCAAGCAATAGCTCAAAGAAAATCTGATGCCAGATATCTCAGCAAATTTATTGTCAAATCCTCTTTGGATATTAATGATATTAATGATTTAAAGGATCAATCATCCGATCTTACTTTAACTTTTGGGAGTGAAAATTCTACCTCCGGCAATCTCATGCCTAGGTTCTTTATGTTAGAGAATGATATAAATCCAGACACAGATTTCAAAGCCCTACCAAACTATTCAGGATCCCATGATCTCACATGGAAACTAGTTCAAGATGGTTCTTTTGATGTTGGGGCGTTGAACTATAAAGTATGGAATCGAGCTGTCTCTGAAGGGAAAGCGGACCCGAAATTAGTACGCGAATTCTATACCACTCCAGAATATTATGATTACAACTGGACCGTCAGATCTGACATAGAAGAAAGGTTTGGTGATGGCTTCACTAAACAAATTACTCAGGCTTTGTTGAAATTAAATACTGCGGACCATCCAGAAATTCTAGAGCTCTTTAACGCTGAACAATTCATACCCAGTCAAAATAGTAATTACGACGCTATAAAAGACACAGCTGAGACCTTAGGGATCATCAAATAATAGCATGAATAGCAGCTTGATAGATATACGTAACGTAAGTAAATTTTATGGCAACAATATCGCTATCAAGAATGTGTCATTTACAGTGTCCAATGGCGAGATGATAGGCATTGCTGGAGCTTCTGGCAGCGGTAAGACAACGCTGCTAAACATGATAAGTGGCCTCAGCAAACCTACATCTGGTTCAATTTCTATTGCAGGACACGAGATCAGTACGTTCAAGCCCGGTAAAGACCTAGCTACCCTAGTAGGAATGATTGACCAACAATACTCTCTTATACCTGAACTGAATGTCATCAACAATGTTCTCGCCGGAAATTTAGGCAGGTGGAATGTATTAAAATCATTAATATCTCTTATTTTTCCGTTAGAACGACAAACAGTAAAAATGCTTCTGGAAGATTTAGGAATCGGTGAAAAAATCGACGATAAGGCCAGGCATTTATCCGGAGGCGAACAGCAAAGAGTCTCTATAGCACGGTTATTATTACAAAATCCTATGGTAGTTCTTGCAGACGAACCCGTAGCATCATTAGATCCTAATCGAGCTGAAGATATTCTCCAACTAATCAAATCAAAATTAGTTACTAATAATCGTAGCGTATTAATTACGTTACACAATGCCAGTCTGATTCAAAAATATTGTTCGCGTGTGATTGGAATCAAGGAACATGTGATTAAATTCGATGTACCTTCTAGTGAAATCACAGAATCTATGCTTTATGAGCTCTACCAATGAGACTCGTCAGAGACCTCTTCGAAAGCAAGAAGATACTAACCGCCATATTAATAGTTGCTTTGATATGGTCAACAATTGAAATATTCTCTACTGAACACTCAATAATTAGCTTTCATGGACTTGCTACTTTATTAACTTTTTTTAAGTCAATTTTCGAATTAGACCTATCATTTACTTTCCTTATGATTTGCATAGAAGCTTGTATCCGGACCTTAATATATGCATTCGCTGGCTTGAGCCTTGCAATACTGATGGCTATACCGCTAGGGATTCTCGCTTCAGGGATTTTCATACATAATAAATATATCAATCGTATAGCGGTAATATGTTTAAGATTTTTTCTTGGAGTAACTAGATCTATCCATGAGCTAGTATGGGCTCTTCTCCTGGTGTCAGTAATAGGATTATCTCCTATGGTCGCAGTGCTTGCATTAACCATACCTTATGTAGGTATATTGGGGCGTATATACGCAGAGCAATTACGTGATGTCCCAGATCAGCCTATAAAAGCCTTACTAACAAATGGTGCTAATTACCCTAAGGCCATCCTTTATGGACGGGTCCCTTTGGCTTTGCCAAACATCACAAGCTACACGTTTTACAGACTTGAGTGTGGAATTCGCTCAGCCGCAATAATGAGCTTCATAGGTATTCAAGGCATTGGATATCAAATTCACCTGTCTCTCCTAGACATAAAATTCGGACAAGTTTGGACTGGGTTACTATGTCTTACATTGATGGTGGTGATCGTTGATTTATGGAGCAGTAGAGTCAGGAAGGCGTTAACGTCATGAACAAACTCAATAAGATACACATAAGCAATAAGAATATTTTGCGTATTTCATTGAGTCTAATTATTGTGTTTTCAATTGTATCTTGGCTCTACATATTTTATGAAAGTAGATTTACGTTACAAAGGTTATTTGATGTAGACACTATGGTTTCGATATACAATTTTATAATCAAGTTGTCTGGATCAGATCAAAGCATCACTATAACTTCACGATTTAATACGTGGTTGAGCCTCCGATATCTAGCATATGAGACATTATTGATGAGTATATGTGCGATCGGCCTTTCAGCGTTAGGAGCCATATCCACATGCATGTTTGCTGCACGTAATTTCCACGATAATACCCTCTTTGGATATTCGCGGCCTGTTTGGAAAATAGTGTATCTAATTGTCCGAAGTTTATATTCGTTCACTCGTGCGATCCCGGAACTTATCCTCGCAATCATATTAATGCTGTTTTTTATGCCAGGTATATGGGTTGCAGCTTTAGCATTATCAATACACAATTTGGGGGTACTTGGCAAACTATATTCTGAATGTATCGAAGACATGGACCCTTCAGGAGTAAAAGCTCTGCAAGCCTCAGGGGGACGAAACGTACAACTATTAGCATACGCCATGGCACCTCAATTATTACCACAATTCTTGACCTATCTCTTGTATAGGTGGGAAGTCGTGATTCGGACAACAGTGGTTGTTGGATTAGTCAGTGCTGCAGGATTAGGAAGAGAGTTCAGATTAAGCTTTAGTTACTTTCATTACTCTGATTTAGGGCTACTATTATTATGGTACGTCTTGTTAGTACTTGGCGTAGATTTAGTGTGTAGCCTACTCAGAAAGTTGATTTCAGTAAACTAATTCGACCAGTTACAACTGAACTGGATAAATCACTTGTAATACTCTGCCATCCTGCAAACCATTGATGTAGTCAATATAACTATAATCACCTTCTGGCTCAGTTAACCATCTCATAACAAAATATGCACATAAATCAACTAATTGACCAATTGGAGAGTTATTTCTGCTCACATAACTTATGTCTTCCAATACCGAAGGATTAGGAATATTGAGAGAATTATTAAGAAAATTCGCCATGAATTCTGGTTTTACAGATCCACCATATTTGCATACCAACATACTATAGTCGTCAATCGTCCAGGATGATTCCATAATTTGACTTGGATCCATAGTAGACATCTGTAGTTCGTCCATGTACATGTTCAATGCTAACAAGAATCTCTCTATAATGATTTCATCAATAGGTTTGGTCAAAGCTTCTGGATTGTTCAAATTATTCTTCGCGTTTTCTAGAGTACCATTATTCAGCGACGCTACTATGAGTGGTATTTCCTTTCGGATCAGCACATCTAATAAGTCTTGCACTAAGGCCATTCTCCTGGCAGAATCCCATTCTGCGAAATTATTTTGGCCTTCATATAAATCATCTGACGTGATAATCGGAAGAGTTTGCTCCGCGTCGGAACCAAAGTGCCTTTTGTAGATAGCAGTCAATTCTCCGTTCAGTGACACCCATGTGCTTTCATGCAGTATTAATCCAGCATGAATCTGATGACGTTTCTCGTTCTCAATTTCTGAAACATCGTAATTAGTGGATTCCCCCATATATATCAAATACATACAACTACTTCTCCGGTATACAGGGGTATCAGATTATATAGATTAATCTTCTGACTCAGACTCTGCTTGATTTTCGTTATCTCCGGTGACTGCGTCAGCCCCTTCTTCAATTGTTCCTTCAATCTGACTTAACACTGGAGCCCTACGCGGTATGATGATTCTAGCTATGATCACATCCGGTTCCCCAATTAGTTCGACTCCTTCAGCAACAGATATTTCTTCTCTCCTAATAACTGATTCAGGTTCAGTTAATAGGGTAGCATCAATTTCAATTTCCGCCGGCATTTCCAATGGTAGTGCCTGAACCAATAGTTCTCTCATTGCCAAGCTGACTTGCCCAGAAACACTTCTTGCTCCAGGAGCCTCTCCTGTAATAGCTGCAGGAACCCTAGCGGTTATCTTCTGTGTTGCGTCTACTACCATGAAATCAACATGTAGTATCGTTTCTCTTACTGGATCCCACTGTATTTCTCTCGCAAAAGTTAAAACTGGTTCGTTTTGGCCTTCTACGTTTAGCATAACAGGAGTATTGGAACCAGCAGCAGCCAATGCCTTTACTAAAGACCTTTCGTCGCATTGTAATGGCAACGATTGTAATTTGGCTCCATATAAGTGTATCGGAGTTAAGCCTTCGGATCTCAAAAGTTTAACTTTTTTACCCAACACTACTCGTTCTTTAGCTTCTAATGTAACTGTCTGGGTTGCCATATGTCTCCTAGTATCAAATGTTAAGTTATTTTCAGGTGGTTAATCATAGCATCAGTTGTGAACAAAATAAACCTTTTACGGATATTTGATTTTTTTCTTGTAAATGATACAGTTGAGTCACATTTACGAGGTTTATATGTCAATAGAATCACAAGGTCTATCTTTATATGAAGCTGCTAAGCAAAAAGGAATTCCTTTTACCATACCAAATAAACCTGATGATCGCGTAATTTCGGTTAGAAACATGACTTTCCACTATTTGGAATGGGGCGATCCTAATCGTCCAACTATTTTAATGCTGCATGGTAATGCCCAGCAGGCACATAGTTGGGATTTTATCAGTCTGCCTTTATCTGAAAAATTCCATGTAATAGCTTTGGACCAACGAGGACACGGTGATTCCGATTGGTCTATAGATCAGGATTACTCGACACAGGAGCAAGTGAAAGATATTGACGCCATAGTTTCCAGCTTATCACTCAATCAATTCCATCTAGTAGGTCATTCTATGGGAGGACGCAATAGCTACGCATGGGCTTCAGAAAATTCTGACAAATTAGCATCCTTAACTATTGTTGATACAGGTCCCGACACTGAATCCATTGGCAGAAGGAGAATGCAACAGTTTAAATCACTCCCTGACGAATTAGATAGCTTCGAAGAATTCGCAGACCGTATACAAAGTTATACAGGTAGGCCCATGGAACAAGTACTTGGGTCATTAAAATACAACATCCGAGAACGACAGGATGGCAAATGGTCCTGGAAATATGACAAAGTCATGAGGCATCCTGAGTATCAATCTCAGACAATCCCATCTTCAATGTTGTGGGAAATGATAAAACAAATCAGTTGCCCTACTCTCATAATTCGAGGAAACAACAGTGATGTTTTTAACGAAGACACCATGGAAAAAATGCGGAACACTATACAAGATTGTACGATAACAACAGTAGAGAATGCAGGTCACCTTGTGCAAGGTGACAATCCTGTCGGTTTTTTACGTGAATATAGAAACTTTATTAATCACATCATAGCTTAAGAAATTAAACAGGAGAACCATGGTGATATATAAGTTTCCAGTGACCAGCTTCCAACCAAAATGTGTTAACTGAAAGTATCGAGAAATTAGTAGCTCTACCGTCAACTACACTACTGATATTTTCTTTACAAACCACCGTACCAGTATCATTGTTAGTGAAACTCTTAATAACATCAATCTGAAACATCATCAAAGACGATGTTCTAAAAATACCTTCCCAGCTATCCTTAATTCTTTCCCAGGTAAATATAGGCTCCCAACCAGGATGTATGCACAATGCGCTATCATCATTCGACCAAATCATCGACATAGACTCTATATCCAGTGCGCCGAACGACTCATAAAAACGAGAGTTCGCTGCCAGCAAACTATCATAGAGTGCAGATGATTCATTCTCGTTAGGCATTATTTAAGTAAGTATGTCCGTCGCTATTTGATCAAGTGCGCGCAATACTTCCGCATCTGAATTGCCTTGAAATCTAATCATCACACGATCAGCTCCAGCTTCTTCAAAAGCTTTCAATAATTCTGTATCCGGCGGTTGCCCAAAAACAGACACAGAAAAATCCTTTGGATCTTTTGAGTTCTCTACTGCCAAACGATCAATTTCTTGCCTTCCAACCTTCACTTCTTCTGGAGATATTCTGTTAGGCATCCATCCATTGCCCCATGCAACGACACGCTCGAATACTTTTTTAGCTTTCCCTCCTACAAATATCGGAGGATGAGGTTTTTGAACTGGTTTGGGGCGAGAAATCACTGGAGGGAAATTGATAAACTGTCCATTATATTCAGATTCTTCCTGGGTCCATAATTGTTTCATAGCTTGTATTGATTCATACATTACATCAACTCTGTCAGAAAACTTGACGCCAAATAATTCAGTTTCTTCTTTCAGCCAGCCTGATCCTATTCCAAACAAGAATCTACCATTAGAATAATGATCTAATGTAGCGATCTCTTTCGCCAAAACAATTGGATTCCTTTCTGGAACCAAGCATATCCCGGTACCTAGTTTTAGATTTTCTGTAACAGCTGATGCATGAGCTAAGCTCACAAACGGATCGGTGCATTCGTAGTACCAATCGGGTATTATACCGTCAGTAGCTCCACCCCAAGGACTGGTCGTATGCACAGGAATTACTGAATGTTCGGGTAACCACAAAGATTCAAATCCAAAGTCCTCACAATGCCTAGCAAGATCCGATACATGAATAGACGATTGAGTAACAAACATTGTTATACCAATTTCCATCACAACCTCACTTAATTAATCTGTCAACGTGGTCTCTAATTACCCACATGCATCAATGCATAGGAGAAAAACTAGAGGGGATCATAATCTTATTTTCTTGAGAAATTATGAACTCTCTAGTTGGAGGAGGCCAGTTCTCACCTCTATTAGACCTAACTTCAGCTCTATGGTTCAAATCTTCATAAGCCCATATATGAACCCATTTATTTAGGCCACCAATATCACTATACATTCCTGCAACAAGTGGAGACGCTTTTTCTCGTTCTTCTATCCGTTCTCCCCAACGTTTCACCACTTCAGGCATAGCGCCTGGCTGATAAGTGTAGGTACGCATTTCATAAACATTCCCTAGCGCTTGGTCACCTCCTAACGGTCTCATAAAAGGCGCTGGGATAAATATCTCGGATTGCATATTAATGATAGTGCCTGGTTCGACTTTTGGAGGCCACACACCTGCCTCGACTGCCTCGGCTCTTATCCGGCTCCTTTCTTCTATATCTTTGTACGGCCAAACATGTATCACTTGATTCAACGGGCCAATTTCAGTATGCCAAAAAGCTCCTAGCTTAGAAAATTTTTCTCGTTCGGGTAATGCTTTTTCAAATTCTTCTTCGAAATGAGGGGTTGCCCCAGCTTTCAAAATATAACTTCTAACTTCATATAACATAACAGACCTTCCTCAGCTTTTATCTAGATATGCGCTAGTTTAACAAATGAACAACAAAAGGCAAGTTAATGATAGCTATGGTTTGGTCCGCAATTTAGAGATAATCTCATCAATTTGTTTTGCATGAGTTAATTCATGCCTAGACATCCGATCGAGGAGATCCCTTAGAGACAAGGCCGGATAATCATTTTCGGGATTATACTCAGTAACTTGATTATCCAAAAGATTTTCATCCAAGTCTTCCAAGATGACCATAAGTCTTAAATAATTCTCGTTTATTACCTCAACATATTTTTCAATTGCAGATTCTAATGTTCCATAAGAAGGAAATTGATTAACCTTACCTTCGTGTATGTCTTGTAACGCGTCTATAAATTTAGACAAATCCAAATGCATCAGTACATCTGAAACTGACCATTCTGAACCCTCAAAAGCTTCTGAAGCACTGATCCCTATCAAACTTTTGATCAGTGCCTCGTGAGACATCTCAAATTGTTGCTTGATATCCTTAATACTCACATCATTCATGAAGTCATCCTAAACATTTTTTTATTCGAAATGTCGTTACATGTATTAGATTAATAAACTGGTAGTAATATATAATCTCTGATGTTAGATTACCAAATATTTTGTAGCCGTAAAATAAACAATAACAGTAATCATATGAGATTTGATTCACATACAACGGAAATACTAGACTTTGATGTCTTGAAACAAGACCTATCACGGTTTTGTAAAACCGAACTCGCCAAACAAATATCCTTCAATCTCAAACCTTTTGAGGACTTGGGAGATACAAGAATTGCTCTTAATATCACAACAGAAGCGATTGACCTCATTCATCACAACATTAATATACCGGGCCATGTTGATGTTGACTCAATAGACAAAGTACACCTAATCAATTTAGATAATATCCTAACTGCTTCCCAACTCAAGTTTTTCTCTGACTTCGCCCACCTCATCATACAGACCCGGAACAATATGCCGCCGGATCACTTTCCCAACATGAAGAGCATGGTCCAATCATTGCCAGATTTAGAAAGTATCAAAATTCTTATAGATTCATCCATAGATAGAAATTCTGAAATTCTAGACAGTGCAAGCCCTATCCTTGGTGCGTTACGTAGAGACTTGATAAGGCTTAAAAATGAGTTGCACTCCAAAATGGAGATAGAGCTAGATAAACTTTCAGCGCACGGAATTGTTCAAGAACCTCTGATCGCTGAGCGAAATCACCGATCGGTACTGTTGATTAAAAGTGAATACAAATATGCAGCAGATGGTATTGTACACGACGTATCCGATAGTGGAGCTACTGTCTTTATAGAACCAATTAACGTAGTGGACCTCGGTAACGCTGTTATTGAAGTGCAACTTAGCATTGATCGAGAAGAAACAAATATTTTACGCAAACTCTCGTCATCTCTCAGTAACCTCAAAAATACACTACAACATAGTATAGACACATTTGCTCAAATAGACTTCGCATTTGCGAAAGGACATTTAGCGATCCAGCATGATGCTTGCTGTCCCATATTTACAACGGATTCAGCTAGTGATCACAAATTTGACCTTGCTAAGATGAGACATCCTTTATTAGCAGACAAAGCCGTACCGATCGGATTAACAATTGATCATTCAACCAATGTTTTATTGATCACGGGACCAAATTCCGGAGGAAAAACTTTAACAATTAAAACAATCGGGCTTCTGTGCCTAATGGCAAAATCAGGACTCCATGTACCAGCAGAAACTTTCAATATACCTTTCATAACTACAATCCATGCAGATATAGGTGATTCTCAAAACATGAACCAATCACTTTCAAGCTTCACTGGTCAAATGCAGAAAATAAAAGAAATGGTTGATGAAAGTAATTCAGGATCCATAGTCTTATTAGATGAACTAGGATCAAATACCGATCCCGAAGAAGGGAGCGCTATAGCAAAATCACTCCTGAATTATTTTAATAATAACGAAATAATGGTGTTCGCAACAACACATCTAAGTGAAATATGCAATTTCATCCACATGCAAAAAGGTATGACGAACGCAAGTCTTAGATTTGATCCCATTAGTTTATCCCCAACTTATGAAATCCAAATAGGAATCCCCGGCAAATCTCTAGGTCTAACAATTGCCAAAAACTCTGGTTTACCAGAATCGATAATAGACGATGCATACTCTTTCCTGTCTAAAGAGTACAAAGAAGTACATGTGATACTACAGGACCTTACTGTAAAGATGTCGGAAATTGAAGATCTCAAATCATCTATACAGGTCAATAAAGACGAATCAGACATATTAAAAGATGAATTGCAAGAATCGTTGGATTCAGTAGACGATATTAAGATCTCATTAATAAACAAGACAAAAGCTGAAATAGAAGAGAAAAGCTTGCAATTGCTGGCGGACATCGAACATCAGTTCCAACAAGAACATACAATTAATTTAGATCAATACTCTAAACATAAGAAAGAAATTAATGACGTAATCAATATGGTGAACTCTCCAAGATGGGCTCCCATAGACATACCGAGCAAATATAGTAGTGACGATATCAGTCCAGATCAGATCATTAAAATAAACGGCTTCAATACTAGAGGAACAGTTCTAACTGTTCCAGACAAATACAATGTCATTGAAGTAGCAGTGGGAGCAATTAAAACAAAGGTACATATCAATCAAATCCTCCAGATTATCGAATCTCCCTCATACGCTAATACTCCTAAAATATATCAAACGACTAAGCCTAAACCAGTAGAGGAAGTAGACCTACACGGTTACCGAGCGCATGAAGCACTCGAACTTCTAGATCAAATCATCCACGACAATTTTAGAAGTGACGTTAAACAACTCAAAATCATACATGGAGACGGAACAGGGACCTTACGACAAACAGTAAGAACTTTTTTATCTAAGCATGACCTAGTGTATAGATTTGAACCTCGGCCAACTTTTTCTAGTGATGCCGTGACAATAGCTTACCTATAAAGCTATTTATCAGCCTCCAAGTTCACTGCTCTATAAGCTTCAATCATATTTTCTAGCTCTATGAGCAATCCATCGACATCCATACCCAATTCTCCAGCACGATATGCATCTTCGAACGATTTAGTCGCATTTCCCATACTCGCGAATACCAATGCCCGATTATAATAGGCGGGAGCATAATTATTATTCACATATATTGCTCTGCTAAATGAAGTCAATGCTTCAGACATACGATTATTATCCAAATACAAACCGCCTAAATTATTATGTACTTCTGCAGATTCTCCAACTAATCCTAAAGATTCAGTAAAGTCATATAAGGCCTTTTCATACTGTTGAGTTTGCCGGAAGATCATACCTCTATTGTTGTATGCCTGCGCAGCCATATCAGAATCTGCAGCCAAATCGATAACCTTAGTATAGTAATCAGAGGCATCCCCAATAAGACCAAGTTCTTGACGGAGCAAACCTTGCAATAGTAATCCTTGCGAAGAACTAGAAGAACCTTGTGTTATATCATATGACAAAGATAAGAGATGATCAGCTTCTTGTAACATTCCCAAATTCATATAAGCCATCCCCAGCCAATTTTTCAACTCCCAATCACCGGGCGCAATCAATTGTGCTCGATTAGCATATCTAATAAATTCATCGCGATTATCCAAACCAAATGATATTGCCTTAAGAGCCGAATTAGCCGCTTCTACGGTGGGAGTCAATTCTAACGGCCGAACCTCTGCACCTTTCATATCACTAGCTAACAATTTCTGAGCGATACATTGACGATAATTTGAACTCTCTATAGAGCAAGCTAGATCAAAAGGACTCGCAACAAGAGATCCTTCTAGTATTTCTGATTTCCAGTTGTAATATGAATAGTTACTTGGACCAAACCGAATAGCACTATCTATTTTATTATTCGCTTCCAAGAAGTTGTTGGAAGCGAATGACTGTTGTGCATCACTCGCATAAATAGCAGCTACGGAATAATTGATACTCTTAAACCACAGAACGATTATTATTAAACCGATCAATGTTACACCAAGTGATTGAATACTAATCCTTAATATTCGACTTTCTCGACCCATTTGCAATATTTGAAAGTTGTCATTATCGGAATTAGATAAACCATACATTATGTGGAACATCAATCCAAACACGAGCCACCTGTATGCAGAGTCAACAATCGACGTAACATTAACCATTTGATCTAACAAATGGAATATGAGCAAAATAAACAAACCTGTTGCCATCAGTTTATGAAACGAAGATACCGGATTTGAACCACTGATGAACTTAGTAAAAGTTAACCCCACAGTTAGGAACAGCAAGATGTTTAAGGACATGCCCCATACACCTAATTCAACAACCCATTGGACAAGTACATTATGAGCATATAAATATTTGTTAACTGATCCATCAGCATTTGGAGTCGTTGATATGCCACTCATCGGGGCAAAAGTTCCAGGCCCAAATCCCCATATTATTCTGGCTAAAGGATAAGATTCCCCTAGAGCTTGATGTTGATCAGGCTCAAACAATAGACTAAATGAATCTGACCAAATCCCCAATCTTGATTGTATGCCGCCAGAAGATGGGGTATCTACAGATGACTGAAACCTACCTTGTAAAGTTGAAACTACTGACCCAGATCCTTCACTTATAACATCAATTTTAGAATCGATACCGCCCGTTGAAAGAGACAATATAACTATTGATATAGCAACTGAAGCAATCACAGGAATAGCGATTCTAAACACGTATTTTCTGATAGAAAAATACCATAGCATGGCAGTCAAAAAGAACAACATGACGAATGTAACAATTATTGGGCCCCGACTCTGAGTCAAGGCTAATGCCATTACTTGCACCAGTAACAAACCTGTAGATGATACGTAATACATCGCTGCATCTAGATGTGTCATCAACTTATGCATAAATATTACTGAGAAACCTATACTGAAAACAAAATAAGAGCCCGCTTGCAACGGATTTGGCAAAGTAGAGTTAATTCTTTTTACACTCAATCCATCCCCAGGTACAAGATAAAATTGTGCAAGCCCTACAACTGCCACTAATACACCCGACAATACCATCACCATCACGAACTGATTTATTCTTACAGGAGAGTTAATTGTCATTGCCACACCAATGCCTATTACGACCATGGACAATATGTTGTACATAGATGTCCCGTCAGACATAGGGACTCGACCCCAAACACTGGAATCGACAGACACTGACAATACACTACTTATCGCAGTTCCAATAATCAAACAGACCAAAACAACTACGAACGGGTAAGAACGTATCATTGTCATTACGTTCCTATATGGTTGCCATACCAGTTCGCCATACTGAGCTCGCAAACATAACTTTATCAATAGCAAAATAGCAGTGAAAGACGCTCCTATTCTTAAAATCAGTATCTTCGGTAAATAATGACCGCAAGCAACCTCGCTACATAGAACCGCATCATTCGAAATAAATGCGACTGGTAACAGGAATACCATTAATAAAGTGACTACACGTATACATGAATCTATCAAGTGTACTAATTGTTGAATCGATGTATTCATTAGACTGTATGATCCGGTTATGTACCTTGAAACCAAGGCTTCTTTTTTTCTACGAACGCCCTAACACCATTACGGAAATCATTGGTTCTGCTAGCGTCACAAATGGCGTATGCTTCATCGATCAGATGCTGATGCAGTTCATTCCTAGCTTCTTGATTGAACAATTGCTTAGTTGATCCAATTGCTTTAGTTGCAGACTCAGCTAGTCGCAGTCCAAGTTCAAGAGAGTGACGGTCAAAAGCCGAATCTGGAACTACTTGATTAACCAATCCAATTTCGTGAGCATAATCCGCGCTTATCGGTGAGTTCATCAAATATAATTCTTTAGCTTTCCCAAGGCCAACTAACCTCGGAAGAAAATACGTAGATCCTCCATCCGCTGTACATCCTATTTGACTATACGCCATCACAAATCTTGAAGATTGTGAACATAGTCTTAGATCACAAGCCAAACTGAGGCTCATTCCTGCCCCTGCAGCAACTCCATTTATACAAGCTATGACCGGTTTGTTCAACAAGTATATTTTTTCAATTACTTGAGTGTGCAGTAACGTTGCCAATTCTAAAATATATTCTGCAAGCACATCTGGATCTTCATTAAGTAATTCATAAAATTCGGTTAGGTCAGCTCCCGCACAAAAACTATTCCCACTACCATATAACGCCACAGCTCTAACACTTGGCGACATAGCCTTATCCAATGCATTGGATAAATCTTCAACCATTGATTTATCCAATGCATTACGTTTCTCAGGTTTGTTCAAAAACACAGATAACAAACCTTTTTGTTCATAGATTGACACAGGACTTGAATGTTCAGCCAATTAACGAGTAACTGCTCCTTCGGAAGCTGAGGAAACTAATTTAGCATATTTAGCAAGGACTCCGGTTTTATACTTACTTTCCATAGGTTTCCAGTTATCTTTTCTCTTAGATAACTGTTTATCGGTTAAATCCACATTTAATTGCCTGTTAGGAATATCGAGCGTAATAATATCTCCTTCTTCCAATAAACCTATCGGACCACCAGTAGCCGCTTCTGGAGCTACATGGCCTACCATAGGACCGTGACTAGCACCAGAAAATCGCCCATCTGTTATTAATGCAACATCATCACCTAAGCCTTGCCCTATTAATGCTGCTGTCACCGCCAACATTTCTCTCATTCCTGGTCCTCCTTTAGGACCTTCATACCGAATCACAACAATATCCCCTGGGACAATCGAACTAGACTGTATAGCAGCAAATGCCTCTTCTTCTTGATTAAACACTCTAGCTGGACCTTGATACACTTTTTCTTGATGTCCCGCAACTTTAATTACAGCACCTTCAGGGGCAAGATTACCATACAATATCGCCAATCCTCCTGTTTCACTTCTTGGAGAAGACACCGACGAAATTATCGGTTGATCTTCAATTGTCTTGATAGAGTTTAAGTTCTCAGCAAGCGTCTTCCCATTAATAGCTAGAGTATCTCCGTTTAATAAACCTGCGTCCAAAAGCCGTTTACCAACCACGGCAACTCCACCATATCTATCAAGATCTGCCATAACATACCTACCACCTGGTTTCATATCGGCAATATAAGGAGTATTCCTACTTAACCGATCAAAATCATCCAAAGACAACTCTACTTCAGCTTCTCTAGCTATAGCCATCAAATGCAGCACAGAGTTTGTTGAACCTCCCATAGACACTACGACAGTTATAGCATTCAAAAAAGCTTCTCTGGTCAATATGTCCCTTGGTGTGATGCCACTGGCCATAGACTGCATTAAAACTTCTCCCGCTTTTTCACACTGTGCTACTTTACTAGGATTAATAGCGGGTATAGAAGCGTCACCAGGCAAAGATAGACCAAGTATTTCTATTGCAGTAGACATCGTATTGGCAGTAAATAATCCTGCACATGAGCCTTCTCCGGGGCATGCATTACATTCAAGTTCATATAGTTCTTCAGCTGATATCGATCCTTTACTGAATGCACCTACCGCCTCGAATACATCTTGAATATTCACGTCTCTGTCTTGAAACTGACCGGGCATTATAGATCCTCCATATATAAATATGGAAGGGATATTTAATCTGGCAATTGCCATCATACATCCAGGCATGTTCTTGTCACATCCCGCTACAGTGATAAGACCGTCCATTCGTTCTCCGAAAGTTACGACTTCAATTGAATCTGCTATTACTTCTCTACTGACCAAAGAGGCTTTCATACCTTCTGTTCCCATTGAGATGCCATCACTAACGGTAATGGTTCCAAATTCAAATGGTGTACCATTCCCATTTTTCACACCCCGTTTAGCAGCTTGAGTAAATTTACCTAAATGAACATTACAAGGTGTAACGTCACTAGCTAAATTAGCAACTCCAATAAACGGCTTATCTAAATCATCATCATCTAATCCCATAGCCCTTAGCATAGCTCTCGCCGGAGCTCTGTCAGGGCCTTCGGTGATCTCCTTACTTTTATGCTTCAAAGATTTCCAATCAGTTCGCATCATTTCGATATCGCTCCTCAGTGTTTTCCTGTTTTACTAGAGTACATTATAAACAGAGCTATTCATCCCTACAATCACACTGGCTACCACTTGAATAGCCCTTGCGCTAGATACTCCTTTTTAGTAACCTTTGAGTATATAAACTATACAATCCACAGGTATTTAGGAGATTAGATGATAAATTTTTCAAAATTGGTAAAAACCCATACCGCAGAAGCTCACTGCGATATCCCTTGTGGGATTTACGATCCAGTCAGCGCAAAAATAGCAGCACAAACAGTTCAAAAAATGGTCATGCGTATTAACGCTCTTGAAAAACCTTCTTGCGATGACGGCGCATCTTCAGCTG
>CAYFGT010000022.1:0-16699 GCA_964343075.1 uncultured Dehalococcoidia bacterium | reverse complement strand
GAGAATCAGAAGCATTCTGTTGTTCTATTTCTCGTATCGCGGTAAGTTTCTCAGGCGTTAAAGATCGATCTCCCGTTCCTTTGTCACCTTTGGTACAAAGAATCACTACTATATCCGTATTACTAGAATCAATCCATTTGGCCATGGTACCACCACAACCTCCTTCACAATCATCTGGATGAGGTGTAACTACTATTGCTCTCTTAGGAGCTTGTTCTATGATTTCCATGATTATCTCTCTTCTATAAAACTTCTTTTATTCGGACTGCCAATGCCCTGGTCATTCCTGGAACTGCAGCAATATCATCAATTTCTGCGTTTTTGATCCCTTGCACAGATCCAAATTGTCTAATTAACATTCGTTTACGTTTCGGACCTACTCCCGTCACCATATCAATCGGAGACTTCAATGCAGATTTACTTCGTAAATTTCTATGGTAGGTGATCGCGAACCGGTGAGCTTCGTCTCTAAGTCGTTGTAACAAGAACAATGACTCAGAATTTCTTGGAAGGATGATCGGTTCTTGGCTGTCAGGAGTAAAAACCCATTCATTTTCCTTAGCCAAAGATGCTATCGGGATATCTTGAAGGCCTAAATGAAGCATCACTTCTAGAACTGCAGACAATTGACCTTTGCCTCCGTCTATGAGCACTAACTGTGGCCTTTCTTCCCAGTTACTAGCCCTACTTTTACCAGAATCTAAATTGTCTGCATCAATGGGACCAAGTCTCGAAAAACGACGCGAAACCATTTCGCGCATACTCTCAAAGTCATCCACTCCTTCAACAGTCTTGATTTTAAATCGTCTATATTTTTTAGGTCTAGGAACCCCAGATTCAAACACAACCATACTTCCCACTGTATTACTTCCTTGTATATGGGAGACGTCATAGCATTCTATTCTTGCTGGAAATTCGGGTAGACCTAAATACTCTTGCAAATCTTCAGTCGCTTTGTAAACAGCGTCTGAATCTGTAACCCATTTAACTTTATGCTGGGTTAGCCCTTGTTGTGCATTGTTAGATGCCACTTCTAATATTTTTCGTTTGTGGCCTCGCATAGGAACAGAGATTGTCACCTTCTTCCCTCGTTTTTCTGTAAGCCATAACTGAATCAAATCTTTTTCTAGAGGTTCAGCCTCTACCAGTATGGTAGGAGGTATAACAGAAGCCGTCTCATAAAACTGCTTGATAAATTGAGTAATAACAAAATTTCTGTCGGTATCTTTAGTGCCTTGCATGAAAAAATTATCTCGCCCAATCAATTTACCAGTACGAACAAAGAAAATTTCCACCCAAGCTTCTGATTCCCCAATTTCTACAGCGATTACATCCGAATCTTCGGAAACTAGGGAGGCAACCTTTAAGTCTTGTTCTTCACTCACTTTTTGAATCGCCTGCAATTGATCTCTTAAAACGGCAGCTCTCTCAAAATTCAAATCTTCAGCTGCATCGGTCAGTTGTGTTTTTAGGTTCTTTTCTACCGTATCAGTTTTCCCTTCCAAAAATAATATGACTTGCCTAATTACTTCATCATAATCTGACTTGGAAGCATATCCGGTGCACGGTGCCACGCATCTGTTGATGTGGTATTCAAGGCATGGTTTTGCGTCCCTTCCTGTTATGTTCTTAGTACAAGACCGATAAGGAAATAGTTTTTTAATTAGATCCATTGTCTTGCGTAATGCGCCCACAGTGGCAAATGGGCCGAAATACCGTGAGCCATCATCTATAATCCTGCGAGTCAAATACACTCTCGGGAATTCTTCGTGCAAATCTATTTTTAGATATGGATAAGTTTTGTCATCTTTTAAACGAACGTTATAAGGAGGCTTGTGTTTCTTTATAAATGTGTTTTCTAAAATCAAAGCTTCAGCTTCGGTATTGGTGACTACAAACTCAAAGTCTTCTACTCTTGCAACCATTCTTGTAGTTTTGGGCTGATGATTCGCAGAAGCTTGGAAATAGGAACGAACCCGATTCTTTAAAACGTTAGCTTTCCCAACATATAAAACATTATCTTGTGCATCTTTCATGATATAAATACCTGGAGAATCAGGTATGGCATGAAGTCTTTGTTCGATGTTCGTAATGCTCATGACAATTGCGTCACAAGTACCAGGCTAGAACTCCAAGCATAATTAGGATAGGTACGCTGAATAATCCTATTCTGAGTAGTTCAGAGCCCAAATAGTTATAAGCGCTCGGTCCTGTTGTTGATATTCTTCCTGTAGCTCTAGGAGCTCTCGCTCTAGCAGGCTGAGCTTCTTCTGCAACCTGTTCGGTAGCGACAACTGATTCACCAACAGTTGTCTGCCCAACTGCTAATTTTCTTGGTTGTCTCTTTTTTCGCCTATTTATTTGTGATTGCCTAGCGGCAACTCGTTTACCCTTAGCAGGCATACCACATCTCCCAGATACTTTATGTTATGTACATTTTACACCAAATCTAATCAAAAATCAGATTGTTATGCCCTAGGATGGCTCTTTTGATATTCCCTTCTAAGATGTTTATTAGTCAGATGAGTATATATCTGTGTAGTAGATATGCTTGAATGACCCAACAATTCTTGAACATGCCTAAGAGGTGCTCCATTTTGCAATAGGTGAGTTGCAAAACTATGCCTTAGAGTATGAGGGGTGATATCTTCTTCAATCCCAGCCTTTTTGCTGTAATTCTTGAGGATGTTCCATACCCATTGTCTGGTCAATCGTTCCCCTCTGTGGCTCACGAACAACCCGGTTTCTTTACTCTTCATACCAAGTAATGTTCTCCGGGCTCCTTCCACATAAGCCTTCAAACTGTCAACAGCTTTTTCATGCAAATAAACGATTCGTTCTTTGTTTCCTTTCCCCCAACATCGAATATACATTTCAGTGAAATCAACATCCGAAACATTAAGCGAAACCAATTCTGTTACCCTTAATCCAGTGGCATACAGCAATTCAAGAATATTCGTATCACGGATCGATTCTGGAGTACCGGCTTTAGCAGCTTCCTCCAATAATTTGACCATGTCTTCTTCTGATAGATATTTAGGCAGTGCTCGACCTATTCTAGGGGATCCTATCGAACTAGATGGATCCTGCACTATTTCCCCGGTTAACATCAAAAATGAAAAGAAACTTTTAACAGAAGCTATTTTCCGAGCAGTAGTAGTATTTGCATAGCCCCGATTTTCTTGCAAATACACCATATAGTCATTTAATAGTTGAGTGTCAATTTGAGAGTACTTATTTGCTGATTCCGCAACATCCACGATCTTGTCTGATATAAATCCGTGAAATTGAGCTAAGTCACTTTTATAAGCATCCAATGTATTTTGGGAAAAGTTCTTCTCTACAACTAAATGTTGCAGAAATTCCTTTATATGATCCATTTGTGATAGTACCTCGAATATAAAAATATAAACGTATCATATCTAGGAAGCTTAAAAATATAATAATAATAAATAAGTTCACTAATGATCCAAGCATCACTAGATACCGAATACAACTTGATTTTAACACTGAGAAGACATAACAAACACATAAAACAGCTCAAAAAAACGCAAAAGTACCAATTCTTTACGAAAATCGATGTTTTTTAGCACTAGTTGTGCAGTTACTCAAGAAAATCTATAATTGAATCTGGCTTGGATTAGAACAAACCGCAATTCTATATTTAATTCTGTGAGGTCATCAATTGTACAAGACTATCGACGCTAATATTTTAGAAGCACTTACCAAAATAGATACCCCTAGCATTTGTAATGCTATTGAAGGATTTGATGTCAGACCTAGAACCGAAGGGTTTATGAGTGCTGACATTCGCAGCCAATTACCCGATCTTCCGGCGGTAGCTGGATATGCCGTAACCGCTATGATAAGTGCGAAGAGCCCTCATGGGCCTCAAGCTTCAAGAGACGACTGGTGGGATTTCATAATGACAGTTCCTGCGCCACGTTTTGTCGTAATTCAAGATATTGATGATCCAGCATTTGGAGCCTATTGGGGAGAAAATAACTCAAACATTCATAAAGCATTAGGGTGCGTCGGAGTGGCCACAAACGGGACTGTTAGAGATTTAGATGAAGTAAGACCATTAGGGTTCCAGCTTTTTTCACCTAATGTCGCTCCTTCACATGGATATGTCCATTTGGTAGATGTAGGCAAACCAGTTACGGTTGGAGGCCTTACTGTACACCCCGGAGACTTGATGCATGGCGACAAGCATGGAGTAACCAATATACCTTTCGATATCGCCGACCAAATTCCTGACATGGTAAAAACAATCGCAGACTACGAAGCGTTAAATATTGAATTATGCCAATCCGACAATTTCTCGGTTGAGAAATTGAAAGAATTGGCAAAAGCTACTCGACCTTATTAAAACCAAAGGATCATATCAATGCGAATACGGAAAACCTTACAACTATCTATTCTCTTAAGTATTCTAAGTGTTTCCTTCCTACTAGGATGTCAAATAGATGTAGATGAGCTTGCGTCAGCTACTCCTGAAGCCTCTGAAGCCTTACAAATACCAACAAGCACTCCTGTGCCTGAGCCAACTGTCGAAGAAGAATGCTTGGAACCCGTAAAATCCGAAACCGAATGGATGGGCCAGATCATACCTCAATACTCCTGTGTCCCCCCTATATCTGTAGATCCTGCTAAAACTTACTATGCAACTATAAAAGTTACTAACTCAACAGGTGAATCGTTCGAAGGCCACCCTGTGGGAGACATTAAAATAGAGTTACTCCCTAGTGTAGCTCCGCTAACTGTGAGCAGCTTTAAATTCTTAGCAGAAGAAGGTTTCTACGACGGGTTAATCTTCCATCGTGTGATACCAGACTTCATGATTCAAGGAGGTGATCCTACAGGAACAGGAACCTCAGGTCCCGGATATAAATTTAAAGATGAAATTGAGCAAAATACTACCTTTGATAGAACAGGAATCCTAGCAATGGCCAATTCTGGGCCCAGCACAAATGGAAGCCAATTCTTTATTACGGTAGCTCCCACACCACATCTTAATTACAATCACACCATTTTTGGGTATGTAGTAGAAGGACAGGAATTAGCTGACGAGATATCTGTTGCGTCTGGTGATCAATCTAATAGGCCCACAGATGCGATCATAATCGAAACTATTACTATCGACGAGGGATAATCAAACAGTCATGGAATTACCCGGATTAGAATTCACAACTAAAAAAGGAGTGGCGTATTTGACTCTTAATAGGCCACGGAAACTCAACGCATTAAATTCCACACTAATGGCCAGCCTGAATGAGGCTCTCGATTCAATAGAGAAGAACAAGAACATACGCGTAGCAATTATTACCGGAGCAGGGAAAGCCTTTTCTGCTGGCTTCGACCTGAATATTGGCAGCAGAGAAACACAAGATATGGATGCAGATGAATGGCGACCCATTGTCCAAGGTTACGTCAATACATTCTTGAAAATCTGGAACTTAAGTAAACCAGTCATTGCTGCTGTGAACGGTTACGCATTGGCTGGCGCTTGCGAGTTAGTTCAAATCTGCGATATCAAAGTAGCATCAGAACATGCTGTATTAGGCGAACCCGAAATCAGGTCAGGCATCGGGCCGCCTCTACTAATCACTCCTTATAGTGTGAACTTAGCCAAAGCAAAAGAAATGCTACTAACAGGCGATATGTTTGACGCTTATGAAGCAGAAAAAATGGGACTAGTTGGAAGCGTAGTACCACATGATGAGCTAATGGAAGCGTGTGAACGAATTGCCGAAAAAATCTGCAAGCTTCCTCAAGTTGGAGTGAAAATGAGTAAATTAGCAGTTAATCGTGCCTTAGAAGGAATGGGGTTCCTGAACACAATTAATCATAATATCGAACTAATGACTCACTTCACCACGACTATGACCCCAGAGCAAGAGCAGTACAACCAAATCCGTAATGAAGACGGTTTGAAAGCCGCTCTTGAATGGAGAAAACAAAGATACAGTTAACTCTGCTTTTTGACTTCTATCTTTGATAGCCCTTCAACAAATTTCAGAATTCCTGAGTGATCAAGCTCTTCATGACCTTCGTTGACTAAAGTACCTAATATTTGCTGGACTAGTGCAGTTACCGGCAAAGGTACATTTAAATCTTGAGCTGTTTGCAAAACGTTTCTTAAATCTTTTTGATGAAGCCTGATTCTAAATCCCGCTTGGAAATTTCGATCCAACATCATTGGTCCTTTTGCATTCATAACATTGCTACCTGCCAGGCCGCCTTTAATAGCATTGAATACTTTCTCAGGGTCAACTCCTGCTTTCTGGGCCAATACAAAAGCTTCACTTAGGGCTTCTATATTCGCAGCAACAATGATTTGGTTGGCTAATTTCGTTGTATTACCCGCTCCAATATCTCCGGTTAACACAACCGCTGAACCCATCACTTGCATAATGTCAAAGCAGCAATCAAATACTCCTTGCTTGCCACCCACCATGATTGATAATGTTCCTTCAATAGCCCCTGGTTCTCCTCCACTAACAGGAGCATCCAACATATCTACTCCTTTCTTTTCGCATTCAGCTGCAATTTTCTGGGAAACTAATGGAGCTATTGAACTCATGTCGATAATAATGTTGCCTTTTGTAGCACCCTCTAGCACTCCATCTTCTCCCAAAATCACCAATTCTGAATCAGCCGAGTCAGGCAACATAGTTATAATCACATCCGCTGCCTCACCGACTTCTTTACTAGACCCTACAACAGTAGCGCCCGCTGCGCCTAATTCATCCATACCAGGTTTGCTTTTGTTGTAAACAACCAATTCATACCCAGCTTTTACTAAATTTTTTGCCATTGGTTTACCCATTATTCCCAATCCGATAAACCCTATTTTCTGAACCATAATGTCCTCCATTCATTAATCATAAGAATCATATTCTATATTTATACTTTCGTTCCCATTAAATAGCAAGAACTTGGCTATTGTTAGGGTATAATTGAAATAGCTAAAATACGAAGGTATGATTAGCGAAAATCAAGGTATCGACTAGAGTGATGGCAAACGAAAATACTGCACTGGTTACAGGTGGAGCCGGTTTTATTGGTTCCCACTTGGTAGACCAACTACTAGATTCAGGATTCAGAGTGGTTGTTGTGGACAATCTTAGCTCAGGCCAACTCCGGAATATAAACTCTAATTGTGTATTTATGCACGGAGATATCACTGGAGACTCCTTGGATTCTGTATTCGAAAAAGAGAAGCCCGGATTAGTATTCCATCTTGCCGCCCAATCTAGTGTCGCTATCTCATCTGAAAAACCAATCCTAGACGCATCGACGAATATACTAGGAACATTGAGAGTAGCACAAAACTGCGCTAAACATGGGGTTAAAAAACTTATTTATTCCTCCACCGGGGGGGCAATTTATGGTGAACCACCAGAATTACCAGTGGATGAAGCTACTTCGCCAAGACCCATATCTAATTATGGGGTTTCAAAATACCAAGGTGAGCAGTTCATAGAGTTGTATCATAAACTTCATAACCTTAATTACTGCATCTTACGCTACGCCAACGTATACGGGCCTAGGCAGGACGGCAATGGGGAAGCTGGAGTGATCCCAATATTTGCGTCTTTAATGCAAAATGGTAAGCAACCCACTATATTTGGTACTGGAGAACAAAAAAGAGATTTCGTGAGCGTTCATGATGTGGTGAGAGCAAATATGCTGGCCATTACCAAAGGGGGAAACTCAGTCTATAATATTGGTTCATCTACAATGTATAGCGTGAACCGAATCTATCAATTAATACAGGAACATCTAGAATTCGAACAAGAAGCTCTTTCAGGAGCTCCTAGACCAGGAGACGTGTTCGAAATTTCATTGGATTACAGCAAAGCGAAAAGAGAATTAAAGTGGGAACCGGAAATTGACTTTGAAAACGGCTTGCAAGAGACGTTACAATACATTCAAACGCACTAATATTACCGTAAAAAGAGGGGGAAACTAGATATGGTTAAAACTTGCGACGTAGTTGTTTTAGGCGGAGGAGCTGCTGGTTTAGCTGCCGCATTATATTCAACAAGAGCGATGCTAAAAACTATTGTCTTGGAAAACTTAGGAGTTGGCGGACAATTACTCATTACTGATGAAATAGAAAACTACCCCGGATTCCCAGAAGGAGAAACCGGACAACAATTGGCTATCAACATGCAGCAACAAGCAGAACGGTTCGGCGCTGAAATTGATTTTTCCAGTATTGAAGGGGTGTCTGATTTAGATAAAGAAAATAAGATAATTCATACAGATGACGGAGACGTCCACGCAAAAGCGGTGATTATTGCTACTGGAGGATCGCATAAAACCCTAGGAGTTCCAGGAGAAGATGCTCTCTCAGGGAAAGGAGTATCGTACTGTGCTGTATGCGACGGCAATTTCTTTAAAGGCCAGGATGTTGTGGTAATTGGTGGAGGAGATGCCGCGATGGATGAGAGTAATTATCTTACCGGAATAGTAAACTCAGTTACCATTGTCCATAGAAGGGATGAATTAAGAGCTACCAAAATACTTCAAGAAAGAGCTTTTGCAAACCCTAAATATAAGTGGCTATGGAGCCATGTGGTTGAAGAATTTGTGGGTGATGACCTATTAACCGCAGCCCGTGTGAAAGACCTTAAAACAGGCGAAGTATACGATTACCCAACAGCAGCTGCATTTATTTATGTTGGATTCGAACCCAATTCCGGGTATATCAGTTCACTTTTAGATACTGATGCTCTAGGTCATGTATATACGGATGCCCACATGCGGACAAAATTACCTAAAGTATATGCATGCGGAGATATTAGAGCAGAATCTACCAGGCAATTAGGAACAGCAGTTGGAGATGGTATTACTGCAGCGTTATCTGCATTCCACGACCTGCAATAGACTACCCTAGCAGTTTATAAAGTTCTCTAGATAGGAGAGTTACTCCTCCTAGAAATATGATTGAAATCGATACGTATCGGAACGTACTCAATTTCAATCGCTTTACTAGAGGTCTAGAAGCCAATATCCCCACAAAAGTAGCAGGGGTTAACAAAAGCGTGTTGAGCCATATCTCTATTGTTACCATTCCCATACTTATATAACAAAATAAAGCTAGGAGATTCGCAACTGTGAAATATGCGGACAAAGTGCCTCTTGTCTGATTCACCGTCCATCTTTGTGCTATTGCATACCAAGCAGATAACGGGCCTCCTATTCCCAAGGCAGTGATGCACAAATACGTAACAAAGCCAATTGCAAGACCAGTGATTCTGTTCTTGGCGAGCGGAACGTTTATGCCAAGTAGGCTTATAATGCCTAACATGATTATGGCTCCGCCAATTACAATTTTCAAAATGGTTGGATCTGTAACGTCCAAAGCATAAGCGCCTATAGGTATAGCCACAGCTGCGCCAATTATTAATACGTAGGTCTTATTCCAAACAATCTCTCTCCTAGCTTCAAACGCCACACTGATGGCTACTATTGCTATCAATATATCAACAATAATGACGGCCTCGATTGGTAACACAAATAACAAAAGGAACGGAACAATCACGAGCCCCATTCCAAAACTAACAGTGGAATATACAACACTACCCAAGAACACCACTAACAAAGCTATAATTAAATCTGTGCCCGCTAGCATGTATATTCACCCCTTTTGTTATGCAAGGTCAAAACCTCCTTGCTCAGCAGCTTTTTCTAAACATTTGGCGACATCCACTATATAAGGACCTTTTCTTATCAATTCAATTTGAACATCTTGAGCTTGAGTGATTTGAATTTCTCGTTCTCCGTCAAATGCCAATGTACACCTAGATATATTCCTCGTTATAGGCTTTCCTATCTCAATGATATCCCATCCCGAGACCAACACTTCTTGTATAGTACCTGGGCCAATCGGTGATAAGATTTTGCGCGATACTTCTTTTCCTTTGGCGATCTGATACGCCAAACCATAATCATCCTCAATTTGGATTTTCCGTAACCTAGCACCTACGGATGCCAACCCTAAATCCAGTAGTTCGCATCTAGTCAAAAACACTTCATCTAAATCATTAAAATCCCAAATCGCTCTAGAAGCTACAAAATTGGCATTTGAGATCGCCAAATCAACTAAAGCTAAGTCGGTATCTCCATTTTCCAAAGTAACTAGAATCTGTTTACTAGGGACAGTGCATTGAGAATAGTCTATTTTTTGCGTTGCTATGAGCCCGGCACAAATCCCTATATGAGTGCCTTCTAGATCATACGGAAACACATTATTTGTCCCGGTCGATACAGGCAAAATAGTATGTTGGTCAAAACCTTTAGAAATCATTCGGTTTGTACCATCTCCTCCCAGCGAAATCAGTACATCTACCTTCATTTCAGCCATTTTTTGAGAAGCGACTAAAGTATCATTAGCGTTACCTAGAATATTCTGTTCCAGGAATTCCACCGGGATGTTGATACCAGGATAATTGATAGAACGTCTAACTAGATGCGAGCTATCGTCCATAGCAACGATACCGTCAATATCTAACGACTGTATGCCAATAATAATCCTCCGGAGTACGTTCACTTTCTCCCAATCAGTAACTATTCTTGCGCTACCAGTTAGTCTGCGGATATCTTTACTAGAATACGGATTCGCTATTATCCCAACTATTCCCATCCTATCTACATGTCCCCAAGTTGGAATACATTAACGACAAGATTATGCCAACGAGTCAGCAAATACTTCAATCATGTGCCTGGGTTTGTGTTCGGTCCCATGTTCAATTTGTTGCCTGCATGAGATACCCATCACAGCTACATCCCAAGTAGAGTCCTTAGCATTCACTGCGGGGAACACTCCTTCTCCACCAATCTTCATAGATATTTCATAATGTTCTTTTTCGTACCCGAAAGATCCTGCCATTCCGCAACAACCAGCATTCACCAACTCTGCAGTATACCCTGGAGGCATGTTCAATATTTCCATTGAATATTGGGTCCCAATCATAGATTTTTGATGGCAGTGACCATGAAATAATACATTCTTTGTATCTTGTTTAAAGTCCAGAGCGATATCATTATCTTTAATGTGCTTAATAATGAATTCATCTATCAAAAAACTGTTCTCTGCAATTAATTTAGACTTTTCATCTTGCAAAAGATCTGGGTATTCGTCTGTTAACGTGAACACACAGCTAGGTTCACATCCTACTATTGGGATACCTTGAGAAACATAAGCATGAAGCATATCAACATTATACCTAGCGTTATTCTTTGCCTCTTTTAACAGACCTTTGGACATTAGAGGTCTGCCGCAACATCGCGAGTCAGCGAGTTCAACGTTGAATCCTGCTGCTTCTAATACCTTAATTGCCGCCTTACCAGCTTCTGGATAGTTATAGTTTGTGAAAGTATCATTGAAGAACACCACGGTATCTTTAGTTGCACTCTCCAAATCTGCTGGCCGGTTCCTAAACCATGACACTAGATTTTGGTTTGCGAATTTAGGCATCTGTCTGTTCATAGATACACCAAACATCACATTAGCCATTAATCTCCCTGGGTAACTATTCATAATGAAGTTAGCTAACGGAGCTAGAGCGCTACCCATTCGGTTAAATTTATTTATATTCCCAAAAATTTTGTTTCTTAGGGGCATCCGGTTCTTTGCATAAAACTTATCTAAGAACTCATATTTTAATTTGGTCATATCGACGCCTGACGGGCACTCAGACTTACACGCCTTGCATTCTAAACATAGGTCAAGCGACTCATATAAACGTTTGCTCGACAAATCGTGTTCAGGTAGATTACCCGAAAGGGCAGCACGCAATAAATTAGCCCGGCCTCTCGTAGAATGTTCTTCATCGCGAGTAGCTATATACGATGGGCACATAGATCCATCTAATTTCCTGCATGCCCCCATCCCATTACACATTTCCACTGCGCCTGCGTAATCACCGTCAATAGAGAAATCAAATACAGTTTCTATTGGTTGCGCCTGATAATTCTTGCCGTATCTCAAGTTCTCTTCCATTGGAGGGCAATCAATTATCTTATTCGGATTCAATATTTTGTTTGGATCGAAAGTCGTTTTCAGATCTCTAAAGGCTTGATAAATCTCTGGCCCGAACATCTTCTCAGTAAATACACCACGGACTATCCCGTCACCATGCTCACCGCTTAAGGAGCCTCCAAATTCGTTGACCAAATCGCTGATTTCATCAGCAATAGAAAACATTTTTGAAATTCCTTCGTCATCTTTCAAACTAATTAACGGACGTATGTGAAGACAGCCTACGCTAGCGTGCCCATAGTAACCGGCCTCTGTACCGTGACTCTGAACAATTTCATCAAATCTAGTAACAAAATCTCCCAAAACCGCAGGATCTACAGCGGTGTCTTCCACAAAGGGTATTGGCTTTGCATCCCCATGAATACTCATTAAGAGACCAAGCCCCGCTTTTCTGATATTCCATACATTATTCTGCGCAGATTTGTCTGACAAATTAACACACGCATACCCAAAGCGTTTTCTGGCCATATCTGCTTTCAGGTTTTCCATCTTTGATTCTACTTCAGCAACAGATTCGCCATAAAATTCGATTAATAAAATTGCGCCTGGATCTCCTTCAATAGCGGTCATATTCTGTGAAAATCCTAATGACTCTTTGCAGCGGTCAAGAAGCATTTTATCCATTACTTCTATTGTGGATGGGTTGTATTCCAATATACTAGTTGTGGCATAACTAGCTTCTACAATATCTCTAAAATGCAACACAGACAGACCGGTGACAGTTGGATTTGAAACCAAATTAACCTTAGCTTCAGTGACTACACACAAAGTCCCTTCAGAACCGACAACAATGTCGGACATATTGACTGGGCCATCAAGCATGAAGTTATCTAAGTTGTATCCACTAACCCGTCGTAATATCTTGGGGTATCTTTTTTCGATCTCGGCTACCTGATTCTGAGATATCGATAATACGCCTCTGTAAATATCAGACTCAAAGGAAGTTCCATTGAGCTTGTTTTCCAATTCTGTCCCTTCTATCTCTTTGAAATGAGCCTGGCTAGCATCCGACAAAATCACATCTAATTCTTGTATATGATCTAATGTTTTGCCGTAAATCACTGAGTGTGAACCACAAGTATTGTTCCCAATACCGCCGCCTACACATGCCCTACTAGCAGTTGTGGGATCTGGAGCATAATGTAGGTTATAAGGTGCTAACTGTTTATTAAATTGGTCTAGAATAATTCCCGGTTGAACCCGTGCCCAATGTTCCTCTTCATTAATTTCAATAATTGAGTTCAAATATTTACTGAAATCTATAACTACCGCATGGTTGACTGTTTGACCAGCTAAGCTAGTACCTCCTGCCCTAGGTAAGATAGGAATGTTATTTTGACTACAATACTCAATCGTTGCCTGCACGTCATCAGTATTTCTGGGAATCACGACTCCTATCGGTTCCATCTGATAAATACTTGCGTCAGTACTGTATAGCACTCTAGAAAATGGATCGAATTTCACTTCCCCTGTAACCAGTCTGGAAAGATCTTGTTCTATTTCCCGTCTTTCATTTCCTCGTATTCTAGTTTCAGCTATAGTCATGCTCTCTCCTATACAGACAATCTAGATTCCAATAACATTTACAATATTATACAGTGTTACAGAATATGAATCTAAATTTTACTTAACAGATACAAATCACAAATGATTACAAAAACCTACACCCAAGAACAATTGCGTACTCGTATAGAAGCTTGCAAGAAATGCAGACGCCTCACTCATTATCGCAAATTGGTATTCGAAGCGAGGCCGATCCGGTTTCAACAAGACTGCTACTGGAATAAACCAGTGTATGGATTTGGTGATCCTAAAGCAGAATTGTTAATCTTGGGATCAGCTCCAGCGGCTCATGGTGCTAATCGTACTGGAAGAGTGTTCACTGGTGATAAGTCTTCAGATTTTCTTATGAAATACCTACACAAACACGGATTTGCAAATTTGCCTACCTCTACAGGCATAAACGATGGATTACAACTCAACAATGCCTACATCACTGACATAATTAGGTGCGCCCCGCCTAAAGACAAACCCACCACTCGGGAAATAGATAATTGCCGTAATTACCTGATCAATGAGCTCTCATACATGCCGAACATAAAATTAGTGCTAGCTCTTGGGAAAGTAGCCTTCGATAACTATCTCAAAACCATGTCAGCTGCGCATCAGACGACATACAGAGCAAAATTCCAACATCAGCACACATTTGATTTAGCTTCAGAACTACCTCTATTAATGGGATGCTATCATCCAAGCCCAAGAAACACGAACACCGGCAGATTAACGGAATCAAATTTCGATTCGGTTATTCAAGAAATCGCTGCTAGACTGGCAACATAGTACCAAGCCCTTCTGCTTAATGTTAAACTCTGCCCAACGTTATTAATCAGAGGAGGGCGGTCATGGATATAGGTTTCTCAATATCCAACAATCAAGGAATCGACTCAGTACAATCTATCGTAGATATCGCTACTGCTTCAGAAGAACAAGGATTAGACTCCATATGGGTAAGTGACCACGTCTTCAATGCATCCTACATTTATGATCGGATAGGAGATAAACCTTATTATGATCCATTAACAATCCTCACTTTTGTTGCAGCCAAAACCTCTCGTATCAAGTTAGGAACCAGTATTTTAGTTCTCCCTTACCATCATCCTATAAGACTCGCTAAGATCGCTGCCACATTAGACCAGTTAAGTAACGGACGCTTACTTATGGGCATCGGAGTAGGTGTTATACCTGAAGAAATACAATCTATGGGTGTAAATCCACGGCAACGAGGCAAATTTAGTGATGAAGCAATTATTCTCATGAAGAAATTATGGACGGAGCCAGTTGTTCAACATTCAGGAGACTTTTATTCAGTCCCAGATTTTGTATTTTCTCCGAAACCATTACAAACGCCGCACATTCCTATTTTAATCGGTGGAACCAGTGAAGCAGCTATCAAAAGAGCTGCACGGATAGGGAATGGATGGCATCCGACTGCTAATGATCCTGAGACACTAAGGACTGGTATAGAATTACTACATCAAGAACTAGAAAAACAGGGGCGGGATGTTTCTGATGTTCCAATATCTATAAGTATTCCGATAAATTCGAGCACTAGAGACCGTAATGGGCTTGGATCTAATCCCGAAGAAATAATCGAAAATAGTATGGCCTTCAAAGCATTAGGTGTCAGCCGCCTAGTAGCTTCTTCATACACGAACGATCTAGATGACATCTTCAACAATCTAGACATATTAGCGCATCACGTGATGCCAAACGTTAAATAAGGGGTATAAATAATGACTACGAACGCCAATGAATTCAATGAACTCCAAAAATCTGCACTAGAACACTTATGGGTTTACGGCAAGCAGCCCAGTCAAATGGCCGAGGCTGGAGAACCTAATATCTTCACTTCGGGTTTAGGTAGCACTGTCACAGATATCCACGGGAAAACATATATCGATGCAATGTCTGCGTTGTGGTTAAAAAATGTAGGGTATGGAAGTAAAGAAATCGCAGACGCTGCCTATGAACAAATGTTAGAAATTACTTATATGCCCTCAGGAACAACAACCAAACCTACAATTCAGTTAGCGCAAAAAATCGCTGAAATTACACCAGGGGATTTGTCACGAAGTTTCTTTACGAGCGGCGGATCTGAATCTAATGAGACCGCAATTAAAATCATCAAAGCATATTTCAAGCGTATAGGCGAACCTTTGCGAACAAAATTTATTAGTAGAATTGGTTCTTATCATGGTGCTACAGCAGGAGCATTAGCCTTAGGTTCTTCTCCTAATTTTCCTAAAACTGATTACGAGCCACTGATGCCTCATGTATTCCATGTCCCCCAACCAAATCCTTACCGGGCAATCGTCAATGGATTATCAGACGAAGCTTACGCAGAATTTTGTATCACTTCTACTGAAGAACTGATGAAAGCGCAAAACCCTGACACAATTGCAGCAGTCTTCGCCGAGCCTATATCTAGCCCTATGGGAGCTATCGTACCTCCTGCTAATTATTGGCCTAGATTAAGAGAATTATGTGATAAATATGGATGCCTGTTAGTAGCAGACGAAGTAATAACAGGATTCGGAAGAACGGGTAAAATGTTCGGGGTTGAAAACTGGAATGTAGTGCCAGATATCATGACTGTGGCAAAAGGTATTACCAGTGGGTATATCCCAATGGGAGCTGCTATTACCCGCAAACACATATCTGATGCATTTATAGGGAACGACAAAGCTACTCTTCAACACATAATTACTTTTGGTGGTCACCCAGTTGCTACTGCAGCGAGTCTCAAAAACATAGAGATCATTGAGCGAGATAATCTAGTTGAAAACTCTAGAATAATGGGAGAATATTTGCGAGAAGGGTTAAGAGGATTACAGGAAAGGCATAAGATAATCGGAGATGTTAGGGGGTTAGGATTGTTTTGTGCAATTGAAATAGTTAAGGACCCTGATACCAAAGAATATTTTGATGAAAGCGCAAATCTATCCAAAATATTGACATCACAATTATCTGAAAACGGGATTCTACTTAGGGCTGGAAACGTAACGAATATAGCACCTCCTTTGTGCGTAACTAAAGACGAAATCAATAACATTATTGAATCATTGAATTTAGCACTAACAACAT
>CAYFGT010000021.1:0-16892 GCA_964343075.1 uncultured Dehalococcoidia bacterium | reverse complement strand
ATGCCTTCCAATGCTGCAGTTTCCGTATTTCTCATATACCACATCGGTGGCCTGGGGTTTTGATATGGCCTAAGTCTCATAGGCAATTCATCAAATTCATAAAACTTTCCCTTATAAGTTAGGCTATCTGATACTAGTCCCAACCTAACGATATCTAGAGTTTCCTTGTATTTGTTAAAATTGTCTTCAACCTCAAAATCACTTCCCCAGAAATACGCTTCTAATACACCACCTCGTCCTACACCTATTTCCAGTCTTCCCTCACTGAGATGATCTAACATGCAAATTTCTTCAATTAATCTTAAAGGATGATGAAGAGGCAAAACATATATAGTAGGGCATAGTTTAATTTGACTGGTCCGTTGTGAAGCTGCAGACAAAAACACGTTCTGAGAAGGAGCTAAACTGTGTACAGCGGGAGTATGATGTTCAGCCAGATGATATCCGTAAAATCCAGCCTTATCAAACATCTCTATTTGTTCTAACCTGTGTTTATACAAATTATTTAGATGCACGCCAGGAGTAGGCTCTATATGATCAAAAACCCCGAATTGTAATCCCATAGCATTCCTTCTATTTACCTGGGAGAATACACCATGTATCCTCCCAGGTTTTGTATCGTGGCAGGAGCGGAGGGATTCGAACCCCCGACCACTGGTTTTGGAGACCAGCGCTCTGGCCAAACTGAGCTACGCTCCTATTATGGTACCCCTGGAGGGACTCGAACCCCCGACGCGCGACTTAGGACGCCGCCGCTCTATCCACCTGAGCTACAGGGGCAAGACTATACAAGTACATCTATTCAATGTCCCTTTGATTTAGAAATGTTAAATCCGACCTCTAGCAGTGTCAACCCACGCAATTCCAATATATTATAACCAATCTACAATATCTGAAATCACATTCTCTCGAATTTCATGCCCCATATTATACGTATTATAAACAACATCATACCCCTGACCACTTAAAAAGGCTTTGGTTTCCTCAGCATTGTTTACAGGTACAACTGAATCGGTAGTTCCATGAGCAATAAATATTTTCTGGGTCTTATCATAAGGAACTATGTTTAACAGTGAATCGGGGTTAGGCATTGATGCACTCAAGCCGATCAATCGATCAAATCTATCAGGTTTGCTCAACCCACATCTATACGTCATTCCCCCGCCTTGAGAGAATCCTAGAATCTTATTAGAAGAAGCCTGTAAATTATAAGAGTCAAAAACTTCATCAATGAAAATGTCTAGAGTAGAAACCGCCGCCACTAAGTCTTCTTCTGTACATAAATCCCTTGGTGGATGCCAACCATAACCCAAAGATCCAAAGCCTAAATCGAATTCTAGGGGAGCGTTAGGGCATATATATATGTAGTCATTATGGTTGATCATGGGAGTTAGGCCTGCCAAATCTTGCATGTTTGCACCGAAGCCATGAAGAACCAGCATTAAATCATAAGCTTTATCTTGTTGGTAATCGTCTGGCTCGACGTATATGTATTTAAGAGATAAATCTTCCTTAGCTTCTGCACGCATATCTCACCGCCTATTAGTTATAAGAACAAGGTAACTTACAGATTGTCTGAAGCTATTTCTTAGATACTAGATATGCTATTAAATCTTCATATTCTTGATCAGACATACTACTGCGAAGTTCTGGCATCACAGGTGCATATCCTTCAACAACATAAGCCGCAGGAGCATCAATTGATTCTCGTATGTAATCTTCTGCAGATAAACCAGACCTAGTACCTGCGACTGTACCAATTTGGCTCAAATTAGGCCCAACTACACCTACAGCACCTGGCAAGTCTTCCATGGTATGGCATCCAACGCATCCAAGACTTCCACTAAACACCAGTTCTCCATCTTCAATATTACCTTCTACTTGACTACTTCCACTAGTATCAGCCGAGTCACTAACGGGCGCTGGAGTAGGAATCAAACTCTGAGCATAGGATTCTTCTCCATGTTTCTTCTCAGCATAGTGTCCTTCATACGGAACTGCTCTCTCAGAAGCATATTCTCTGGGTGTTCCTGTAATGCCTGCGTATAACCCTAATAAAGCTATGGCCACAACAACCCCTAATCCCAATCCTCCATAAAAAATCTTTGTAAGTAAAGGATTATCAAACCTCAAATGCATGTAAAACATGATAACAATGTAAAACTTGGCTAAGGACAGTACAATCAAAGGCCAAAATGCTAATTGTGTTCCTTGCATTGATTCTGGCAATATGATGACAAATTCAATTGCTGTTACAACAAATAATATAAATGCAATTATTATGTATTGCTTAGTAGAAGGGTGTTTTGAATGCTCGTTGTCGTGCCCGCTACTCATTTAATTCTCCATTTCTTCATCTTAGTCAAATCCTGCATTAGCCCGTTATAGCAGGCCCAGCATCAAATCCACCAACAAGGTAAATCAACGTGAATATCACAATCCATACAATGTCAACAAAGTGCCAATATAGGCCACAAATCTCCACGTCTAATGCCCGTGCAGAATTTACTTTTCCTCTAAAAGACAATATAAACAAAACCCATAACCACACAATTCCTAGAGATACGTGGGCTCCATGAAAACCCGTTAAAGTAAAAAATGTGGTTCCAAACAAATTAGTGCTAATAAGAAGGCCATGATGAGCAAATTCCCAAAATTCAAAAATCTGGAATCCAATAAACACCATTCCCATGATTGCGGTAGCTGCTAACCATATTCTAATGCCTTTTATATCGTCTTTCTGGGTAGCCGATAAGGCCATCACCATAGCAAAGCTACTGCATAGCAACACGAATGTGCTTATGGTTGTTAAAGGAATATCTAGTATATTTATCGGATATGGTCCTATCAGGCTCTGTCCTCTATAAACCATATAAGTCGAAATCAACGCGCCAAAGAACAAACAGTCAGTACTTAAGAACACCCAGAAAAGTAACTTCCGGTTGTCAATTCCTGTGCAATTATGCTCTTCTTCGTGATGTGCGGCTTCAGTTATTTGTGCCATATTAAAAGCCCCTCTAGTGATCCTTTTCTTTAGTTGGAGGTTCGTTACTCCACGCGAGAACACCTACAAATACCAGCAGGCCTCCTATCACAGATATAGGATATTTAACGAACCAAACAGGAATTTCAATCATAAAACCGATAGCCATAATCAACAGCGCTACAGATGTGAAAATTGGCCAATATGACGGGTCTGGAAGATGCACGGTGGAAGGATCCACTAAAGGCTGAGGCCCTGGTATCTCTTTCCCTTCTGCTGCAGCCCGTCTTTTAACAATCCAGTATGGGTCTCTCCCTTCTACAACAGGTAATTCAGAGAAATTATATACAGGCGGAGGTGAAGTGATAGTCCATTCTAGGCCTGGTGCATCCCACGGATCGTGACCCGCTTCTTCGCCTGACTTATAACTTTTAATTATGTTATATACAAATATCAACATTGAAACAAACAAGACTATATACCCAAAAGAGGAAAGCGCGTTTAAGTTATCCCAACCAAATTCAGTCGCATAAGTATAAATTCGTCTAGGCATTCCATTCATGCCAAGATAGTGCATAGGGAAGAAAGTCAAATTCAGTCCCACGAAAGTTATCCAAAAATGAAGCTTCCCTAGTTTTTCGCTCAAGAGTCTGCCTGTCACTTTAGGGAACCAGAAATAAATCCCTGCGAATATCCCTAAAATAGCTCCTCCAAACAACACATAATGCAAATGAGCAATGATGTAGTATGTGTCCTGTTGTTGGTAGTCACTAGGAGCAACAGCATGTGATACTCCGCTTAACCCACCGATAATGAACATAGCTATAAAGCCAACCGCAAACAACATTGCTGACTTGTACTCTATGGAACCACCCCACAAAGTACCAATCCAGTTAAAAATCTTAACTCCTGTAGGCACTGCTATTAACATAGTGGTAATAGTAAACACAGACACTGCAATTGGACCTAAACCTACTGTAAACATATGGTGGCTCCAGACGGCCCAGCCCATTAACCCTATTGCTATTCCAGAGAAGACAATGAATGGATAGCCAAACAAGGGCTTCTTTGCAAATGCAGGTAACACATCTGAAATTATTCCCATTGGAGGCAATATCAAAATATATACTTCAGGATGCCCAAATATCCAAAATAAATGCTGCCAGAGAACCGGATCACCGCCAGCAGCTGGCACGAAAAACAAAGTGCCAAACAATCGATCCATGGTTAGTTCAATTAATCCCACGGCAATCACCGGTATAGCGAATGCTAACAAGATCTGAACCACAAAAAACATCCATACCGAAACCGGCATCCGCATTAATGTCATTCCGGGGGCTCTCAAATTCACTATTGTAACAATGAAGTTCAATCCGGCCACTGCCGAAGACACAGCAGCTAACATCAATCCGATTGACCAAAATTCCATACCTTGATTAGTACTGTACGGTTGCTCACTCAATGGGGCATAAGCGAACCATCCTCCATCGGGAACAGACCCTACGACAAAACCAAAATTCATAAATAACACGCTAGCCAAAAACGTCCAGTAACTGAACGCGTTTAGCCTTGGGAAAGCAACATCTCTAGCTCCGATAGCTAGTGGAATGATGTAGTTAAAGAATGCAGCATTCAAAGGCATAATGGCAAAGAACACCATCGTTGTTCCATGCATTGTAAACATTTGATTATAAACATCAGGAGATACAAGGTCTCCTCCTGGGGTAGCAAGCTGCATTCTCATGATGCCAGCTTCGATCCCGGCCACCAAAAACATAATAAAAGCAGTAACACCATAAAGAATTCCTATCCTTTTATGGTCTACAGTTGTTACCCAACTCCAAATCACCGAAAGAATACTTCCGTCCGATTGTTTAGTTGCAATAGTTGCCATTAATCTAAATATACTCCTGATATTATTTCAAGCTTTGTAGATATTCTACTAATGCTTCGATCTCAGACTCGGTCAAATTAGCATTGCCATCTTCAGTCTGATAGATTTGCGCTAATTTAGACATATAGTTGCCAGATTTTAGTTCGTCAGGATTAGTTATCCAGTCCTTTAGGTTTTCTGAATTCCTATCGTAAATACCAGCCGCAAACATATCTCGTGTCGCCAAATCAGTTAGGTTCGGCCCGGGAGCAATAGCAGATCCACTTAAAAACCCATTTACTCTAGCTTGAACTAATGCCTCTGAATCCGGCCCTGCAGAACTGTGACACGTAATACATTGTCCTTTCCCTGCAAATAATTGCTGACCTAATTGTGCCTCTGCGGACAGATAGGGAGATTCCCCATATCCTTCCACCCATTTAATATATTCTTCTTCGGATACTGCCTTCACAGCAAATTTCATTTGAGCATGCTGAGTGCCGCAATACTCTGCACATTGTCCGTAGTAATAACCTTCTTCATCGGCCATGAACCACAATGGATTTTCACGAGTAGGGACCATGTCTTGCTTTCCTGCTAACTTCGGAACCCAAAAGCTATGGATTACATCATCACTTTCTAGACTAAGGGAAATCGGTCTCCCTACCGGTATTTTCATTTCATTAGCTGTTGTAATCGTTTTACCATTAGCTGCGTCTGGATAGTTGAACTCAAACCACCACTGATGGCCTGTTGCTACAATTTCCAACGGGTCGGTTCCTTCGGGAGGAGCTTCAAGATCCCATAGCACTTGTACCGACCAAATACCCAGCCCTAGTATCAATACAGTTGGTATTATCGTCCATGCTATTTCTAATGGTGTATTGCCATGAGTTTGCTTTGGTAAAGGGTTCCCAGGTTTATGTCGGAATTTAATAGCAGCATAGACTAGAACAAATTCTACAACCACAAACACTATAGCCATGACCCATATCAAAACGTCAAACAACAATCCTTGCATTTCTGCAACTGGTCCTTTGGGATCAAATGTCGTCTGGTGACTATCGTAAGAACAGCCAATTAAAACAATTAAAGATATGGTTAATAAAGAAATGAAGAAAAAGTTCTTTTTGGTATGTATCCCTATTCTGGGTAATTGCTTATCAATAATTTTCATGTTTAGCGTGATTAATATCTTCTTTTAACTATGCCAATGCATCGACATTGAACACTATCATAGAGCTCATATAGTGTCAACGGACACATCTAGTTAATTTATTATTATCTTATATTTTATTATGATCGAACCAATCTATCAAATTACAGAATCAACCATTAACGAACAAAATAAAACCATCAAATACAACAAAGAGTACAAATATTGATGCCTAGCTTTAACCAAAGAATGTGTTTTTTTCAGCTGCCAAGCAAAGTACATAAAAATCCCGCCCATCACTACAGCGCACACCAAATACACGATACCCGTTACCCCTGTGAATGCAAAAACAATAGTCAACGCGACAACAATAACCGTGTATAAAAAGATACTAAGAACAGTGTAATCGATTGGAGCAACCACAGACAGCATAGGAATTTTGACCTGTTCATAATCCTTTTCTATCATCAAAGACAATGCCCAGAAATGAGCGGGGGTCCAAAAGAACACGATACAAAACAAAAATAACGCAGACAAATCAAATGTCCCAGTTACTGCCACCCAGCCCACCACAGGAGGAATAGCCCCAGGAGCACCGCCAATCACTATGTTTTGGGGTGTTGTCCGTTTTAACCACATTGTGTATATCACAACATAAAATAAAGTTGCGCCTAAAGTTAATACTGCTGCCAGCCAATTCGCCCACAATAACAATACAACCATGGAAATAATATTTAAACTGATTCCAAATGTAATCGCTGCAGGGCCAGATATTCGTTTGGCAGCAACAGGTCTATCACTGGTACGAGCCATCAATAGATCAATATCTCGATCCCAGTAATGATTTAACGCACTGGCGCCTCCGGATGCTGTAGCTCCTCCGAGCCAGACTGCAAGCATAAGCCACAAATCAGGTACACCGCTTTGAGCCAAAAACATTCCACCGCTCGCCGTTATTAACAGCAAAAACATGATAGGAGGCTTAGTCAGTTCCAAATAATCTGACAATACTCTTTGTATCCCGTCTTTTGGTTTCCTTTTAGAACGCATTCTTACTAATTACTGCGTCTACACAAGATCAATTGAGCTGCGTACCAGACCGTAGCGCCCCAAACCATTGATGCCATAGCAACATGAGTTGCAGTCAAATATACAGGGAATCGCATAAAGACCATAAACGCTCCCACAATTATCTGGATTACAAATACCAAAGCTACTAACATCGCAATTTTTCTGACAGCTTTAGGGAATGCTCTATTCTTTATCGAGAAATGAACTACATATACAACGAATAACCCCAAAATTAAAACAATCCATCTATGCCCCATATGAATAGAAGCTAAGAATCCATTATTCCCGCACAAAGGCCAAGACAAGCATGCTGCAAGAGCTCCATTAGCTGTAACCAAAGATCCGCTGATTAAAACTAAATACATCACAGGTACAGCACAGATCGTTAAAAGCCTTATTTTTTTTGACAATTCTATTAAATACGGACTAGACATGCGGTGTCTATACATAAGTACGGCTTGTGTGATGACCATCGCAAAAAAGAGCTCTCCAATAGACAAGTGAACAGCAACAATTGCTGGAGGCAATTCATTCAGTACTGTGACTGCACCCAATCCTCCCTGCACAAACAACAAGGCAACAATGGCAACACTCAACCAAAGCAACGGTTTATCACTGCGAACCCATAATATTACTAATACGAAATTCAGTATTACCAATGGCCCTACTATTATAGAAGCTATAAACCTATGAATGTATTCAATAATAGCATGGTATTCCAACGGAGGCAGCACCTTACCGTAGCATAAAGGCCAATCTGGACACCCTAATCCAGATCCCGTAGTCCGAACTATCCCTCCAACAGCTATTAATATCAAAACTGCCCCTGCAGCAACTATCATCAGATTAGATATAACATTTATTCTGTTTTGACTCACTTATAAACCCGTCCAACCAATAAATATTTCTGCGATTTAAAATCGTTTATGTTATATTTAATATTATCATGAATCCGGTTGTACAGGTCAGTGGCTTAAATAAAACTTACGGCAAATTTGTAGCTGTTAACGATGTATCGTTTGATGTGCAGGAAGGCGAAATTTTTGGTATTTTGGGACCAAACGGAGCTGGTAAAACCACCACGTTGGAAATGATTGAAGGGCTCACAAGCTACCAATCTGGTTCTATTACGATTCTTGGAACAGACCTCAAACAAAACCCCAAATCCATAAAGAATCAACTTGGAATTCAACTGCAATCTTCTGCTTATTTTGACTACCTTACCCTGCAAGAAATATTGACTCTGTTTAGCTCCATGTATAAAAATTCCAAAGACCCTAAACAATTACTTGAGCAAGTGGGCCTAAATCACAAATCAAAGAGTCGTATCAAACAGCTATCTGGAGGAGAAACACACAAATTCACTTTAGCAGCTGCATTGATCAATGATCCTAAGATTCTTGTGCTGGATGAGCCTACAACCGCTTTAGACCCCAAATCCCGAAGAGAAGTTTGGGCTCTCATTCAATCCATAAACCAAAAAGGGACTACCGTCTTAATCACCACCCATTATATGGAAGAAGCAAATACTTTATGCGACAAAATCGCAATTATGAATCACGGCAAAATCATTACCATTGATAGCCCAGCGAACCTTAAGCAGTCTTTAAATTCAACCAATTCTATGATACTTACAACTCAAATCGCATTAGAACAAGACAAAATAAAACATCTCTTGGCAATTGATCCAGCATATGAACAGCTCGAACCTACCGTCTACCAGCTACAGATAGGGACGCAGGCAGGAGATTTCAGTAAAGCACTAGATCTGCTATCCCGTCATAATATCGAGCCTCTTAAACTGGAAATTATTGAACCGACCCTCGAAGACGTTTTCATAAACTTTACCCAGAATTAAAGACATGACTCAATTATTCATAAGCAATCTCAAAATAATGTACCGCAATCGCCAAACAGCTTTTTGGGCTTTGTTCTTCCCTTTGTTATTAGTCACGGTATTTGGGTTGTTTAATATGACTGAGTTCAATAAAACTAAAATTGGAATTGCGGATCTTTCCGAAACCACTCTTTCATCTTCGTTGATCCAAGATTTAGGCAATATTCAAGATTGGAACATATCCTCCGTCGATATCACTGAAATGACCACACGGCTAGAAACAGGCACTCTTGATTACGGGATATCTATACCGAAAGACTTTGAAAAAACCGAGCCTTTTATTACTGTTCAGTACGCATCGCCAAATGATACTGGGCATCACGTCGTCGCAGCCGCAGTTAGAGACACTATTCAGCAATTAATTAACCCAAATTATTCTTTAACAACAGTCGGAGTTAGTATTAATAAAGAACCTGCAAACTACTTTGACTCCGTATTACTAGGAATCATAGGTTTGGCGATCACCGTCAATTCCGTGATATCAATTACAATTCAACTGAGCACTTACAGAAATCAGAATATTTTAAAGCGCCTTCTTGCAACACCTTTACCTATATGGCAATTTTTCTTCTGTGAGATTTTAGCTCATCTAGTTCTAGTCCTAATTCAAACAACTATAATCTTATTAGTGGGGTCATTTGTTTTTGGGGCGAACATATCCGGGAATTTATTCTTCCTATACATAATTGTAGTAATTGGAACTATAGTATTCATCAATATAGGATTCATCCTCTCCGCATGGGCAAACTCTCCTGCAGCGGGGTCTGGCTTAGGTAATGCCGTAATATTTCCTATGATTTTTCTGTCTGGCACATTCTTTCCTGCAGAATACCTTCCATGGCCTCTACCTTTATTATCTGCGATAATTCCGCTAACTCCCATGTTGGAGGCTCTCAGAGAAGTAGCACTCAATCAAATGTCACTACTTGATGCATGGATGCCCATCAGCATATTAGGAGCATGGATTTTATTAACAGGAGTGATAGCCACACGTGTATTTAAGTTTAATTAGGACCAAACTAAATGCTCTAGTGTTCATAATAATCATTCTCGTGTCTTCTGTCATAGCCTGTTCAGGCTCTAGCCAATCAGAAAACCACAACATTATTCGTGGACAAGTGATCTCTGTAATCGCAAAATCAATTTCTGAAGTTCAATCATTTGAAGTAAAGACACCTTCAGGACAAATATATCAATTCCATGCTTCTGGATTTATAGGATTCACCCCCTCTCACATAAAGGAACATCAGGTGACCGGGCAACCTGTTACCGTTACTTACACAGCATCAAATGACCTTCTGATGGCAGTCGAAATTACCGATTAATATATAACTTGTTCAATAGCTTGCGTAATTTCATCTTCTGTGACAAAGATTTCAAACTTATCAGCCAAATGTCCTTTCTCGTCTACCACAAACACCCAAGGTTCAGTGACTAATCCCCATTCCGTAACAGCTTGCACTTGCTCGCCTGTAAACCGTCCTTGTTCAATTAAATCTCTTGGGTTCTCAAAAACTTCTACATGAATAAAATCAACTTTATTTACGAATCTGTTTTTAATAGACGCGATCATGTCAACTATAGGACCACATACTTGGCTAACACAGAGAGCAGGAGTAGCAAAAACAATCACTGTAGGCTTTCCATTTTTTATCGCATCTCGAATCGACAGTTTATATAAATCCAAATCTGGATCCGGGGCAGTAGATATAAGCCGTACATCTTCAAGGTTTGAAGCTGTCAGCGTAACGCTCGAAGGCACCGGTTCCCCTATAGCGGTAATCCCTGAATCTTCTGTGACAACAATAGCTGCCTTGCTCCATAATTCTTCATCCTGATAGACAAAAGTAGAGATGATCTCCCAGTAGTTTGGATTGTCTTCTGTTCCGGCGCCCGGCACATCAAACGACAAGTCTGCTATGTATAACCCCCTATCTTCTGTTCCTGGAATGGTTCTCCAATAACCAATAGACGTATCTTTAACTATTCCGTCATTTTCGTTTGGAGGGTAAAACGTTGCCTCAACTTTAGCTTGATCTAACACAATAACTTGTCCTTCAAAGTCAAACAGAGAAAACGCTATTCTGTTCGGTCCAACAGTGATATCAGAAGTGGTTGCTACAACCATACTGACACCTTTATTATCCTGCCCAGATGCCAGCGGGTCACTTTCGCAACCAGCACCAAGAGAAACAAGGGATATTAATATCCCTATCAACATATATTTACGCAATCTAAGAACCTTGTGCAATCATATGGTGGATAGATTCTTCTGATTCCATATAACTAACAATTTCAATCAAATTATTAAGCTTATCAGTAGGCCATACAATATCCTCAAACAAAGGCTTCACTCGCTCACATTCCTTATTAAAGTCCCATTTCAGTTCGTCTCCCTGGTACTCTCCTTGATACTCTGTACCATCAGACAAAGAGATGGTGATTTTAGGTGCAAACGCGGGTCTATCTCGATGCCCCTCAACAGTAACTCGACTCATCAATTTAATCACTTGCTCTTCTTGCAAATTACTGTTTACTTCCGGATCAACTCGGTCTTTAAGTGGCGGATAAAAACCGTTTAAACAAGTGAATGCTGCAAAATAATGAGTACTGCCAATACCTGGAGATGTTCTCGCATTACTTGGGAAAGCCGGGGAGGGGTACGTCGTCTCCAGCCAGTTCATATCCACATGAATGCTAGCGATCGCATTGCAATCTATAGCATGTTGTTTCCGGATGTCAGTCATGAGCTCAATAACAGGATTATTATATCCTGCTGTTGGATATATCTTAGGAGTAATATGCATTAATTCCCAATTCTTGCCTAAGCCATCTACTATCGAATTGATGTTCACCTGATCAGGACCGGAAAAGACATACGAAAGAGATCCTGTATTGTTCCCCACAAAAGCATTATAAAATCCAGCATCACCCTCTAATGCTGTTTCAGATCCTTTTACGTTTTCTTGAGACAGAAGAGCGGCCATGATCCCATTTCTAGTCGCCAATGGCTCATGAAACATCATTTCTCTGCCGCCCGACCGTGGGCCTTCATTTGTGCCTCCAGTAAAAGTACAGGCCAAAGCCATACAGGTAACCAACTGATCTTCGGTAAGGTTCAACAACATTCCCGTAGCTATAGCGGACGCAATAGTCCCATATACTGCACTTGAACGGAACCCTCGGGCTTGGGTAGAAGGAATAAAGTCACTCCCAATACGAGCTTGAATTTCATACGCGGCAGCCATCGCAACTATCAATTCTTTTCCAGTGCTATTTTCGAGTTCAGCACTTGCTAAAGCAGCGGGAATAACACATGGTCCAGGATGCAATAACATCCGATATGAGTCAGATTGGTTGGTGGCGTGCATTAATTTACTATTCGCAAATGCAGCCCCAGCACGGGTAGATTTAGAACCGTCGTGCAAAATGGTAGCACCTTGATTTTGTGGCTCTTCTCTTTTAATCAATTCTATCGCATTCTTGCCATGTTCAGTTCCCGCACCAATAATTGAAACCACCATTGCGTGCAAAAGGGACGCTTTTAATTTATCAATCACTTCTTCCGGCAACTGTTCGTATCTCAAATTTTTAGCAAAACGGCTGAACGTTCTAGTTAAAGAATCTGCCATATTTTCCTCCATTTTTATTTAAATTTCTTTGATCACTCTATTAAAAATGAAACGAATTAAAGCCAATATTAAAACGGCAATCAATATATACATGAAAACATTTAAATCCCATGGTCTCGCAGCCATACCAATTGCTATACCAGCAGCTGGAGGATGTTCCGTATCGGTTAATCCCATTGCCAATATGGTCAATCCGACAGAAATTCCCATTATTAAAACATCTGTGTATGCCATAGTATTCGCAAACAATTCAGAATTAATAAATATTACTGCCAAAACAGACCCTACAATCAAGCCACATAAATGCCCCCCAATAATTGCTCTCAGTCTCCCCGACGGAGCATGAGGATGCAAGAACGCTGTCACTACTGTAGAGCCCAAGCCTGCCACCAACGCTGCATCTGCAACTGAATCTATAAACAGCAGCACCGCCAGCATCGCTAATACAGCCAAAACCGCCTGCCCGACATAGCGCGCCCAGTGCCCTTTTATATTCGGGTTAACAAAGTGAAATGAATCCATTATTATCCTTATTAAAACAAATTTTCAAACACTGAGCCCTTTTTCAGAGAATACTGATCTCGCAACACGTATAGCTGATCTCGTGCTGAAATATCCTCCATATAACATTACCTGTATGAAAACTTCGAGTATTTCTGCAGGTTTCATGCCTAGTTCTAAAGCCCCTTCAATTCTTCGTCTCACTTGCCTGTCATACACCCCTACCGCTGACAATGCAGCTAAGCTACACATAGCTCTTTCTTTAGCGTTAAGATGGGGTCTTGTATATATAGCACCCCAATGGTATTCATTTACTAATCTTTCAATTTCAATTTCAACATCACTGGCATTATCATCTAAATATGCATCAATATCCTGATAGTGTTCTTCATGTTTAGCAATCCCTTCCTTGTATAGCTGCTCAATGGATTTATTTGTGTCGTAATCATTAGTTGCTTCAAAAGCAACACTATTAGCCTCAAATATGTCTCTGGTTAATAATAATGCATTTTCTACCTGAGGTATTCCAACATAAAATGTCAATTGTATAAACACTTCAACAATTTGTGCGGGTGCCAATCCTACTGTTAACCCTCTTTCAATATGTCTCCGCAGTAAAGCCATCTGTCCGTTGGCCATCAATACAGAAATCGTACAGATACTTCTCTCTTTCAAATCTAGTCCAGATCTAGTCCAGATCTTCCCAAATAAACATTCATCTATAATCCTGCGAAGGTCTGGAGCAAGCTGATCAGTACCGGGAATTGAGTTATGCCCCGGATTGTTTCCTGCTAATACTTTTCTCATTTCTTGACCAGCTTGGTATCTTCCATCTAAAGATTCCACTTCACCTCCGTAGTCTTGTTAATAATTTTCAAATGATATTGTATCAAGTAAATATTACAAACCCATTAACTCTTGGTAATAATTTGACTAGAAAACCAATCAATTTTCTCTAGTGTCTGGGTTAAGTCCGTACTCCGCATATCAAAAATAATATGAGATACTCCTATCTCGGAATACTCCGCTATATCTTCAAGAATATCCTCATCTGAACCAGAGAATTTTCTTCTAAGGCCTTCCATCGATGCATCATATAATGGAGCTTTCATAGCTATATCCAGCTCATTTGGGTCCCTTCCCACTGATTCTGAATATCTCTTAAGATAATCTAATTCAGCAGTGATTTGCTCTGGTTCTAATGGTGTCGCAGGTATAGCACCAACAGGATGCCAGCCATTCCCCAAATTGACCGCCCGTCTTATAGCAGCCTTACTTTGTCCTCCAACCCATATCTTGGGATGTGGTTTTTGGGATGGCTTAGGAAGAAAATGAATATTAGAAAAACTATAGTACTCTCCCTCATAAGAGGGGGATTCTGAGGTCCAAAGTTCTTTGAAGATTTCAAGGTACTCATTCGTTACTTTCCCTCTTTCTTTAAACGGCGGAGACATCATCACTTCAAATTCTTCCTCCATCCATCCAACCCCAACACCAAGAATCAATCTTCCCTCAGACAGCAAATCCATCGTCGCTAAAATTTTGGCAGTTAATACAGGATTCCTATACGGCACGATCATCACACTAGGTACAATTTTGATGTTTTCTGTTAAGGCTGCCAAATACGTTAGTAATGTTAACTGTTCGAGATATTCCCCTGTATCGCCTCCAGGAAATTCACCACCTACTGTATATGGGTATGGAGAATCTATAACTTTCGGGACAATAATATGATCCCCAACAACCATGCATTCAAACCCTCCTAAGTCGCCCGCCTGGGCGATTCTAGCAAGGGGTTCCGATCTAGCTGTCGCTCCATGATTAGGCAAATAAAATCCAAATTTCATACTCCTCCTTCGGCTTCAGTAATATACTTGCTCTCAAATCTGATAATATAGAATATATCAATAGGAGGTATATTATGGAACAGTTAACATTAGCCGAAGCAGAAAGAGCGTTACAGGCAGCAAAAGCAAAAGCAGAAGAGATGGGTGTAAAACTAGCAATCTCTGTAGTAGATGCCAGAGGAGATCTCAAATGCATGGTATGGATGGACGGAGCACCATGGAGGTGTCCTGTCTTCTCTAGAGGAAAAGCACGAGCTTCTGTATGTTACGGCGCCTCAAGCGCAGATCTAACCGAAAGGTTAAATACCCCAATCATGCAAGCTATCATGATCAAAGAAATGGGAGAAATCATTCCAGGGCAAGGCGCACTTCCCATTTTTAAGAATGGACAGTTAGTCGGTGCCATCGGAGGAAGCGGGGGGTCTTCCCAGGAAGATGAAGATGCCGTAAGAGCCGGAGTTGAAACTTTCAACTAACATATTGAATGCCGGAGAGTATTTGTCTCTCCGGCACCAAATCCTATGAAAACATTTTTTTTACTCACTGGCATTTACCTGTCAATAACTATTTCAGCAGGATGCTCGCAAATAGGGAACGGAACCCGCAACTCTCCTCCAAGCACACCTGATTATGCAGTCCCAGCCACAAAAGACCACTATCAGCAGGAAATACTAACAGTCCTTCTCCCTCAAGACTCAATTCACCACAACGCTCCAATTGAGTGGTGGTATTTTAATGGACATTTAGCTGACGTGGCAGGAAATGAATACAGTTACCATTTCACTACATTCCAAACAGAAAGAGACCTAGACGAGGCCTACCCTCAACTTTTTCATCTCAGTTGGAATGACCATCAAACCAATACTGTCTATCACGCAGAAAAATCATACCAACAATATCGTCAATTACCGGAAGATTACATCGATTTCCAAGTTTCAACATGGCAAATGAAAGAAACCGCTACTCATTTTGAATTATATTTCGACATACCTCAATATTCGATTGAACTGGCCTTAGATAAAAACAAAAAACCCGTACTGCACAACGGAACTGGTTTTGTTGACATGAAACAAGCAGGGCAAACTTATTACTACACGTATTCGTCATTAAAAGCGTCTGGTCAAATCATTGGACCTGATTCAACAAAACCAGTTGAGGGAACCTCCTGGATGGATCATCAATGGGGAGATTTCTTAACAGACCAAGAAATTGGTTGGGATTGGTTCAGTTTACATCTATCCAGTTCAGAGGAACTAATGATCGCTTATGTGAGAAACAAAGAAACTTACGAATTTATAACCTCATACGGAACTCATATTGATAAAAATGGAGATTCAACACATCTCCATCCTGAAAATTTTAATTTAGACCCTAAACAATTTTGGACTAGCCCCAAAACAACTGCCAGATACCCCATAACCTGGGGTCTCGAAATACCTTCCATGAACTTGAAATTAGATATTTCAGCAGTAACCACAGACTCAGAATTTTCTCTCGAAAACGCACTCGTGCCGGCCTACTGGGAGGGAAGCATCAAAGCTAAAGGAACAATGCAAGATGCTCCAATTTCAGGGTATGGCTTTATGGAATTAGTGGGATACTAAAAACAGCTATTCCGCACTAAATCCATCAATACCAAATCAGAATAGCCACTTTTGGCACATTTTTAAAAATGTGTTATGTTCTGTTAAGTGATGATGCGCGAGAATACGACGCCCCATAACTTTATAGAATTAAAACAGGATAGAAATATGGAAAAAGAAATACTTGTATTAGCAAAATTTAAATCGGGAGATGGAACCTTTGAAAAATTCATGGCATGGATGCAGTCTGACGAAGGAATGGGAGTAAGAAAAAGTATCGCTCATGTTGAAAAAACAATTCCTGCAGTAGCACCAGATAAAAGTTACATTATGTTTAAACTCTCCGTTC
>CAYFGT010000020.1:0-17323 GCA_964343075.1 uncultured Dehalococcoidia bacterium | reverse complement strand
CTAATAATGCCTTAGCTTTCACTGGATCATAAGTGTACTTAGGCTTCCAGTTAGTGTCGTTTACACCGAGAGTTCCAGGGATACCGTTAGGTCCGCTGGAGCAACGGCTCTGCTCTCCAAATAGAGCTAATGCGATCTCTTCGCAGTCTATCGAGTGAGCAATAGCTTGCCTAACTTTGAGCTTCTTAAGTTCTGGGTGCCAAATAGTATCTACGTCTAAAGTGTTAACCTCACCGGATACAATCTTGACCCATCCACCGTGGTCGCTATTTTCTAATTCTTCAGCCATGTCGCCAGCCATGCCCCAGGCAATGTCTGCTTCACCGGCTTGAATCATAGCGGATCGAACGGTTTCTTCACTTCTCCATACATACTCAGCAGTGTTAATAGTTCCTGCTTGAGTCATGAATGTATCGCCCGCTGGGTAATCTTCCCATCGGTTGATAGTGTATTTTTCACCTCGAATCCATTCGCCATATTTGTATGGTCCCCAACCTACTATGTGTCCGCTTGCAGCTTGAGCTTCCCCATCGTTTTCGGCGTGGTCTTTAGGTGCTCGGAAAATAGTGAATTGACCGAACCTAGGCAAGGCTGGGTTGGCATTTTCTAGATTCCAAGAAACGGTGTAGTCGTCGATTACCTCACCGCTAGAAGCACCAACTTGACCGTAAGGTCCGCAGTCGACGCAGCTACCGAGATAATCTAGAGAATACTTGGCTGCTTCCGCATTCCAAGGTTCACCGTTGTGGAATTCTAAACCTTCAGCCAGATTTAAAATCCATGTGGCTCCACCATCTTTCATTTCCCATCCGGTGAATCCTACAGTTTTGTGATCTACAAAATCAGGACCCAAAAATGAGATTGGCTGAGTGATGTTTTGTGCCAACTGGTTAGGGAATAGAGTAGTAGCTTTCCATGGATCTGGATCAGATGGTTCTGAGTTGATCACAACCACTACACTGTCTCTAGCAGGCTCTGCTGCTGCAGGCGCTACAGTTGGTTGAACAGCAGGTACTGCTGTTGGTTCTGCTGATGCTGCTACTTCTTTCGCAGGTTCTGCCGCTGGAGCAGATGCTTCAGTGGAAGCTGCAGGTGCTGATTCTGCCGGAGCAGCATCGCCGCCGCATGCAACTACGAATGCAGTTAGCGCCATCAATAAACCGGACATCAAGATTATTCGCTTGATGCTAAATATTGAATGCTTCATATTTTTCCTCCTTTCAATGTCTAAAAGTCTATTCAATACTAGGAGGCTTCCCCCCCTATATTTACAACAAGGTTAGCCAGCCGACTAACCCTAAAGCCCAATTTTATGGGAGCGTTATTACGATTGTCAAACGAATCCGTGCATTTGATGTTATTATTTCGTTAAAAATAATATTTAATAAGACGAATAACGGCTATAATGCGACGCTATAGTCTATAAATGAGTATAGCGACACGAATTATTGTACGAATCGCTTTCTAGTTTGTTTGTATTTAGTATGCATTACGTAAATTGTGTTTTGCTGTGGTCTTGCGTGATATAATTATTGTAAGCTTGTAAACTCAACTTTCTGTGATGGTGGTGGATTTGACTCAAATCAGTGATATCAAAGATAAAGTAGATTTAGTCGAATACGTATCCAAGCACGTAACGCTGCAGAAATCAGGTCAGAATTTCAAAGCCAACTGCCCATTCCATCAGGAAAAGACTCCCTCTTTTTACGTATTTCCAGATAAACAAACATGGCGCTGTTTTGGTGCATGTGCTGATGGAGGAGACGTATTTAATTTTGTGATGAAGACCCAAAACTTTGAATTTCCAGAAGCGTTGCGTCAATTGGCCGAAGAAACAGGAGTCGTATTGAGAGCTGGAGACAAAGAAAAAGAAGAAATTTCAGCTACATTGAAATCAATCAATGAGCTCGCAAGAGAGTTCTTTACGGAATCACTTCTAGGACCTCAAGGCAAAAGCGTAATGGAATATTTGTCTGACCGAAATATAGATGGAGATACAATCGAAAGTTTCGGGCTTGGATACAGTTTGAATGACAATCGTACATTAACAAAAAAACTATTAGAAATAGGTCATAAAGATGAAGATCTTATCTCCGCCGGTATATGCAGACGGAATGATTCAGGCCAATTATCCGAAGTATTTCGTGGTAGGTTAATGATTCCGATACGGATGCGAAATGGAGATACAGCTGGATTTGGTGCACGGACTTTAGATAATAATAGGCAGCCTAAGTATTTGAATTCCCCGCAAACCCCGATTTTTGATAAAAGTAGAATTCTGTACGGAATAGATAAAGCATACCGCACGATACGCAAAGATAATTCAGTTGTGGTAGTTGAAGGATATATGGATGCCATCCGAGCACATAAGCACGGATATTCTAATGTGGTTGCTTCAATGGGGACCGCTTTAACGACGTATCAGGTGGATCAAATCAAAGTTATGGCAGAAAATGTCATCATGGCTTTGGATTCTGACGCCGCCGGGCAGCAGGCTACTGTCCGAAATCTTGATTCTTCGTGGAAGGTTTTTCAAAATCCTACACCATCTAGAAGAAAATCTAGCAATATATTCAAGTCTAATAAGAACCCAATTATAAAAATTGCTTGTATGCCATCAGGAGAAGATCCAGATGACGTGATAAATCGTTCCAGTGAAGAATGGGATAAAATCGTAAATGAAGCCAAACCTATGTTTTCTTTCTTGATGGAATCTCTAGGAGATATGCATGGTAAGGACGACCCACGATCCAAAACTCAACTGGTTGAATCTCTTGCTCCGATCATTTTCTCGGTTTCCGATCCCATTGAGCAAGAAGGATATGTAGCTACGTTGCGTGATTATATCGATGTCAAAGAATCTACTTTAATGGCAGCATTAAGGAACGCGAGAGAGAAGCAGGTTACTAGGTCTCCGAGGAATCAAAGAGAAGTAGAAATAGCTACTGCAGGCGATAATTATGTGGTTAATGATCCATTAGAGGCCTTTTGTTTAAAAATACTTCTAAATGTCTCGAATAAAAAGGCTTATTTTGAACTTGCTAAAGAAGAATACTTCACAGTGCCTGAAAATAAGACTGTGCTGAACCTGATAAAAGAAGATAGAGAACAAGAATTAACTAAGGTAGAATCAGGAGATGTTTTAAATGCTGTGAGTTATATAAATTCTCAAAACATTCCTCCAATGAATATCCCTGACCAAAATCAAGCGTTAAAACAAGCTATTCAACGATTGGAAGATAGATATCTAAAGAACATAAAGTCAGAAGAAGAATTAAGATTCTCTCAAGAATCTTTTGAGGATTTCGATAGTCAGTCGGAGTCTATATTGAAGACCAATGAGAGAATTAAGTATAATCAGACACGAAACTTGAACGAAATATAAATTTAGAAAGAGAAGGTTTACTAAATGGTAATACGTGATCAAGGAATGGAACCAGAAGATTTTATGGATGACGAAGGTGGTGCTGGCAGGTCTTCAACAGACCTTACGGGTATTATTGATACCACAGTCGGAGGATCCAAAACTGAGATTGAAGATGAATCTATAGTACAAGAAGATACAGGTGCTGTAGTTTCGCAATTTCAATGGAATGTAAATAGAGACTTAGGCGCAGATCCTACTGACAGTGACTTGGCTGAAGTGGAAAGTGAAGAAACTGACTGGGATGCTGAGACAGAGAATCTTGAAGTTTTAGATGATCCGGTACGTATGTACCTTAGAGAAATTGGTCGTGTAGGGCTACTTAAGGCACAAGACGAAAAGGATTTAGCGCGTAAGATAGAAGGCCAGAAACATTTGAGAAAAACTCGCCTAGCGTTAGGGCAGATTACTATTGAAGATTCTTCTCCAACAGTATCGACGATTAAACCCGGAGTTATATATGATTCCAAATTTAATATTACAGGCGAGCAAAGTTGGTCTGTTACTAAAACCTTCCTCAACAAAATCCTGTTAGCACAACCTCTGATCAACGCTCTAGGAGAAGTCCTCGAAATAGAAGATGATGACTGGACATTGCCTAATCTCATTAATAATGAAACTTTTAGAGATGCGATTGACGGGACAGTCACAGATGAATTCAAAGATTTAATGGTAGACAAATTAGGTGTTTCTCGCATTGAAGAGCTATATAAGAAAGTTATCAGTGGAGAAACTGAGGAAGATGAAGATGCCGAAGAAACCGTTAACGAAGTAGATCAGGGCGCTGAAGCTCCAGTGGTTGAAACCAAGACTTCCTCAGAGATGATCTATGAATTAATGGTAGATTTGTCTTTGAACACTTGGTTGATTCCTGAATCAATCTACGATGAAGGTAGATTCAAGGATTCTAATTTAAGTCAGTTGGAAGCGTTCTCTTATGATGCTAATGGGTTCAGCCTCCCGGACATAGACCCTACGCAAGAAAAGCTTGCTAGTGGGTATTTCAGGAAACTAAATGTTAACGGGAATAATGCGCAATCCCATCTAACTGAAGCAAACTTAAGATTAGTAGTTAGCGTAGCTAAAAAATACATTGGTAGAGGCATGGCTCTTTTAGACATGATTCAAGAAGGGAACATAGGATTAATCAGAGCCGTAGAAAAATTTGATTACCGTAAAGGGTATAAATTTAGTACTTATGCTACTTGGTGGATCAGGCAAGCTATTACCCGAGCAATCGCAGATCAGGCTCGGACGATAAGAATTCCGGTACATATGGTCGAAACTATCAACAAATTGATGCGACAACACAGAAGACTTCTGCAAGAATACGGCAGAGAACCGACTCCTGAAGAGATAGGATTGGCAATGGATATAGGCCCTGAAAAAGTTGAAGAGATATTGAAAATATCACAGGAGCCTGTTTCTCTGGAGACTCCTATAGGCGAAGAAGAAGATTCGCATTTGGGAGACTTCATAGAGGATAGAAATGCACCAGCACCAGCAGATGCTGCGTCATTCCAACTTCTGAAAGAGCAGGTCAGCGAAGTACTAGACACATTGACTGAAAGAGAAAGCAGGGTTCTGCAATTAAGATTTGGACTTGAAGATGGCAGAGGCAGAACGTTGGAAGAAGTAGGCAGAGAGTTTGGTGTTACCCGAGAAAGAATTAGGCAAATTGAAGCGAAGGCTTTGAGGAAACTTAGGCACCCAACTAGATCACGTAAACTAAGAGATTTCTTAGAATAATTTTCATGACTCAGCCTTATTCAGAACGATAAAGGCGAGTGTTATACTCAGATAACTGAATTTGGGAGGGACGTGTAGTGGATGGGATTCAAACTCCTCAATGTATGAAATGTGAAATCGGGCGCCTGGTACCTTTGTCGGATTATGGCGGTCAAGGTGCAGCAGTTCATTACAAAGCTTGGGTGTGTATAAACCCGACTTGTGGCTTCAATATCAAGATACGAAATGGCGATATCCATCTGAATGAACCCATAAATAATGGGGGAGCTCCTCGTAGCAGATAATTATCCGTGCCACTTCGCTTATGTTGGAGGTAATTCTTGCTAACAGGTTACGATGATCTACTGCGGCGTAAGAAATCGTTATTCCGGAAAATTGCCACATCCTTTATAACTTTAGGTGTGATATTGATCTTTGTGGCTTTAATCCTGTGGTTACCACTGAATGAAAAAACCACAGGGCAAACGTGGTCTGCTTCTGAGCCGTATGATGGAAAAATGTACATGAATCTGGGCAACGCGAAGAATTGGTCGCTACCAGATCAGTTTCAGCCAGTATACTCAGAAATTGACACAACTAGCTTCGCAATTCAAGCTGGCGAGACCATTGGAACGATTGCACCAGCCACTAGTATCATAATCCCTACAGTTAACTTAGTATCTGATATTGAACCATTAGAATTGGTTAATGATGTAGACCAGCCTTATTATGCTAGCCCGAAGTATGTAGTTGGTCACTTACCAACTAGTGCTAATCCAGGTGAAAATGGAAGTGTCTGGTTATTTGGACATTTGGAAAGTCCGTTCACTAATGAAGGGGCTGTTTTTTGGGATATACCGAAAATACAAAGTAAATTGGATAATAACATTAATGTTAACGTAATCCTGGAGAACTCAGGAAAACGATTTATTTACCGGGTCAATTCGGTATCTATAGTTGACGAAAGCGAATTTGAGGTATTTGATACAGCCAAGGCAACTCTTCATCTGGTGACTTGCTATCCTAGGCTTCAATATAATAAACGTATGGTAGTGAATGCAGAACTGGTCTCTGCAGAGAATCTGTAACAGCTAGCCTGTTTTCTCTTCAATTTCTTCCGCGGATTTAGGTTTGATACGCAACCGTCTTAGCCGCCTCCCTAGGACGGAGATTACTTGTATGGTACAAGTATCTGTGTCAACTTCATCCCCCATTGCGGGCATGCGGCCGAGTTGTTGAAATACGTATCCACCTATTGTGTCTACCCCGAAATCATCTACTTTTATGTTAAACATTTTGGATATGTCATCGATTGGGGCAACTGCGCTAACTATCACTTCCCCATTTTGCAGATTAATTACTTCTGGGTTGCTATTCTTGGTGAATTCGTCTTCAATGTCCCCCACAATTTCTTCGAGAAGATCTTCCATAGTTACTAATCCTTCAGTCCCTCCGAATTCATCTACTACAATTGCCATTTGAATTGCATTTTCCTGTAATTCGGTTAAAAGATCATCAACTAATTTAGATTCTGGTACGAAATGTGCTGGCCGGATATGATCGTTTATGTTGAAAGCCTCTTGTTTCGCTTGGGCTAATGGTAACAAATCTAAAGAATGGATCATCCCTATTATTTCGTCGTGGGTATTTTGATATATAGGTAAACGAGTATGGCCGCTAGTAACCACAGTATCAATTATTGAAGCCAGATCAGATTCTATATCAACCGCGATCATATCAAGTCTAGGGACCATTATTTCCCGGACAGTAGTGTCATTTAGTTCAAGAATCGACTTGATCATTTCTTTATCTTCGGAGTCTAAATTCCCGAGCTCTGCTTCCCTCAATACCAAATCTTCTACTTCAACTTCCGATTCAGATTCTGAAGAGTTAGCGGACCCATTACTGTCAGTCCCATTATTGTTAGTGATAGAGGTGAATGCTCCTATCAAGGGAGTTGTTAACGCTGTGCTGAATTTTGCTGCCTTTTTATTCACAGATTCGAGTAAAACTTCTAGGGCGATGATAGTAATAATCGTAATAAGTATCCCATAGAAAATGGATGGGAAATATAACACTATGAGACTATAGATAAAAAACACAGTAGCGATTGAGAAGATCGAATTAAGTGAATATATAAAAATTTCTAATGAGGATTTTGTTCTGGAAGATCGAGAGGACATGGTTTTGATCATTAGTCGCAAGTAACTATAAATTGTGGTAGATAAGCCTAGGCCTATCAGTATTACTAAGAGTGATGTGGTTAGTGATAAATGATCAGTATCCATATTAGCGTCTATAGCCTTGGGTTGAGACGCTGGTGCAAGTACCTCTACTTTTCCAGTCTTATTTTAATTCTGATATTCTAGCAGGTATTCCTATAGCTCGTCTACCTGATGGAATATCCTTAGTTACCACAGCTCCTGCTCCGGTTAAGCAATTATCCCCTATTGTCACTGGGGCTATTAGCATAGTATCGCACCCTATAAAACTGTTATTCCCTATATGTGTTGGATGTTTTGATTCGCCATCATAATTACATGTGATTGTACCTGCCCCTATATTGGTTGATTTCCCGATAAATGCATCACCCAGATAGCAGAAATGACCTGCCTTAACATTTTCTCCTAGAGCACTATTCTTAAGTTCGACATGATCTCCTAGTTCAACTCCTTCCGCCAGCGAGACATTTTCCCGTAAGTGGCAGTATGGACCAACAATACAATTATTCCCTATGGTAGATTCCTCGATAGTGGAGGCCCCAATTTGGCAACCATCACCAATTGCTGAATCTATGATAGTACTGTTGGGGCCGATTTCTGAATTTTCTCCAATCACAGTATTGCCTTTTAGAATTGTGTTGGGATGTATTGTTGTGTCTGCCCCTATACAGACTGTATTTTCTATATATACGGTGTCAGGGTTGTATATAGTTACCCCGAGTGACATGAGGTTGATTATGATTTGCTCTTGCAGGATTTCTGTTGCATTAGACAGTTGAATACGGTCATTGACTCCAAAAATTTCTAAAGGTGAATGGAGTTCACTCGTACCGACGGGCTTTCCTTCTTTATATGCAAGCTCTACTAATGATGTTATATAAGATTCTTCTGTGTTTAAATCATTGAGGTTATTCATTAGAGATTTGACGCCTTCTATATCGATGCAATAAACCCCGGCATTTACTTCACTAATGTCGTCTTGTTTGACTGAAGAATCTGCCGCTTCTTCAATCCGTATTAATGCACCAGCTTGATCTCTGATTACCCGCCCATAATCTTGGGCAGCTCTCCCGTTCAGTGTTAAAACAGTGATAACGTTCGATTGAGATTCGTGTGTAGACATCAATTGAGCAATACTATCTTCTGAGATGAGTGGCATATCGCCATTCTGGATGATTAAGTGATCTGAAGTTTTAGGAACTTGTGCAAAGTAAGATGCCAATGCATCCCCAGTCCCGTTTGGTTGTGTTTGGACCACATAACCAACACTTCCCTTCAATTTGTTTTTGATCAATGGATGGTTATCAGGCGACACTACCACATTAATATTTTCTACACTAAGCTTTTGTACGGTTTCAATGGCAAAAGATATTAATGGTTTGCCTAGTATAGTGTGAAGAACCTTTGGGATACGAGATCTCATTCGGGTGCCTTTACCTGCGGCAAGGATTAATCCAGACCATGTACTCATAAATTTTTTATAACCTCCGGTTATCTTCAATAACAATGATACAATACCCCTTGAACCCATGACCGTAAAAAAATAACTAGTTATGGAGGATATTAATATGAAAGAATTGTCCAAAGAAGAAATTAAGACCTGTGCCAGCTTATCAGGGATCACAATACCTGAAGACTTAGTTGAGCAAGTTGGGTATAACATCAACGGTACTATCGAAGCATTGAATGCTATTCAAATACCGGGGCTAGAAAATATCGAGCCCTTGCCGATCGTGATCGAAGAATAAAGAAATATAAGGAGAATTTGAAATGAGTGCCGATAAATATTTTCAATTACCCGTTACTGAGTTGCGAGATAAAATCGTGGCAAAAGAGGTCTCTCCGGTGGAACTGGTCCAGTTATACCTAGATCGGATAGAGAAATATGATAAAACTTTAAATGGATATATAACTGTTTGCTCAGAATCCGCGCTTGATCAAGCAAGAAATGCTGAGGATAAGCTAACTAAAGGAGGGGATTTAGGCCCTTTATTTGGTATCCCTTATGCCATTAAAGATCAAGTATATACAGACGGTATATTAACCACAAATGGGTCAACTATATATGGTGATTTTGTACCAGATTTTAATGGTACCGTTGAAGCAAAACTAAAAGCGGCTGGTGGTATTTTACTTGGGAAACTTAATATGAGTGAATTCGCGAGTGGTGATGCTTCTGACCACCCTTACGGACTACCCAAGAACCCGTGGGATATTACTAGGAATGCTGGGACTTCTAGCAGTGGCTCAGGGATAGCAGCAGCGGCTGATTTAAGTGCATTTGTGCTAGGAGAAGATACGGGCGGCTCAATTAGAGGGCCAGCTGCATTTTGTGGACTTGCAGGGATAAGGCCATCTTTTGGTAGAGTTTCAAGATACGGGGTGTTTGGTGCATCATGGTCTATGGATACTGTAGGACCATTATCCAGGTATGTAAAAGATTCCGCTTTAGTTTTATCAGTTATTGCTGGCCATGACCCAAATGATCCTTATTCTTCTAAAAAATCTGTTCCTGAATATGCTTCGTTACTTAACAGTGATATCAGTAAATTGAAGATAGGATTAATTAAGGAAAGGCTCGATCCCAGTTGGGGCGAAACAGACGTATTTGAAAGGTTCAATGTAGCGGTAAATGACTTGAAGAATTTAGGCGCACAAGTTGTTGAATTGTCATTACCAAATATAGATTATTCTGCTGTAGCTTCAGCTACGTTAATTAATATAGATGCGTCCTATTTGAATCGAGGATTAATTGAAAACCAACTATCAGAATTTGATTATAACAACCAAATCCGATTGCTTTCGGGTGCTATTTTGCCGGCAGTAGTTCACAAAAAAATCAATGCTATTCGAGAGATAGTACGTAATGAAATTCTTGATGCGCTCGAACAGGTAGATGTGTTGATTTTGCCGACCTCGCCTATCATTGCTCCCAAAATACCTGTTAAAAAAGGGATGGACAATGTACAAGAAATGGTAGATAGTTTTGGTGGCAGAAGGCAGTTTACATCCCCATTTAATTTAGCTAACGTACCTGCAATGTCAGTATGTTGTGGCTTCAGCGACGGAGGAATGCCTGTAGGATTACAAATAGTCGGTAAACCATTTGATGAACAGACTATTTTTGATGTGGCATATGCGTATGAGTCCGCTACAGACTGGCACAAGATGAGGCCCAATCTAGAAACGTTTTAGCAGGTAGCACATCTATGCGAACAAATTTAATACTAGTAACTCTTGTGATCTGTGCTATCTATATGATCCCGTGGGATGCGGCAGCAGCCGGACCTGATTTACTCCCTGTGAGTTATGCAGGGGTTACAGTTACCATGACTCCAGATGAAAGCACGGCAGATAGTGATATTACATTCACAGGAAGCGATTTCCCTAAAGAAGGACCCAATTCCGAAGGACCGGTTACATACTGGTACGGATATTTGAACATGAAATGTCGCCAGATAGGGCACTTCAAAACAGACCTGGAAGGTTCGTTCTCGTATACCGTAACAATCCCTGAAGATGTAGAGCCAGGCACAACAAATAGTGTGTACCTCAACAAGTACTGCGTAAAAATCACTGGAGAACATATCAGATTCACACACAGTGTGCCAGAGATTGAACTAGATCCAATTGGTGATATTTCCGTTGCTGATCCTGTCGCTATTTCAATGGCAGAGGTGACTCCAGTGCCAACAACAATACCTGTGATTACGGCTGTGATCGTGCCTACCGTGGACAGTTTAAATGTGATAGAGAGAGGACCTAGAGGCAAGACAGGTCGAAGAGGACCTAGGGGTCCTGAAGGAGTACAAGGTCCGATAGGGGAATCTGGGGTCCAGGGTGAGGCTGGCCCACAAGGTAGTGTTGGTGATATTGGTCCCCCAGGTAAACAAGGCCCGATAGGTCCACCAGGAAATCCAGGTGAAGATGTGCCGTTCCCACTTGTTCCAATACTGGTGTCAATATTGGCATTGATTATAGCTGTGGCTCGTTATTATTATTTGACGAGTGAATGATCGCTACCGAGGAAAAGCTTCTTTGACGCCACTGTCTACAGGGATCATGGCACCAGTGGTTTTAGAAGATCTGTCTGATGCTAAAAATAGAGCGGCTTCTGCAACATCTTCTGGGAATACTGGTTTCTTTAACAAACTTCTGTTCTGGTAGAATTCTTCAATTTTAGCTACATCTATCCCATGCGCAGATGCCCGTGCTTCTTTAATTTGGTCAGACCACAAATTGGTGCCTTGGAATACAGCATCTGGATTGATAATGTTAGCCCGGATGCCAAACTCTCCTCCCTCGAGAGCAATAATTCTGGCTAATTGACCTTCTGCAGCTTTTGCTACGCTATATGCTCCAAATTCTGCTCCAGGTGCAGGTATGTTTTTAGTGCCTATGAAAATCATGCTACCCCCAATATTTTGTGCCTTCATCATTCGGAGCGTATGCGAAGCTACTAAAAAATGACCTGTTGTATTTATATCTAAAGACCGTTGCCAGTCAGCCAATTCTAGAGTGTCTATTGCCCCGTCTGGTGCAATACCGGCATTAGATACTAAAATATCTATGCCTCCAAATTTTTTAACTAATTTGGCATAAGACGCTTGAATTGACTGTTGATTTGTGACATCCATAGAGCATCCGTCGATTCTCAAAGGGTCTATAGTATTTTGTAATTCTTCAACGACTTTTTGTACTTTTCCTTCATCTATATCTGTTAAGAAAACGTGTGCACCTTCTTTGGCAAGGGTAACTGCGATTGCTTTACCAATGCCATTGGCGGCACCTGTAATGAGTGCTACTTTACTAGCTAAATCTTTGTCAGGGGGTGCCAGAGTGAGTTTGTATTGTTCTAAAGGCCAATATTCCATGTCATAAGCATCTTGGTCGGTAAGGGATATGAATGAACTTATTCCTTCAGATTTTGTCATGACATTGATGGTGTGATGATAAATGTCACCGGTTATTGTGGTTGCTTTACCATCTTTCCCTGTAGTCCACATCCCTAAAGAAGGTATTAATATAACTCTTGGATATGGATCAAGTTTTATATCTTTCCCATTTGTATGGGTGTCATACCATTGGTTATAATTCCTAGCGTATTTTTCTAACTCAAGTTTGAGAGATTCATACAAGGCTTTGTCGCCCGACGATTTGTCTAATTCTACCCACAAAGGTTTTTGCTTAGTATGTATGAGATGATCAGGCGTTGCAGGGCCTATTTGACTTAACTGAGAACTTTCTTCATACGCTAGGAATTCCATGATTGCTGGAGTATTGTCATATTTGAGAACCTTTTTGTTTCCTTGGCTTATCAATCCTCGGATCATCGGAGTTATAGTTTGAACTAATGAAGACTGTACTGAAGGATCCAAGTCATGTGTATGACCACGTGTCAAGTTTTTAATTTTATTACTCTCTAGGTAGTCTTCTGCTTCGGTGACTAAGTCAATGTGCCTATCGTAAGCCTCTTTGGCGGTCTCACCCCAAGTGAAGAGTCCATGTTTGGCCAGGATAACGCCTCGAAGGTCAGGATTTTGAATAACTTGTTCGCCAACTAATTTGGACAGCAGGAACCCTGGTCTTATGTATTCAACTAATCCAATAGCCCCTTTGAAAACATCGGCGAGCACTTTTTGTTGGTCTACATTATTGGTGAGAGAAACTATTGCGTCCGCGTGGGAGTGAGCTACGCACTTGAAAGGCAAGAAAGCGTGTAGCAAAGTTTCCACTGAAGGCCTAGGATTTTTGGGATCCAGCATGCATTTGTCTAAGTAGTCGACCATGTCTTCATCTGTCATCTTGTCGCGATCAATCAAAGGTACTATGTCTTTTTGCCTCAAGTGGGCAAATTGATTATGTTGAATGGTTTTAAGGTCTGATCCAGATCCTTTAATTTTTAACACTTCTATTTCATTTCCAGCTATATCCGGTTCGGTAACTTTGATTGAGGTATTACCACCGCCCCAAACAACGAGTTCTGTGTTTGCGCCAATCAATCTACTCATATAAACCAAACTGTCTAATTCATTCATGCCTTGGGCTTCTGAATCTGACCATAAATTTTCCATAATGCTGTCTCACTCATTTTTGTGTAGAATTATGCAATTCACATAACACAATTCGATGCGTTGTTATGCTACAAGATACATGAGCATAATTCTAGTTGAAGTTTTATCAATTGTGTTCAATTTTGATTAGGTGTTTGATCGGAGGGAATATGGAGTTATATGACTTAACAGCTACGGAGATATTAGATTCGATCCGAAATAAAGACGTCTCTGCTAAAGATGTAGCTATATCGGTTTCAGAACGATATAAGGCTTTGCAGGATCCTTTAAAGGCTTGGGTGTATTTCGACGAAGAAACATTTTTAGAACAGGCGTCCAGAATCGATCAAAATGGATACTCCAAAGGTTTGTCTGGTGTCCCTGTGGGTCTTAAAGATATATATCACACTGCTGGCATACCAACGGAAGCGGGCTCTAAAGTGTATGCTGGATACGTACCAGATGCAGATGCCGTAACCGTTTCGCTTCTTAAAGATGCCGGAGCCAATATTATGGGCAAGACAGTCACTACAGAATTTGCGTGTCTCGATCCCTCAGAGGCGGTAAATCCATGGAATTTTTCGCATACCCCTGGAGGTTCAAGTAGTGGTTCAGCCGTGGCAGTCGCTGCCAGGATGTGCCCAATTGCAATGGGATCTCAGACGGTTGGATCGGTTTTACGACCAGCAGCCTTTAATGGGATTGTAGGTTACAAGCCTACTTTTGGTTTGGTAAGCAGACGAGGATTAGTTCCAGTTAGCTGGAATTTAGATACAGTCGGCTGGCTGACCAGATCTGTTGCAGATGCAGCTTTGACAATGGATTGTTTGATTGGATTTGATGCACATGATATGGCTAGTAAACATTTTGACTCCCCTGGATATTTGGATAATCTACATAAGTCTCCTAGGAAGCGAGTAGCTTACCTGAAAGGATATTTCCATGAAGGGATCGACAAGGATATTTCTAATAATATAGATGAGCAAGTTAGTAAATTAGACGAAGCGGGTTATGAAATTGAAGAATTAGACGCGCCATATGATTTCCAAGCTGCTTTTGTAAATCAAAGATTAATTATGGCAGTAGAAGCAGCTGTTTTTCATCAGGAAAATTTTGTTTCAAAAGCTGAATTATACCGCCCTAAATTACGAGCGATGTTAGAGCAAGGTTCTAAGTATGATGGCTTAACTTATGCAACGGCTCTTGAAGCGCGTGAACAATTTCGGTTTGATATTGCAAATTTTGCTGAAAATTATGACTTGATAATCACTCCATCCACGCCAGAAGTCGCTCCCGGAGATCTATCTACAACGGGTAATCCAATGTTCCAAGGGCCTTGGACAGCGGTAGGATTTCCTACTATAAGTATCCCATCTGGAATATCTTCTGGAGGGATGCCAATAGGTTTGCAAATGATAGGTTCGCCTACAGATGACTTGAATTTGCTGCAAGCCGCTCATGAGCTAGAGCAAATAATAGGGTTCTGTGAACAGCCGAAGCTTTAATCATTTGATTGACTATCATTATGTTCATCATCATAATATTGATTTGAATAGAAAATTTATATTTAGAGGTTAGTATGGTTGATGCCACAAGATCCCGTAAATTAGCAAGATCGGTTTCTATAGCTGGAGTTGGGATATGTAAATTTGGGGCTTTCCCTACCAAAACGAGCCGCGATTTATTCGTAGAAGCGTTTAAAGATATGCAGTTAAATTTAGGTGATAGATTTGATGTCAATGACATTCAGACAGCTTATATAGGGAATTATTCATCAGATTTGTTTGAACGACAGGGGCATACGGCTCCCATCATTGCTGATTGGCTAGGAATTACACCTACTCCTGTTACCAGAATTGAGAATGCGTGTGCTAGCAGTGGTAGTGCCTTTCGAGAAGGTATCTTAGCTATAGCTTCAGGATTGTATGACGTTGTTTTAGTTGGTGGTGTTGAGAAAATGACTAATTTGCCTACTGAAGATGTGACTGACGTATTGGCCACAGCTGCTGATGGTATTTATGAAATTCCGGCAGGACTTACTTTCCCTGGAATCTACGGTGAATTAGCCAAAGCACATATGGATCGTTATAACACGACTCCAGAACATCTAATGAAAGTAGGCATTAAGAATCATAAGAATGGTAAGTTGAATCCTAATGCACAATTTAATGTAACGATTGACGACATGATCAAACGGAGACAAGCAAGGGCCCAAGAACGAGGACAAGAAATTCCAGAATGGAATAATGAAATCGATTTTCTAAGTGATGACAGTGTTAACCCGATGGTTGCATGGCCGCTTCGCTTATTTGACTGCGCTCCAATCACAGATGGTGCAGCTTGTTTATTATTGGTTTCATCTGACATAGTAGACAGTTATACCGACAATCCTGTGACCATTATTGGAACCGGGCAAGCTACAGGTAAAGCATTACACGATTCTGATGAACTCACTTCTCTTTCGGCTGCTAAAGCAGCTGGCCAAATGGCGTACGAAATGGCTGAAGTTGTTCCGGATGATATCCAAATTGCTGAAGTACATGATTGCTTTACTATCGCAGAATTGGTAGCGACAGAAGACTTAGGATTTTTCAAGCCTGGCGAAGCCCCGCACGCAGTAGATGAGGGTAGAACAGCTAGAGATGGTGATAAGCCAATCAATACGTCCGGAGGTCTTAAATCTAAAGGACATCCCGTCGGGGCGTCTGGCATCGGCCAAGTCGTAGAAATTTTTAAACAATTAAGAGGTGAAGCCGGGGAGAGGCAAGTTGAAAGAGATTTACAGGTAGGTCTCACTCATAATGTAGGTGGAACTGGCGGGACTTGTGTCGTAAATATTCTTAAGAAAGGTGTATAGATGGACTCAGCTGATTTTTTTGAAAATCTAAAAGAAAACAAACTTATAGGTGTGCAGTGTAATGTTTGCGGAGAACTCAGTGCTGAGATCAGGTATTACTGCTCAGCATGTCAAAGTGGGGACTTATCCGAGAAACAATTCACTGGTAAAGGGAAACTAAGCACTTTTACTTGTATATCAATCGTTCCTACTAGAATGGCGGAAGAAGGTTTTGGGAGAGATAAACCCTACTGTTCGGGTATTGTAACCTTGGAAGAAGGTCCTAGAATTAGTGCTCGAATATTGAATGTAGATGCGAGCAACCCAGAAGACATAGAGACTGGTCAGGACCTAGAATTAGACGTTCAATTAAGAGATTCTGAACGCCCAATTCTAGCTTTCAAATATCTTGACTGATTAGTCTATACCTGACGTACCAACCCAGCCAGTCTGGGAGATGTCGATTATTTCCCCGTTTGGACCAGAATATTTGACCTCAACATTAGCATGACGGTTGTCCATTCCTACTCCCAAAGCTTTATTAATTGTCTCACGCGGGGCGGAATTTGCTTGTTTCAGCTTTTCTTCAGTGTCAGACATACTTTCAACTTGGAAACCTATGTGGTGTATTCCTGAATACTCTTTCCCGAATTCTTCTCCTGCGACATCATCGTTCTTGAAATTCAAGATCGCCATGTTGATATCTCCGTCACTCAGGTAGTAGCCATAGGCATTTTTGCCGTCTAATTTTCCAACTTCTTCTAATCCAAAGCATTCTTTGTAGAATTTAGCAGTTTCATCAGGATTTGTTGAAGAAATAGCGATATGCTTGATTTTAGCCATGATTTCCTCCTCTCTTGTACTAATTTTAACGAATTGTAATGTTTGTTTAACAAACTGACAACTGAATAATATTGATACAGAATTCCTTGGAGAAAGATACTGTGAATGGTAAGATTGTAGTAGATTAGAATGAGGAGGAGCATTATGGGTTTTGAAGGTAGGATGAAATTCGGAGTGTTCATGGCTCCTTTCCATAGAGTAGGTGAAAATCCGACAC
>CAYFGT010000019.1:0-23979 GCA_964343075.1 uncultured Dehalococcoidia bacterium | reverse complement strand
ATGCGTATTAACGCTCTTGAAAAACCTTCTTGCGATGACGGCGCATCTTCAGCTGGAGACTGGGCAACCTACGAAAACACACTTGCCAGATATGTGGCTGTTAAAGAAGAACATGCTCAACTCTGCAAAAAAGAACTGTATATTTTATGGGCAGACTACTTCAGACCTGAACATGTTGAACAATATCCGGACCTTCATGCTTTAGTCTGGAACGCAGGCAAATTAGCAGGACGTAACAAACAAACAGTTGACGCTGATGCAGCAAAAGAATTAGTCGATACTGTTGATAAAATAGCAGAGATTTTTTGGACTACCAAAAATGTAACTTATTCTGATCCAAACGCAGAAGTACGTTTCGGAGCGTAAGTAATCGTTAGCTTTCCCTAGAAGGCCTGGTTCTTAATGCCAGGCCTTTTATAATTATCGGTAATTAAAAGCCCTTCAAAACTGATTCAATATGATTCAATGTTGTATCTATATCATCTTTAGTATGGGCTAGAGACACAAAACCACATTCAAATTGAGAAGGAGCAAAATAGATTCCTCTTTCCAATAAACCATGAAAATATCTACTGTACATTTCCGTATCTACTGAATCTAAATCTGACATACTATATATATTATTATCAGTGAAAAATGATGTAAACATAGAACCAACTCGATTAAATTTTGAAGGTATCTCTATGCCCTTCATAATTTGATGGACACCTTGTTCTACATAATTCCCTAATTTTTCCAATTTTTCATATATTCCCGGTTCACTCAGCAGCCTCAATGTCGTAAGGCCCGCAGTCACAGCCAAAGGATTCCCGGAAAGTGTTCCTGCTTGATACATAGGCCCTAAAGGTGCTACACATTCCATTATTTCGTCACTGCTGCCATAAGCACCTACTGGCAATCCACCACCTATTATTTTGCCCAAACAGGTAATATCGGGAGTGACACCAAATAAGACTTGAGCACCTCCAAAATTCACTCTAAATCCAGTAATCACTTCATCAAATATAAGCAAAGCATTATTTTGCAGTGTGATTTCCTTCAATCCTTCTAAGAATCCCTTCACCGGGGGTACTACTCCCATATTACCTGCTATAGGTTCTACTATAATTCCAGCGATTTGGTCGGGATGATCTTCAAATAATCGTTCGACTGAGGACAAATCATTATAATTGCCAATTAAAGTCTCAGACGCATATGATTCAGGAACACCAGCACTGTCAGGTATCCCACTAGTTAAGGCTCCAGATCCTGCTCTCACCAGCAAGCCATCAACATGTCCATGATAACAACCAGCGAACTTAATAATTTTTGATTTACCTGTATACGCTCTAGCTAATCGTATTGCACTCATGCAGGCTTCTGTTCCAGAGCTTACCAATCTCACTTTATCAATAGACGGTATAGCGTCACAAATAAGTTTTACCAATTCAAGCTCAGGTTCTACTGGAGCTCCAAAACTAGTGCCATTGTCTACTGCTTGTTTAAGGGCATAATTCACATCAGGATGAGAGTGACCTAGTACTAGCGGCCCCCAAGATCCCACATAATCTATATATTCATTTCCATCTATATCCCAAATACGATTTCCAGAGCCTTTTCGAATAAATGGCGGTACTCCCCCCACATTCTTAAAGGATCTTACCGGACTGCTAACGCCTCCAGGCATATAACTTATAGCTTGATTAAATAACTTTTCTGATTGTTCTATGTTCATGGGTACCACCATTTAATTTATTGGATTATGAAATCCATTGCGCTAAGTCTTTTGCATGGTAACTGATTATCATATCTGCACCAGCTCTATTAATCGAGTTTAAAACTTCCAAGGTTGCTGATTTTTCATCGATCCAGCCTTTCTCTGCGGCAGCTTTGATCAATGAATATTCTCCGCTCACATTATAAGCAGCCAGTGGTTTATTACACTGTTCTCTAACTTGATGTATGACATCCAAGTACGATAACGCAGGTTTCACCATAATTATATCGGCGCCTTCTTTAATATCATTCTCTACTTCTAGCAAAGCCATTCGTCGGTTACTGGGATCCATTTGATACGCTCTTCGGTCACCAAATGATGGCATAGAATCGGCTGCTTCCCTAAAAGGTCCGTAAAATGCGGAAGAATACTTTGCTGAGTATCCCATTATTGGAATATCACTAAACGAGTTCGCATCAAATGCTTTTCTTATTGCTGTTACTTGACCGTCCATCATTGCTGACGGGGCCACCATATCTGCACCGGCTGCAGCATGCGTTAAGGCACTACGTGCCAAGAGTTCAATAGTGTCATCATTCTTTATAATCCCATCTTCGACAATCCCACAATGGCCATGATCGGTATATTCACACAAACAAATGTCTGTGATCACATACAATTCGGGAGCAACATCTTTGATGACTTTTATCGCGTTCTGAATTATGCCATCGTTAGAATAACAATCGGAGCCAACAGGATCCTTTCTTTCAGGAATTCCAAATAACAGTACCCCAGGAATACCCAGAGAAACTATATCTTCAATTTCTCTAGACAAATTATCAAGGGATATATTAAAGCAACCGGGCATTGAACTTATAGGTTCCTTAAGGTCACTTCCAAATCTTATAAACAGAGGATATACAAATTTCTTTAGGTCTAACGAGTTTTCACTCACATATTTTCTTATGACACTATTGTTACGGAGCCTGCGCAAACGAGAAAATTGATGCATCGTATCGTAAACCTCTAAATGTGATGTTATCTATTGTAATGCTTAAGCAAACTATCGACCATACCATCAATACTAGGTTGTTCAGCCTGTAACGAAATCTTAATTCCACGGGCTTCTGCTGTTTTGGAAGTAGTTGGTCCTATACTGAGATTAAAAGAAAAATCAATTAACTTTTTGTCATCTCCTAATATGTCAACCAAGTTATCAACGGTAGACGAACTAGCAAACGTTATAACGTCTACACCGTGATTCAAAATCCTGATCGCTTCCTTTGAAATATTATCGGGCATTTTATTGTTATATGCTGTAACTTGTGTAACCGTTGCCCCTAAAGAGATAAGTCCTTCTTGGATTACCGTTCTAGCGATATTTGAAGCGGGTATTAGGATAGATTTATCTTTCCATTCAAATGATTTTAATTCCTTAACTACTTCCTCTGATGCTGATTTTTCAGGCACAAAATCAGCTTTTATACCAAAGTCCGCCAATCTATCTTTGGTAGCATCTCCTATAGCCATTATTTGGGTAGGGGCCAGATATCTACAATCTCGATCATATGCGTTGATCCTAGAAAATACACTTTCAACGGAGTTTTTGCTTGTAAAAAATATCCAATCATATTTAGTGATGGACTCTAATTTAGTATCTAATTCTGAATAATCCGGTAACTCTGTGATTTCAATCAACGGTAACTCAATAACTTCAGCGCCTAGTTCACATAACCGTGACTTTAATTGTGAGGATTGAGTTCTAGACCGTGTGACTAAAATACGCTTTCCGAATAGGGGTTTTGAATCGAACCATTTTATATGTTCTCTTAGATTCACCACATCTCCTATCACAGCTACTACAGGAGATCCCAATTTATTTTGTTTAGCCAAATCACAAATTTCGTATAGCTTCCCGAAAACCGTTTTTTGCTTAGTCCAAGTTCCCCATTGAATTAAAGCTACCGGGGTTTCAGGACTCCTACCGTTCTCTGTTAATACTTCTATGATTTTAGGAAGAGAAGCCCAACCCATTAATACTACTAAAGTTCCTTGTGTTTTAGCGAGCACATCCCACGGAACCATACTATTGGGTTTTGTTGGATCCTCACTTCCGCTGATAACCGTGAAATTCGTTGCTATTCCTCGATGAGTTACAGGGATACCAGCATATGCTGCTGCTGCAATCGAAGATGTGATACCTGGCACAATCTCAAAATTTATCCCTGCCTCACGTAATGAAATTGCTTCTTCACCACCTCTCCCAAAAACAAAAGGATCACCGCCTTTCAATCTGACAACAATCCTGTCCTTAGAGCCACGATCAACCAATATTTGATTAATTTCATCTTGAGTATAAGCCTGCCGGCCTCGAGATTTACCAACAAATATTTTTTCACAATTAGCAGGAACTAAGTTCAATAAAGAATCGTCCATCAAACGATCATATACAACTACATTTGCATTCTTCAAGCATTCTTTTCCTTTGACAGTAAGGAGGCCCGGATCACCAGGACCGGCTCCAATTAAAAATACGGTACTATCCATTATTACTCAGCCTAAACATATTGCGTACACCTTAAGTATATCTTTGTATAAGATATTTAGCTTCTCCGGATTCAAAAATTTGTTTTACTTGATCCGCCATATGTTTTGGTTGATCCAAGTCGCCAATTATTTTCGTGATATAGGATTGACCAGTATCCAAGTCACCAATACTGCTGGTCAGGTGAATCCTATCTTCAATGACTCGTGCATGCGCTCCTACAGGCATTTGACATCCACTACCAAGCAATTCCAAGAATGCACGTTCTGCAATAGAGCAAACTTCAGACTCAAAATTATTCAATTGTTTAACAAGTGGTAACAATTCTAAATCATTTGATCTGATCTGTACTCCAATAATCCCCTGTCCTGGAGCAGGAACAAAATCGTCAATGTTTAAATATTCCGATATATGGCTCTCCATTTTTAGTCTAGTCATGCCGGCTGCTGCCAATACTACCGCATCGCATTCCGATGTATTGATTTTAGATACCCGTGTCGGAACGTTACCTCTTATCGGAACAATTTTTAGATCTGGTCTTGTATTCAAAACTTGAACCATTCTCCTAGGGCTACTAGTTCCTATTTTGGCCCCCGAAGGAAGATTTTTTAAACCAGTACCTTGTCGAGAAACGATCACGTCTCTAGCGTCTTCTCTATCTAAAAATGCAACCATTTCTAAATCATCCGTCAAAATAGTTGGTACATCTTTTAAGCTATGAACAGCTATATCTGATTCATAATCCAATAAAGACTGCTCAATACTCCGCACGAAAACCCCCAGGCCTAAGCTAGCTAATGGCTTATCTTTATTAATATCACCAACTTCAGACGTAACATAATTCAAAACGAAATTATAATGGGGAAATTTGTATTCAAGCTGGTTCTTAACTAACATTGCCTGAAACGTTGCAAGTCTACTATTCCTAGTAGCAATTCGAATTATCCGTTCAGAATGATCATTCACAACTAATTAATCTTTTTGAAGATCAAGCCATTTCCTAACCATATCTTGCCTAAGAGGATCATGTTCAGACTTGATATAAGTAGTTGGGGAGTGCAATAACTTATTTACTATGGCTTGACTCAGAGAATCTAATCTATCAAACATTTCATCAATGTTTCGCTCATTAATATCAAACGAGTCACTGTTTACCAAATATTTCAAAGTCTTACTCAGCTCTTCAATTCGGATCTTATCTGCTTTTTGGTACAAGTCTGCAACTAAGTCAGCCGTATCCAAAGAATCCCACCAAGACATAAACAAATCTGTTTCATTATCAACCATCAATTGGCTTCTAAGAATTTCTGATTCGAACAAAGGGTCATTTAGACCAGCATGCTCAGCTAAGTCATCCATTGAATACAAATGAACCCCTTCCAATTCTGACAGATTGGGTTCTATATCTCTAGGGACAGCAATATCTATCATTACAATAGGTTTTCCATTTCGTTTCATAATCGATTCTTGTGATTCAGACTCTGTTAACACATAACCAGGCGAACCGGTGGAACTAATTACAACATCTACTAGGCTAAGGGATTCATGAACCTTGTCATACGGTATCGATGTGCCTCCTAAAGAATCTGCTAATTCATCCGCTCGTTCTCTAGTTCTATTCGCCACAATTATATTATCAGCTCCAGCATACGATAGCGCTCTAACTACCAATCGTCCCGCGTCACCAGCCCCAATCACCATTATGGAGGAATCTTGTAAACTCTCTAGTTTATCTGTGGCTATAGCTGATGCAGTTTTACTTACAGAACGACCATATTTAGATATATTAGTTTCTCTCCGTATTTTCCTACCGGTTCTAAACGCTCTATGGAATAATCTCATCAAGGGCCCTGATACATTTCCTCTACCACTAGCGAGACCATAATAATCTCGAACCTGTCCCAAGATTTGGTGTTCACCTACTATCATAGAATCTAATCCACTAACCACATTAAACAGATGATTCACCGAACCTCGTCCCGTCATAGTGTATAGGTGTTCTCCTAAAATATCCTTATCAATCTCGAAATAATCAGACAAAAAGTTCAATACTTGCGACGCAGCCACTTCATCATTTGAATACGAATATACTTCTAGTCGATTACAAGTAGAAATTAAAACTGACTGATCTAAATAATCCTCCATTGAATTCAATGCAGCATCTAAATTCTCTTTTTCTACAGTGATTTTTTCACGCAAATCTAAATCTGCAGTTTTATGGCTCAATCCTACTGTTACAAAATCTATCAAGATGTTTTTTTACTCCTGATCTCGCATCCTCCAGGCACACATGTACCCATATCTGGACACATTCTCTTATCGCTATATCTGATTAATTTCCCCAACAATAATTCCATCGCTGCAGAATCTCCTTGATCTTTGTAAGTATCCATAAGTTTTTCATCGATGCAGCATTGCCATCTTTGAGGTTCCACATACAAATCTTCACGTTTCACTTCGTTTCTAGCCTTGGATAACACTGGAGCTAGATCCGACCATTCAAGGACGGGGTCCTCTGTCAGCGATTCTCTGAATTTCCTTGCCAATGCAGGACTCACCCCCCCTGTGGATATTGCTAGAGTCACAGGGCCTCGTTTGACAATCGCTGGCGCTATAAATGAGCAAAAAGGAGTGTCATCCACAACATTCAGTAACACTCCTTTCTCATCGGCTTCATCATATATAACCTGGTTCACTTTCCTGACATTTGTAGCAGCAATAGCCACAAATATACCCTCAAGGTCACCCTTGATATATTCTCGTTCAGTCCAAGTCACTTTCCCGGAAGCTGCGTATTCTTTAATCTCTTCGGTCACTAACGGACTTATAATTTCGATCTTGGCACCTGACTCTAAAAGTGCAGGTATCTTGCCTGTGGCTATTTCGCCTCCTCCTACAATCAGAACTCTTCTATTCGTAAGATTTAAATATACTGGATAATATGCGTCCATGTCTTATGCTCGTCCTTTAATACTGTTTTTATTAGAGATAAATTTATCGTAGTCATCTACGAAATATCGTACCCTGGTTTTCTTATATTCTCTGGTGCTATACAGCATCAATCTGTTTTCGATACCGGCCAGATTTTGAATCTCATCTGCTATATTTTGACATTCATCCTTTGTAGTAGCATGAATCATCGTAAAGTGGGTATAAGGCCAATCAGGGAATGTTGGTCGCTGATAACAATGAGTGACTGCAGGATGCTCAGCCATTTTCATGCCCACTTCTGTTGCATTTGATTCGTCAACTTCCCACACCACCATAGCGTTCGCCATAAATCCTGATCTTCGATGATGTAACACCGCGCTAAATCTACGCATCAAAGTCTTATCAATAAATTCTTGAGCCTTATTAAACAGTTCTTCTGTAGTGATGCCTAACTCGGCAGCCATACCATCATAAGGTCGAGATTTTAATTCAATATCTTCCTGCAACACCTTGATAGCAGCTCTGTCTTCTTCAGTCAATTCTTGAGCTTTATTCCATGTTTGCATCGCTGTAGTATTACTAAATCCATCAGGACTATAATTATGGGATAATCCTTTCTGATTGACCATGTCAAAGTTGACCCCAATCTTAAAGAACTTTATGGTTGGCATAATCCTGCATTCGGTTGCCCCTGTATTTTCATACATGAACTGAATGGTATCTTCAAGATCATGATCGGGTGGAACAGCAATCGTAAACCACAAATTGTAATAGGACCCTTCCCTGGCATAATTATGACTGACACCTGGATGCTGGTTAATAAACATGGCTCCTTCATGCAGTAACTCTTTAGGAAATGCAAATGCAACGAGAGTGGTCTTATATCCTAATTTTCTAGTATCGAAAATAGCTCCGATTTGGCGTACAACATTTTGCCTTTTTAGCTCTGAGAGTCTCGATATAATTTCATCTTCAGATAATTCGAGTTCTTTGCCCAACTCAAGAAACGGAGTGTCAACCAACGGGAATTCCGTCTGAATCATGTTCAGTAATTTTCTATCGATTGCGTCCATTGCCCCCCTTGCTCTGGAACCATGAATCGATAAACATGCATCTATTTATCTTTGAAATTCCGTGGTTCATTCAATCTTTTTTTTATACGGGTAATTATACCTAAATATTTACTGGATTTGTAGTACTTGTTCACCCAAATTAACGAAGGTCATAAACAAGCAAGACAACAACGAATTCTGTCATGGACAAATATAATACCAACGAATATCATGGGATCTGAACTACCCAAAAACATAACACGTAAGAGAGGGGATATGTTTACAAAAATCCAGCATCTAGGATATCAGGTGAGAGAACTGAATGAAGCCGCAAACTGGTTCTCCAGCATATTTGGAGGAAAATTCATTCCTGGAAGACAATCACCAGATGGAAGCGGAAATGGATTCATACATTTTGGTCAAATTGAAATAGAATTAATTCAACCAAGTGATGTGTCTTCAATACCTGAAGGAGAAATGGTGATGCACCATGTAGGGTATAGAGTAGACAGCATCTCAGATACAGTTATTGCCCTCAAATCAAAAGGGTTTAAATTTGTATCCGACACCCCGAATACGAACCCATTAGGGCAAAAAGTTCTCTATTTTGAAAATAGTACTACTTTGAATTGCAATATCCATCTGACTGAACTTCCACCAACACCTAATATAGAAGGATTTGGGGAAGGGCTACCGGTGATCGACATCGTACACGCAGGTTATCTAGTCAAAAATGTAGATGATATCGTTGCGTGGTACGAAGACAAGTTTGATGCAACAGCAGTAGGAGGAATTGGGAAATCGGTTAGAGGAGCTAGAAATGGCTATGTCAATTTTGGAAATGTACAAGTAGAATTGATAGAACCCCTAGATCAATCCTTATTAAAAGGCGAGGATATTATACTAGACCACATAGGCCTCGTTGTAGAAGATATAAAAACCCAAATCGAAGCTTGTAAGTTATCAGGAGTCCAATTCGTCGCAGATGAACCTATCGTCAACCGTATAGGTCAGCAACTATTGTACTTTGACAAACCTAGTAGCTTATGTACTGGAATCCATCTCACTCAGCTTCCTAATTAAGAGCACTAAACTAAATGCAAATACCCAACAACAATATTATTTTGGTCGGATTCATGGCATCTGGCAAAACTACTGTAGGAACACATCTCGCCTCTGTAACAAACCGAACTTTCATTGATACCGACCAACTACTCGAACAACATCTCGGGGCATCCATAGCAGAGTTTTTCAACACTCAAGGGGAAGCCCTTTTCCGAAAGCAAGAGCAGACTATAATCCGTGACACTTGTAAACAATCCGATCAAGTGATTTGTAGCGGAGGAGGTGCATTTATCAACAAAGAAAACCAGAGTATAATGTTGGCCTCAGGAAGCGTGTTTTGGCTTGATGTAACCAGAGACACCGTTCTAGAAAGGATAGATGAAACCCAAAATGATCGGCCTTTACTGTCGCATACCAATCCTTCGAACAAAATCGATGAATTATTGAGAGAAAGAAGACAACACTATGAAAAAGCCCATTTCCGTATAGATGCCAATTCCAAAACAATAGAACAACTAACAACTCAAATCCTGGAGTATTTAAGTAGTAATTAAGGAAACAACATAATGTCAAACACAACTTTAGCCGCAACAGTCACTCATTCTACTGGTTCATATCCTGTAAACGTAGGATGGGGCATCATAGAGAATCTGGGAGAGATTGTCACTGATCTAGGGTTTTCAGGACCAATCTATATCATTAGTGATAGCAATGTTATGAATCCATACGGGAGGCAAGTCCAGTGGGCTTTACAAAAATCGGGTATCAAAGCTCATAGCTTTGTATTTCCCGCAGGCGAACAGAGTAAAAACCAAAACTCTGCTAATGAAATATACAAATGGTTAGTCGAACGGAAAGCAGAAAGAAGACATTTAATAATCGCAGTAGGCGGAGGAGTAGTAGGAGATCTAGCAGGATATGTTGCCGCTACGTTTTTACGGGGCGTACCATTTATACAAATTCCTACAAGTATGGCTTCCATGGTAGACGCTTCTATTGGCGGAAAAGTTGCAGTGAATTTGCCGCAAGGGAAAAACTTAATTGGCGCATTCTACCAACCAAGAGCTGTAGTCGCAGACGTCTCGGCATTACAAACCTTAGGGAAAAGAGAGTTGTCCGAAGGTTGGGCAGAAGCTATCAAACATGGTTTCATAGTAGATAAGCAACTGGTTGATGTATTCGAAGACAATTCTCAAGCGTTAATGGATTTAGAGCCAGAACTATCTACAGATGTTATTAGGAGGAGTATGGCTATTAAGGCCAATATTGTCAGCCAAGATGAAAAAGAAACCCTGGGTTTACGAATACTATTAAACTACGGCCATACAGTAGGACATGCACTAGAAGCCTCCACAGAATATGGGAGATTCATGCACGGAGAAGGAGTCTCCGTTGGAATGGTGGCAGCGTCCAAAATAGCTCAAAATATGGGTCTGATTGATGAAGATTTGGTACAGCGTCATATTGATATATTAAATCAGTACAATTTACCAATACGGGCGGATGACATAAATATGAATACATTCAATAGCGCGATGGCTCTAGACAAAAAAAGTCTGTCTGGCCGAAATCAGTGGGTTTTATTAGATTCAATAGGCAATGCTGTTGTACGTCATGATGTTCCACCAGAAATAGTTAGCCAGGTGGTATCCGAATTAATCAACTAACGATCTGGTCATCAATCCTTTTAAACACATTAGTAGAATCCATATGGACACACAGGCCGAAAAGCCCAACAAAGTTATAATTGCTACGTAACTTAAAAGATTACTGAACACAAAGCCTGACAAATATTCCAGTCCTACTGCCACTCCACCCACGATCAGCAGCAATCCGTACACTGCTCGAATCCTGCTCGGATCGACGAACTTTGTAGCTAATGCTCCAATCTGAGATAAGAAAAATGCTGGTATCAACATGAAAATTGCCATAAGAACATCAACATTGCCGGACAATGAGTACAAAAAGGTTCCCAATGAACCGGTAACTATAACTTGCAACAAATCAGTACCTATAGCGACAGTAGTTGGCAATCCTACTAAATATATCAATACTGGCATCATTATGAACCCACCTCCCGCACCAAGGAGACCCGCCATAAATCCGATGCAAAAACCAATAATAATAATTACTAAAACAGACATAGATTCAATACCCGCTATCGGAAAAGACCAATAAAGAGACTTTTTACCTAAACCAGGCACATATACAAACTTCGGACCAAACTTTAGATTTCTTAGTAACATACGAGAATTAGTAACATCTCCTTTAGTTTTATTTCGTATTGAATCAGCAGTGATAAAAATTCCAATTCCACATAGCATCAAGAAATATAATCCTTGAATTACCGGGGAAGCGATATTGTTCGCATCAAGAATTTGGTTCAATTTTTCGGCTATGTACACCGCAGGCACTGTTCCACAAATTAGGCAAAATCCAAATTTCAGGTCAACATTCCCCAATTGGCGATGTTTTAAAGTACTAATAATTGCTGTACCCATAACCAGAGTAATACCTGTACCTACAGCGAATAATGGGGGCACACCTAAAACTAATAAACTACCAGTTATCAGAAATCCTCCCCCTATCCCAAAAAAGCCACTTAAAGTTCCAACAATCAATCCCAACCCAACCAATAAGAATGGGTTCATAACAATTTCAGCATTAGGGAAAAACATAGAATTAAACCAGCCTCTTTACCAACATGGTTATAAATTTCAATATTAACCATAGACCCACTGATATTACGACTACAGCCGACATCACAAACAGCGCCCAGACAAGACTGTTTATACTAGAAATGTAAGTAATTATATCTATTACCAATTCCGCAACCAGTGTTTATAATAATAGCCGTGATATCAAATAGACTGTCCGATCATGAATGAATTTAAATTAGTAGCAACATCAGGTACGGCTCGCGCTGCGGAGTTTAACACGCTACACGGGAGGGTATCAACTCCCGTGTTTATGCCCGTAGGAACCCAGGCCACCGTAAAAGCACTCTCTCCCGAAGAGGTCAAAGCAACTGGAGCCTCGATCATATTAGGGAATGCGTATCATTTATCATTACAGCCAGGCGTTTCCCTAATTAGTCAATTTGGCGGGCTCCACACCTTCATGAATTGGGATAAACCCATATTGACCGATAGTGGTGGATTCCAAGCATTTAGTTTAAGTCAAACAAATAAAATCACTGATGACGGCATAACTTTTAAGTCACATTCAGATGGCGCGTTGCATTTTATAGACCCCAAACAGGCAACATTAAATCAAATAAAAATCGGTGCTGATATTATAATGTGCTTTGACCATTGTATTGAATATGGAGCATCTCCACATGAGGTCGAATCAGCCATGATCAGAACTCATAAATGGGCAACGATATGCCAGGAAACGTTCGCCACATCGGGCGACCGTAATAAACAGGCCTTATTTGGAATTATACAAGGAGGCACTTCTCGAGAATTAAGATTACAGTCATTAGACTTTCTATCGTCTTTGGATTTTGAAGGATATGCAATAGGTGGTCTCGCAGTAGGAGAGACCAAATCAAAGATGTACGAAACCGTAAGTATATGTAACCAAAATTTGCCCATTGAGAAACCAAGATACTTAATGGGAGTAGGATCTCCAGAAGACCTCATTGAAGGGGTAGCCTCTGGAGTAGATATGTTTGATTGTGTGATGCCGACACGAGTAGCAAGAAATGGGTCGTTATACACGATAACAGGTCGGATCAATATTACTAATCAAAGGTTCAAATCTCAGGATATCCCAATCGATCCGGACTGCAATTGCATGCTTTGTCGCAATTATTCAACTGCCTACTTACATCATTTATTCAAAGCTAAAGAGCTGTTAGCGCTCAGATTGGCCAGCATTCATAATTTAACATTTATGGCTAACCTGATGAAGCAAATTCGTGAATCAATCGTAGAAGACAAATTCGAGAGTTTCAGAACTATTTTTTGGGCTCAGTATCAAACCGCCAATAATTCAAAAAATGATTCTAAAAAAAATCAGTAACCTCCGGCAACTGCAGGAACTATACTAATCTCATCACCGTTGTTAGTTTCTGTTTCCAAACCTTGCAGGAACCTAACATCTTCTCCATTTAAATATAGATTGACGAAATACCTCATTTCTCCATTTTCATCAATAAGCCGTTCTTTAAATCCTGCGTAGTTGGATTCCAGATCCTCTACGATTCCCAAGATTGTAGACCCATCAGCGTCAACAATGTCCGCTCCTCCAGTCAATCTCCTTAACGGTGTTGGAATCCTAACAGTAATACTCATAATCGCTCCTTAGTTATTGCACCATTTATCCTTGAATTAGGTCTCCGCTGATAGAGTCTACACGTACTCCCTTGGAAGTAACCCATTCAAGGCCTCTATCAATTTCTTCTTCAACACCTTTTAGTTCGAGTATAACCCAACCGGTATCTTCTCTTACATCTGCACGCCTTATATTAGTTTCTACGTCGAAGTTTTTACCTAGATTAAATATCACCGGTTCAGTAACCATATTTGTAGGGAAAGTAAATATATAACGTTTACTCACCATAATCATTGACCTTTATAGGCGGATTCAAACGAAGCCATAGTAGCCTTAATAGGTAGAGTTTTAACTGATGCCTCTACTACTTCTTGAGTTTTAAGGCCGTTCCCTGTTATGTAAACCACTGTTCTTTCATCAGGCTTAATCGCACCCGATTCAGCTAACGATTTCAATACTGATATAGATACTCCTCCAGCTGTTTCAGTAAATATACCTTCTGTTCTAGCTAGTAATTCTATGCCTTCAGCAACTGTCTTCTCTGGGGTAGCCGTAGCACTACCTCCTGATTCTTGAATAACCTTGAGCGCATATATACCATCAGCAGGATTGCCAATAGCTAAAGATTTAGCTACTGTATCCGGTTTAACAGGCACAATGTGAGACTGACCGTTATTCCAGGCATACGCAATAGGTGAACACCCAACTGCCTGAGCCATATGCATTTTTGTATTAACTGCAGGATGGTGAACTGAGTTCTGATCTTCGCCAAAAGACATACCCTCCACTCCGTCCAAAAGGCCCAAACAAGCAAGTTCATTAAATCCTTTCCAAATTTTGGTAAACATAGCCCCTGATGCGGCAGGTACAACAACATGATCGGGAACTTCCCAACCCAATTGTTCAGCCACTTCGTATCCTAATGTTTTACTACCTTCAGCGTAGTATGGACGCATATTTACATTAACAAACGCCCACGGATAGTTATCTGCAATTTCACTACACAATCGATTGACATCATCATAGTTTCCATCAATTGCCATAATCGTAGGACCATACACAGCTGCATTAATTACTTTCCCTTGCTCTAAATCGCCAGGGATGAATACGACTGCCTTTATTCCTGCCCTCGCTGCATGGGCAGCCACACTCGCAGCCAAATTACCAGTAGATGCGCAGGACAACACTTCATATCCGAATTCGATAGCTTTCGTGCAGGCTACAGATACAACCCTATCTTTAAATGAAAATGATGGATTTACGCTATCATTCTTGATATAAAGATTATTCAAACCAAGTTCTTTACCCAAATTATTGGCTTTCATAAGTGGAGTCATACCTGTCATAATATCAACTGGGTTATCACCGCTTGCTGGGAGCAAGTCTTTAAATCTCCATATGCTAGGGGGACCTTGAGTAATAGATTCTCGAGTGACTACTTCACGAATTGTTGAATAGTCGTACGCAACTTCTAAAGGTCCAAAACAAAAATCGCAAACGTTTAATGGATCAGCAGGATAATCCCTACCACATTCCCGGCATTTTAAGCCATTTAGATATGCCAAAATAATTATCTCCCAAATGGGTTTTTTATCATTGGTCCAGCGAAAAATGGTAGCAAAGCACCTATACAATGTCAAATATATTCAATACAATATAGCACTGATACTAATACTAATAGTCACACAGGAAGTTGTATGGATACTTTGAACTTATTTACAGACACTGCGCGGAATATCGCCGCCTCAGGAGGCGCTTCCAATATTACTCATATCGTAACGGTATTATTAATCCAGATCGGGATTATATTAATAGCTGCAAAGTTAGCAGGATTTGTAGCAAGCAAATACTTAAAAATACCATCGGTGTTAGCGGAAATCGGGGTAGGTATTCTTATTGGGCCTTTTGCTCTCGGAGCATTTCCCATACCTTTCTTTGGCCCATTGTTCCCCTTGCCAACCATACTAGAAGCCGGGGCCTTGCCAGTTTCTAATGAACTATTTTCAGTTGCACAGATAGGATCCATAATCCTGTTATTCGCCGTTGGATTAGAAACAGATTTCAAAACATTTTTAAAATATTCAGGGCCAGCTACAGTTGTAGCTTTAGGAGGCGTAATTTTTCCATTTTTCTTGGGTGCTTATTCTAGTGTCTTACTTGGTATTGCCGGACCGGGAGGTATATGGTCTCTCGAAGCCTTATTTATGGGATCTATTCTTACAGCCACATCTGTAGGCATCACTGCGCGAGTTTTGGCAGACATAGGTAAACTAACATCCTCTGAAGGCACAACTATCATAGCCGCAGCTGTTATAGATGACATTCTAGGAATCTTAATACTCTCAATCATCGTAGGGATAAGTATTTCTGGCAAAGTAGACATGATATCTGTAGGAACCATTGGGGCAAAAGCCATTATATTTTGGATAGCCTTAACAGGTATCGGCTTATTAACATCAAAACATATAGAAAGATTCCTCAACAAAATCGGTTCAGTAGAAGCTAACATTCCAATAGTACTTGGCCTAGCCTTATTGTGTTCAGGACTTGCAGAAATGTTTGGACTGGCGTTCATAATCGGAGCGTTCTCAGCAGGGTTAGCATTCTCAACAACCGAAATAAAAGAAAAGCTAGAACACAGTATTGAACCGATAAAGAATTTCCTGGTTCCTGTGTTCTTTGTTGTAATGGGCATGTTAGTAGACGTAAGTTCTATACATACAGCTCTACTTGCAGGATTATTAATATCAATAGTAGCAATTCTAACTAAAGTATTGGGTTCTGGACTGCCAGCTCTAGCATTCAAATTCAATATGTTGCAAAGTACTAGAATTGGAATAGGAATGATGCCGAGAGGGGAAGTCGCACTCATTATTGCTGGGATAGGCTTAAGCCAAGGAATAATAAACCAATCAGTATTCACAATAAGCATTATTATGACCATAATTACCACAATATTAGCCCCTCTACTGTTGGTACCCTTATTCGCAAGAGATAAAGATTAGTGAGGATGTATGATTGGAGTTATAACCCACCACTGGGCAAAGCCAGATAAAATTGAAGAAGCTAAAGCATTGCTGGACCGAAACGGAGTAGCTCAAAGTAAAGCACCTGGCTTTGGTACCAGACAGACAATGATCGGACTATCTGATCCGTCTCAAATAACAACTCTCGTCACCTGGGACAACAACGATATTTACGAAGCCTGGCGGGCAAGTGAAGCACGTAAAATCGCCATGGATGGAGCCGAGTTATTATGGTCTCGTCACCCTGAATCAGAAAGATTTAACATGGAATAATAATGCGCGGTTTCATTGGTTTTGCACTAATTCTGTCAGTTTTATTTATTGGCTGCAAGAGTGATACGGGAACAGATACTATCACTCCCACGAATCCTGTATCCACTGCAGTGACCCACGTAGACCAACAGTCTGACAAACCTATAATTGCAGAACCCTCCGCAAACGTTCCCAAATCGACAGAAACGTCCAATTCTACCTCAAATAAGGATGCGCCTACTCAAGCACCTGTTGAACCTTTAACTACCAACAAACCGAACAACCAACCTCAGCAAGATATAACCAAAACGAAAACAGTTTCTTCCGCTTCAAATCTGAAGTACGTACCTTATGAAAAACTTGACTCCCCAGAATTCACTAACAAAACCGGCTACAACTCCTTCAATAAGGATATTGATACCAAACTGACTCAAATCGTAGGGAGCAACTTTGATCCACTATCAACCAAAATGGGCATTTCTGTAGCAGTTGTTTCAGGTAACAAATTGTGGTCAGCTTCTCGTGGCAGTGCAAAGGAAGGCGTAAGTCTCAGAACAGATAGTCCTATAGGTATCATGAGCACCTCCAAAACTTTTTTGAGCGCCTTGATACTCAATCAGGTCGAAGATGGGCTTTATGACATGGATGATAAGATATCCGACCTCCTAAAAGGACATTCACTATACCAAAAGCTCAATCCCAAATTATTCCCTGATAGTACTGTAGAAGAGTTACTTCTGATGAGAGGAGGACACGGGGATAAAGATACTAATTCTCAGTATATTAATTATGTGGTAACCAAACCTGATTGGCATCCTACCGATTACCTAGCTTTAACTACTAAACCAGGAGCTAACCCTGGAGGATATGAATATTCAAACAATAGCTCTGTTTTGCTGGGCTTAATTGCTCAGTACCAAGCCCAAACCCAACTCGCAAAACTCTATCAGGAGAAGTTATTTTCTCCCCTATCGTTACAAATTGGGTTTAGACCTGCTACAAGGATCCCATCCAATATGGCAGCACCTCACGCAAATTACTCCATGTATGGCGGTGTTGGTGGATTTGGCGACTTAACAAAAATGAAACCGCTAGGTGCGCCAGATTGGTACCAGATCGACTATTATGAACAAGATGGCAGATTAGCGTGGGCTGGTGCTGGCGGATTTACAACAGCTGAAAATATGGCGATTTGGGGCTATGAATTATATAGCCAACACGGTAAAGCATTATCAGACTCTTCCAGAAAGGCGCTAATAGGTTCAATAATAGAGGAAAATATCATATTAGCAGGAGTCACTCAAAATTATGGTTATCATATCGCCAGACGATACCATCCCATGTCTGATGGTACCAATCTAATGACATACGGTCATCCTGGTGGTGGTGGTGGGTACAGCTCTATATTAATGTATTCACCTAAAATGGATATATCCATATCTGTACTTGCCAATTCAGAACTCGGGCATCAAAGAGGAGTGTGTGATGCTCCGTATATGGCAACGGGACTTACGTGTATTGCATATGATATCTTGAATTTCCTGAATACTGAATTATAGTACTAATTTTGCTCAAGCAATTCCAAGAATCGATCAATCCTTTCTAAACAAATCGATTTATTACCAAACGATCTAGAAAGAAGCTCAATTGTATCTTCTGTGCCAGAGGTAACCGAAATCAAAGGTACCTTATGCTTACGGGCTTCTGAAATAATATATTCCGTAGGTTCTGTATCTTGAGTCAAAACCAGGCATTTTGTCCCTGCCATTATACTTGCCATTTGAATATCTGGCCGTCCCCCTCTTGTAATAACTGCTTGATTTTCGTACCGTCCAAAATAGCCTTCTCCTGAATCCATAATATTGCCACCTATTAGAAATTTTGCGATATATGGTTTATTTGTTACAGATTCATCTATCAAGCTCCCGTTCACCGCATTCACAAGTTCTTCTAATGTCATCCCTTGCAAGAATTTATCTTCATGCAGAGTAGCTAAAACTTGCCCGTTCAATTCGCTAATCTTTTGGACCATTTCATGTACAGGTCTAGATTCGTAAACAGGAATTTTATTCAGTAAAAGAGTAACGTTTTGTTTTGCAAAAACCTTGTCTAGATCTATATCAAACGTCACAGAACAATCATGAACATGTATTATTTGATATTCAACTGTGGATGCATCTATATTAGGTTGTTCATTTATCCCTTGGTCTACAATTACAACATCTGAATCAATATCAGACATTTCCAACACTTTAATATCATTTAAACTTCTGTGACAAAACTTATCACTCTTGAACAATGTTCCAATAATTTCGAGTTCATATTTATCATACGATAAGAACAGTACGTTCTTATCTTTTTCAAGGCTTTTTTTAGCTAATGCCAAGGCTGTTAAGGTGCACCCAGATTCTGAACTCATTGATTTTACAATTTTGATTTCCACACTTCGCTCCCTTCAGTACACCAGTATACTAATAATCATTATCTTGAGGAGAATATTCAGGATCAAATCCAGGAGGGAATACTGTAGATTGATCATATTTTGCCATAGTCATATCAACCCGATACAAGCTTGCATTACTGTAATTAGCTCCGCGTAAATCTGCCATAATCCAATGAGAATCTCTGATCATTGCATATTGGAAGTCTGCTCCTTCCATAACTGATCTACTCATATCCGCCCCATTCATATTAGAATTCCTAAAGGTTGCATTCCTAAGATCTGCATTCCGAAAGTCCACTTCAATCATGGTGGATTGGCTGCAGTCTGATTCACTTAAGTCTGAAGCCACAAAACAAGTTCTCATTAATCTGGAATTCCTCAAATTACAATTGGAAACATTAGAATTTTTAACATCAGCCCAAAAAAGGTTAGCATTGTACAAGTTCGCACCTTTTAAATTGCATCCTTCAAGAGATGCTCGAGCCAAATCACAGTACTCCAAATTAGCTCCGCTCAAGTCGGCATTCGCCAGATTAGCGTTTGATAATTTCGCGTTTTGCAAATTTGAATTAGATAGGATCGCGTTACCTAACTTAGCGCCAGTTAGGTCTATGCCAGACAAATCACAATCACTCAAATCCAATTGGATATGTTGATTCAGGACTACTTCTCGCCATGTATTAAGAGATTCTGTGCCTTGCATCACTATTTTAACGTGTTCAGGATTCACTTGAGCCTCTTTTAAACAGAATTAGATACTGATTCATCAATTTCAAAAATTTTGTCAGCTACAACCATCTTGAGCTCATTAACTCGTGTAAGGTTGGGGTACACACCATTTTCATCTTTACGGTCAAAGATTTTATCTCCATCAAGATATATCTCAAGTCGTCCACCGCCAGCAGGAGTTAATTTAATCGCTATGTCTCCTACATCTTGTGATCTCCAAATTTCTGTAGCCAGCCACGTGGCCAAAGCATGGTATCCTCAAGGAACACAATATACGATCTCTAATTCAACCTTGCCAAATTCAGCATTCGCCATAATCCACTCCTCTATTTGACTACTGCAGTTCCTTGCCCAATAGCAGTTGTCTCACCGTTTTGATTTTCACAATGTATATTTATTGTTACCAATAATCCTGTTTCCGTTTCCTCAGTAGATATTACTGTTCCACTCACACTAACGGTATCACCTTGAATGAGCGGTTTTAAATATTTCAAGTTAACAGTCCCAGAATGATGAAAGTTTTCATCACCAACGTATTTTCTAATTATCTCAGCTGCATAAGTCACAGACATTCGACCTGATGCGATGGGATGATCAAATTTCAATCTTTGTTTGGCGATTTCAGGATTATTATGAATATTTTGTCGGTCCAATATTCCACAATCCTCAAATAATTCAATTTTTTCTTGGGTAATGCTTTTAGTCACACTAGGTAATACATCATCAACATTTATTTTTGCCATTTCTTACCTAATACCTCCGGTTTTTTAATCTGGTAAGTCCTCAATTTTTCAATAAGCCTTCCATCTTCATCTTCTGCTGTGGCTTCAATCACAATGTATGGGTTATCCCTTTTTGTATATTTATCTTGGATCTTACCTGTAACAATAATTTTTTTACCTGGTATAGGGGGATTGAAGAACTCTACCTCATTACCCGCGTTCACCGTACCGACTTGATCGTCGTAAACCATAGCGAACGCTGTAGCGTCATGCTTAACACCCAAAGTAGGGAACCTAGCTTCTGGATCTTCAACCGCTTTTCTGAACGTATCCAACATGTCCTCAGTTAAGACATAAGAATAACTGCCTAAAGCTTCTCCTATAACTACGTCGTCATAAACAAAATTTTTCAAATTTTCTTCGGACATAGAACCTCCGATATTTTTGCCTTCATTTGAACAAATTACATAATACAATATTTGAGTACCAATGTTAAATCAAGTGGATTCACTTGATTACTGATAATCAGTGCATGAAAGATGTAGCCCTTCGGTAACAAATCTTCTATAATTTCTAATGAGAGTGGTTGTAATTATGATTTTTGATCTAGGAGACCCCATTAATCCCAAAGGACATGCTTTAGTGTATTTCACGGTTTCTACAGAACCTGAAAAAGTATATTCATCTTATATTGTTATATTGCCTTTGAAATCAGATTTGTCCAAATATGTTCCACCATTTTTAGCCTCTACTCTCGGAGAAATTCCTACGGAGAATCTCACGTCTTTCTCCATGCCTCCAGCACCCGAAGATAATTACTCCCTGGAGCAATTGCGAGAAATTGCTCTGCTTAGATCTGATGATCTCATTAATGGAGGTAGTATCTTTTCTTATGACGTCACCAGGCTTATGGAATTAGCAAACAATACAGTACAGGAATACAGCTCATCTTATTCTGCAATTGAAATATCAGGGGGGTCCTCCACAGCTCAAGATCCCCAAATCAATACAAGAATATCCCAGGATACTTCATTTGATGTAAATGATGTGTTATTCGACCTATTGACCGAAAAAGACAAACTGTCCGAGTTAACAAAACTCTTAAGCAAACTCAAATTTGCTCAGGACTCACAAGATATTATCATGGCAGAGGAAACAACTTCTGAATTGCGATCGTTGTCGAGCCATTTACCATCCGTATTTAAGATCAGCGAATTGATCTCTGCTGCAACCAATACCGAACCAAATGGGTTACTAATCGCCAGTTTGTACTTAGACAGATGTTACAAAATTGCGGAAGAAGACTACGAAAGTGTAAAGAAACTAGATGAACAAATTACTGCTTTAGAATAAGCACCAAATTAATAAAGGAATATATGATTTATGTCTAATTTAATAACAGCAGACCCAGCTATTTACGAAGCCATGCAAAATGAAATACGTAGACAAACAGATAATATTGTTTTAATAGCATCTGAAAATTATGCGAGCAAAAATGTTATTGAGGCGCAATCAAGTCTTATGGGTAACAAATACGCAGAAGGTTACCCGGGCAAGCGGTACTATGCTGGATGCGAATTCGTAGATGTAGCTGAATCTATTGCTATAGACAGAGCTAAACAATTATTCGAAATGCCACATGCAAATGTTCAGCCCCATAGTGGCGCACAAGCTAATATGGCAGCATATTTTGCTGTGTTAGACCCTGGAGACACCGTATTAGGAATGCGTTTGGACCAAGGAGGGCACCTCACGCATGGTGCCAAAGTGAGTTTTTCTGGTAATTTATATAATTTTGTCCCGTATGGAGTAACAAAAGAAACAGAAACGATTGATTACGATGAAATTGAATCTCTGGCTAAAAAACACTCGCCAAAACTGATAGTCGCCGGATGTAGTGCTTACCCAAGAGTCATCGATTTTCAAAGGCTAAGGGCTATCGCTAATTTAATTGGGGCCTTACTAATGGTTGATATGGCACATATCTCTGGACTGATAGCTGGAGGAGCCCATCCTTCACCAGCAGGATTTGCAGATATTATCACTTCTACTACTCAAAAAACTCTCCGAGGACCTAGAGGAGGAATAGTCTTGTGCACCGAGGAACTCGCCAAAAAAGTCGATTACAGCGTTTTCCCATATTCACAAGGTGGCCCATTCATGCATGTCATAGCAGCTAAAGCAGTATGCTTTGGAGAAGCTCTTACTCCAGAATTTTCCCAATACGCAGACCATGTAATCCAAAACGCCAATGTGATGGCTAAACAACTAGCAGAATCTGGAATGCGATTAATCTCTGGGGGCACAGATAACCATTTGATATTAGCAGACGTAACCCCACTTGGATTAACTGGTCAAGAAGCGGAACAGATACTTCAAGACATCGGAGTGATCGTAAACAAAAACTCTATCCCTTGGGATCCCAAACCAGCTCGAGTAACAAGCGGCCTTAGGGTAGGTACCGCTGCTATCACTAGCAGAGGATTTACAGAAGATGAAGTCAAAAAGGTTGCAGATATCATCATTAGTGCTTTATCAAACAAAGGTAATTCGGATACTCTGTCCGACTTATCATCCCAAGTAAAGGATCTAGCAAGCTCTCATCCTGTACCTGGGATAGATTAATAACTTAGTTGAGTCCCAACATATCCTTTGGTATAATTGCCTGCATTCTCGTTTTTATATGTAGGAGTAAATTTGCGTCAATACGAAATAGTTGTGATTTTGAGCCCTATGCTCAACCAATCAGAAGATACCGAAGTGTGGGATTCAGTGAAGACATTTATATCTTCGAACCAAGGCACTGTGAAATCTGAACATTCATGGGGTACAAGAAGACTGGCCTACCCAATACAAAAAGGCCAACAGAAATATCTAGAAGGGACTTACCATTTATCTCGTTTTGAAACCGAGTCCCCTTTCAACAAAGAACTCGAAAACCTTCTAAAATTAGATGAAAGGGTCCTCAGATCTTTAATCGTTTCCATTACAGATGAAGAAGCCGAGGTTCCACTGGACGCAGTTAACCCCGGTTCTGCAGACGCCCCTCTTGGACGTCGTCCTGGATACCAAGGCCAGCGTCCTCAGTACGGAGGAAACCGAGACGGAAACAGGGACCACCAATCAAACGTCTCACCGGAGCCTTCTACCACCGAGCAAACCACCGAGCAAACCACTGAAGCTCCAGCCGCTGAAGAAACCGCTGAAGCTCCAGCCGCTGAAGAAACTACTGAGGCT
>CAYFGT010000018.1:0-25024 GCA_964343075.1 uncultured Dehalococcoidia bacterium | reverse complement strand
TAGTTTCTTCAGCTACTGCTTCTTCAGTAGTTTCTTCAGCTACTACTTCTTCAGTGGTTTCTTCAGCTACTACTTCTTCAATCACTTCCTCGATTTCTTCGAGGATTTGATCTTGGAGGTATATAGCTTTGGTGTCACCTTTAAGGCCTGTTCGTTTGATGGTTACCATGCTGTTTCTGGCTCCGGGGACACCGCCTTTAATCGCGATTAGATTCCGCTCCACATCTATCAGTATCACTTCTAAATTCTTGATAGTAATCTGTCTGTCTCCCATGTGACCGGCCATTTTCTGACCTTTATACACTTTACCGGGAGTAGTGCCGGCTCCAATGGACCCTGGCGCTCGATGCCTGTCAGATTGTCCATGAGTTTTGGGCCCACCTCCAAAGCCGTGTCGTTTTACAGTTCCTGCGAAACCTCGTCCTTTGGATCTTCCTGTAACTGTTACCTTCTCTCCAACTTCGAATGTGTCTACTAATATTTCTTGCCCTATTTCGAATTCAGTTATATCTTCTACTGAGACTTCTCTTAGATGTTTACCGTTTTCAATACCTGCTAGGTGCCCGGACATGGGTTTGTTTGTGTGTTTTAGTCTTCCATAGCCTAACTGGACGGCTGCATACCCATCTTTTTCTTCCGTTTTGATTTGTACAACTGAGCATGGACCAGCCTCTATTATAGTGACAGGTTCTAATCCTCCCGCTTCATTAAAGACTTGCGTCATTCCTATTTTTTTGCCCACAAATTCTTTGAGCATTACAAATACCTTCTTTTTGATTCCTTTACAATTATGATTCGACCTTTCTATGTCTCTTAGAGCTTAATAGAAATATCGACTCCGGCCGGTAAATTCAACCGGGTTAATGAGTCGATAGTTTTAGATGTTGGCTGCAGAATATCTATCAGCCTTTTATGAGTCCTGATTTCAAAATGTTCTCGGGAATCCTTGTCGACGTGCGGACCCCTGATCACACAGAATCTTCGTATCTTAGTAGGCATAGGAACAGGACCTGATATTCTTGCACCTGTTTGCTCTGCTGTTTCTACAATTTGTTCCGTAGAAACATCTAAGACTTTGTGGTCGAAGCTTTTTAAGACTATTCTTACTTTTTGTTGAGTTACCATATTATTACCTTACTAACCTTGATCCTTACCAATCAGTGTATTTAATAGATGGTCAGGAACCGGGCTGTAGTTTTTGACTTCCATTCCGAATGATGCCCTACCACTGCTTAAAGATCTGAGTGCTGTAGTATACGAGAAAGTTTCTCCTAATGGAATAGTTGCGAAAATGGTTTGCAAATCGCCATTTGAATCGATATTGCTTATTTGAGCTCTTCGAGTCCCCAAGTCTCCTACTATAGAACTCGTGAATTCTGAAGGAGTGGTTACTTCTAGGTCAGCCATAGGTTCTAATAGAATAGGATTGGCTTTCCTAGATCCTTCACGGATAGCTAGCACTCCTGCCTGCCTAAAAGCCATTTCTGAGGAGTCAACTGGATGGAATGTACCATCGACTAGTGTGACTTTCACGTCCACCATGGGATATCCTCCCACTGGACCATTCTCGACAGCTTCTCGGATTCCTTTTTCAACCGCAGGAATATACTCTCTTGGGACAGCGCCACCTCGGATTTTATCTTCAAATACAATACCACCACCGGTTTCGAGAGGTTCTATTTCAACCCAAACATGACCGTATTGTCCGTGGCCTCCGCTCTGCCTAACGAAACGACCTTCCTGTCGTACGTTTGAAGTTAGAGTTTCTCTGTAAGAAACTCTTGGGCTTCCAACATTTGCCTCAACGCTAAATTCTCGCTTCATTCGATCCACAAGAATTTCTAGATGTAGCTCTCCCATACCAGACATTACGGTTTGACCAGTTTCAGAATTGAAGTTGACTAAAAAGGTAGGATCTTCGTCTGCTAATTTTCTCAGTGCTTCACCTAATTTTTCTTGGTCTGCTTTGGTCTTAGGCTCGATGGCCACCGAAACAACCGGATCTGGGAATGTAGGTGGCTCTAATATTATATTATCGCCTGCGCAAATTGTGTCACCGGTGAATGTGTCTTTCAGACCTACACATGCGCAAATATTTCCAGCGCTGACCTCTTCTAATTCTTCTCTTGAACTAGCATGCATTCTTAGCAGTCTACCCATTCTTTCGCGACCGCCCTTACTAACATTTTCAACAGCCGCCCCAGCTTCAATTTTGCCCGAGTATACTCGGATATATACTAGCCGTCCTACATAAGGGTCTGTGACTACTTTAAATGCGATAGCTGATAAAGGTTCTTTTTCATCAGGAGCTCGGTCTACTTCCTCTTCGGTACCTGGTCGAATTCCTATCACATTTGGCACATCTATTGGGGAAGGAAGCAAGTCCACGATGTAATCTAACATCGGTTGCATCGCTTTCCCGCCGAGCGCTGTGCCACATAATATAGGAACTACATCCATATTAATGGTGGCTTTCCTAAGAGTGGATATGATCTCTTCGGCAGTTAGCTCTTCGCCGTCAAGGTATTTCTCCATAACTGTTTCGTCGTGCTCGACTATTTTTTCAAGCATTTGTTCACGGCGAGTTTCATATTCAGCTTGGTATTCTTCAGGAATCTTGGTGACTTTCATTTCTGGTAATGTTTCACCAGTATGATCCCTGGCTCCTTCATACATTACTGCATGGCCTTTAATCAGATCAATTACTCCAACAAAATCTGATTCTGCTCCCATTGGTAGTTGTATAGCTACAGGGTTGGCACCTAGTCTAGCAACTATGGTTTCAATCGTTCGTTCGTAACTTGCCCCGACGCGATCCATTTTATTTACAAAGCATATTCGCGGGACGTTGTAGGTGTTTGCTTGCCGCCATACTGTTTCTGATTGTGACTGTACTCCGGCAACGGCATCGAATACGACAATTCCGCCATCTAACACTCTAAGGCTTCGCTCCACTTCAGCGGTAAAGTCAACGTGTCCAGGGGTGTCAATTACATTTAAGCGCGAGTCATTCCAATAAGCTGTCGTAGCTGCTGATCCGATTGTGATTCCACGTTCTCTTTCTTGGGCCATAAAGTCCATTGTTGCAGTGCCGTCATGCACCTCACCAACTTTCCGTATAACGCCCGTGAGATATAGTACTCTCTCAGTAACTGTAGTCTTTCCAGCATCAATATGTGCTATGAAACCGATGTTTCTAATTTTTTCAATAGGATAATCTGCCATGGTGATTGTGACTCAGCTACTGCTAAGCTTTACCTCCGAAAATGTACAAAAGCCCTGTTGGCTTCTGCCATACGATGTAATTCGTCTCTACGCCTGACTGCTGTGCCTTCCCCATTTGAGGCGTCAATTAGCTCATTTGCCAGTCCTTGCCGCATTGGGATGCCTTTGCGGCCTCGAGCTCCGCTTATGAGCCAGCGCATTGCTAGTGCTTCACTTCTATTGGAAGCCAATTCTTGTGGTACTTGGTAGGTTGCTCCACCGATTCTACGGGGTTTCACTTCAACTAATGGAGTAGCGTTCTTCATCGCTTGATCAAAGACTTGCATCGGATCGTTTTTTGTCTGCTCTTCGATGATGTCCATTGCTTGGTACATGATTTTTTGAGCGACAGTTTTCTTTCCGCGAGTCATAATGCAGTTAATAAACTTACTTACCACCCGGCTTTGGAACTTTGAATCCGGTGCTATTATTCTTATTTCGGCTCGTCTTCTGCGAGACATAGTTCAAGTACCCCTTGATATTTTTGTGTAATTTACCAGTTCTTTAGACTGTTGCTAACTTTTAGCGGTGCCGTATTTGCTACGGCCTCTCTTCCTGTCAGGAACCCCTTCACAGTCTAGAGCACTTCTGACAACGTGATACCTTACACCAGGAAGGTCTTTCACTCTGCCGCCTCGAATTAGGACTACAGAGTGTTCTTGCAAATTGTGGCCTTCACCACCTATATATGCAGTAACTTCAACACCATTGGTCAGCCTAACTCTTGCTATTTTTCGTAAGGCGGAATTAGGTTTTTTAGGAGTCATGGTTCTAACTTGAACACAGACGCCGCGCCGCTGCGGGCAACCATCTCCCCATCGTACTCTGTTAGCTATTGAGTTCTGTACCCAATGCAAAGCTGGAGCTTTAGTGTTTTTCTTAACACTTTTTCTCCCTTTTCGTATCAGTTGATTTACTGTTGGCATATCTGGCCCTTAAATTTAGTTTCCTGGAGCAAGCAAATACTCTATCAATTAGAGTGTGGGTTGTCAATACAAAATTCAGAAAACTCGCACTTGGTTAACATAACACGCTCAGATTGATTTTGACAGTTAGGTTGTTTAACATGAACATTCGATAAACCACTATGTTTAAGGATAAACAGTGACCGAATCTATACGTATATTTAAATGTATGACAATCGCCGGGTCAGATTCTGGTGGCGGTGCAGGCATCCAAGCTGATTTAAAGACGTTTGCTGCATTTGGAGTATATGGAACATCAGTTATCACCGCTCTCACGGCTCAAAACACCCATAGCGTGAATGCGATTCAGGCGATGGATCCTGATCTGATTACATCTCAGTATCGGACTATATTGGAAGATATCGGTACTGACGCGATAAAAATAGGCATGCTTTTTAATGCTGAGATCGTCAAAGCAGTGGCGAATATGATCAAAGACACAAACCCTGCCAATGTCGTCATCGATCCGGTGATGGTGTCTAAGAGTGGTGATAATTTGCTACGTAGAGACTGCGTTGATGTTCTACGTAGTGACCTAATACCTATTGCTACAGTTGTTACTCCTAACATTCCCGAAGCAGAAGAATTGACGGGTGTAACTATTACCGGTAAAGCATCTGTCATTAAAGCTGCCAACCTGATATTAGGAATGGGGGCGAAATCCGTGATAATGAAGGGAGGTCATATGTCTGGTGACCCCATAGATTATTTTTTTGATGGACAAAATAGTATAGAATTGTTGTCGAAACGAATAGACACGAAAAATACACACGGTACAGGTTGTACCTTTTCTTCGGCAGTAGCAGCCAATTTGGCGTTAGGTAGGGAATTACAAGATTCTACAAAGATAGCTCAGTCGTATGTGTATGATTCCATTGATCCAGCGTTTAATATCGGAACGGGGCACGGGCCATTGAATCACTTCCGTAAATTCTGGAATATGGCATGAAATTGATGACACTTTAATGTGCATCATTGTGTACAACAATAGGGGAACGAATGTTTAAGCCAGCAACCAACCGAGTAAGCTTTCCGACTATCGACACGGAAATATTGGAATTTTGGGAAGATAATAAAATCTTCGAAAGATCTTTCCAAGATAAAGAAGGACTCCCTAAATTCATGCTTTATGAGGGCCCGCCAACAGCCAATGGGAATCCGGGTATCCATCACGTTCTCGCTAGGGTGTTTAAAGACGTCATATGTAGATATAAGACCATGAAAGGCTTCCAATGTATACGTAAAGGAGGTTGGGATACTCATGGATTGCCGGTCGAATTAGAAATTGAAAAAGAGCTTGGTTTAAAAAGTAAGAAAGAAATAGAAGAATACGGCATTAAAGAATTTAACGAACAATGCAAAAATAGCGTATTCAAATATGTTAAAGAATGGGAGCATCTAACCTCAAGAATTGGCTATTGGGTGGATTTGGATGATCCTTATGTAACGCTTCACAATAGCTATATTGAATCGGGCTGGTGGATCTTGAAGACACTATGGGATCAAGGTTTGCTTTATGAGGGGAGACGAGCTACTCCTCATTGTCCTCGCTGTGTAACTAGTTTAAGTTCTCATGAAGTAGCATTAGGGTACAAAGATAACACAAGAGATCCTTCGGTTTTTGTTAAATTCGAATTAGATTTTGAACGAAGTGACGTTTTACAGATCAGCAGTAATTTTTATAACGAGATAAAAGAAATAGCTTTACAAGGGGAATTGGTGCATTTCGTGGCTTGGACGACTACACCATGGACATTGCCATCTAATTCTGTACTAGCGATTCATAAAGACGCATCTTATGTCTTGGTCAAATTGAGTATCGTTACTGACGAAGATACTGAAGATATACAGTACCTGGTGCTTGCACAAGAATTAGTACAAACTGTTTTGGAATCTTGCGGGGAATATGAGATTTTGTCGAGCGCTAAAGGAGCAGACTTGGAAGGCATCTGTTATATACCCTTGTTTGATCCTCGAGATGCAGATTTGCCTCAGGGAGCTTTAGGGGTGTTCCATGATGGTAGCATCAACTCAGATAGTGGTCTAAGTTTCGACGAAATGCTAAAGAATTCTTTTAAAGTCCAGTCAGCGGACTGGGTTTCTATGTCAGACGGTTCCGGAATTGTTCATATTGCACCGGCGTTTGGTGAAGATGACCTAGCCTTGGGCAGAGACAAAGGGATTGGCTTTATTCAGACCGTAGATTTGCAAGGTACCATGATTGGGTCTTATTCATTTGCAGGTAAATTTGTTAAAGATGCGGATAAAGAAATCTTGGGCGATTTGAAATCTAGAGGGTTACTTCTTAAAGACGGTACCTACAGGCATACATATCCTTTTTGCTGGCGCTGTGATAGCCCGCTTTTGTATTACGCTAAAAGCTCTTGGTATATCAGAACAACCGAAAGGAAAACTGAATTAGTAGAAGGTAATCAAAAAATTAATTGGTATCCTGAGCACGTGAAGAACGGTCGATTTGGGGAATGGTTACAAAACAATGTTGACTGGGCAGTATCCCGTGAACGTTACTGGGGCACTCCTATGCCTATCTGGGAATGTCCCGACTGCCAAAAACAGGTATGTGTAGGGAGTGTTGAAGAACTAGGAAATCTCGCTGCTGATATCCCCATCGGAGAGGATTTAGATTTGCATAGGCCTTTCATAGATGAAATCAGAATTAATTGTGCTTCAGAAAATTGCGAAGGAACAATGACCCGGATCCCTGAGGTGATGGATGCATGGTTTGATTCAGGTGCGATGCCATTCGCGCAATTCCATTATCCATTCTCAGGAGAGGAAGACTTTGAAAGCCAATTTCCAGCTGATTATATATGTGAAGCAGTAGACCAAACACGCGGTTGGTTTTACAGCCTGCACGCACTTGGTACATTATTAAAAAACCAGCCCGCATATAACAATGTGATTTGCCTGGGATTGATCCTTGATGAGAAGGGACAAAAAATGAGTAAACGGATAGGCAACATAGTAGAGCCAATGTCCGTGTTAGAAATCCATGGCGCGGATGCTTTAAGATGGTATTTGTTTACTGCCTCTCACCCTGGAGAAAGCAGAAGATTCTCTGAAAGATTGGTGGGTGAAGTTTTTCGGAAAATGATGCTTACTCTTTGGAATGTATATTCTTTTTTCACAAATTATGCGTCACTCGATGAATACGACCCTACTAAAACTTCTGTGGATTGGACCCCTAAAACCGAATTAGACAGATGGATTCTGTCGGAATTGAACACGTTAATTAAACAAGTGGATGACCTGTTGGATAACTATAATCCTACTGACGCAGGTCGAGTCATACAGGAGTTTGTGGATAATCTATCTAACTGGTACGTACGAAGAAGCAGAAGAAGATTTTGGAAGAGCGAAAATGATACAGATAAAACTGATGCTTACAACACACTCTACTGCTGCCTTGTTACAGTGGCAGAGTTGATGGCTCCTTTGGCGCCCTTTGTCTCTGAAGAACTTTTTCAAAAATTAGTCAAAGAAGTGGACCCGTCTTCCAGTGATAGTGTGCACCTGAGCGATTTCCCGGTGGCTGATGAATCATTGATCGATGAAGATCTGATGAAGGCGATTAGGCTTGCCATGAAAGTGTCTAGTCTAGGTAGATCCGTGAGGTCACGTACTGGCTTGAAGGTTAGGCAGCCATTGTCGGATGTTTTAGTTGCTCCCAAAAATTCAGAAGATGCACCTTTCTTATTTATGGTGAGTGACCAGATACTTGAGGAACTCAATATCAAGACACTTAATAGCTTTGAAAACTCAAAGATGCTTAATGATATTAAAGATCAGTTAGCTCGAGAGAAAAGTGCGAGGTATCAGTCGTACGTTGCGATCGAAGATAATGCATACATTGTGGCAGTTAATACTCACGTTACAGAAGATCTGAAAAATGAAGGGGTAATTAGAGAAATATCCCACAGAATTCAAGGTTTCAGGAAAGATGCTGGACTGGATTTAAATGATCAAATAACGACTTACATGAAATTACCGAAAGACCTGGTGCCAGTTGTCCAAAGATTTGAAGAATTCCTAAAAGAAGAGACTCTTACCGTCGAGATAGTACTCGACGAAGATATTGAGTATGACCAAACGTTCGAACTTGAAGGAGAAGAGCTGGAATTCAGAGTTGTGAAAGTACAGTAAACTGATAGATGCCAGAATTACCGGAAGTAGAAAACACAAAACGGTATCTGATTGAATCAGGCATAAAAAACCTGACGATAGAGTCCGTCTGGACAGATAGTCCAACTAAATGGATCGGCACAGATCCTCACAAATTCCATTCAGATTTTTTAGGTAGCCGTATTGTTGACGTAGAACGAGTCGCTAAATATCTCATAATTCACACCTCTGTTGATGATTTCATATTGCATCTAGGCATGACAGGATGGATTCGACTGCAGCATGCGGATGCTGAAGCCCATAAATTTACTCGCCATGTTATACATTTCTCAAATTCCGACGAACTGAGATTTATGGACTCTCGGAAATTCGGGAAAATCATCTGCCAGCAGAAACTCACGCAATCACTCCTTCCCGATCCGCTGTCGGACCAATTTGCACTGAACAAGTTACCAGCTTCTGTATTGGGCAGGAAAAGATCTATTAAATCTATTCTTATGGATCAGTCTGTTATACCAGGGCTAGGAAATTTGTATACCGATGAAAGTTTATTTCAGGCCACAATCAATCCTTTCACGCCAATAAAAGATCTTACAACGGCACAGCTAGAGTTGCTTACAATCAAGATTAAGTCGGTATTGCAAAGGTCGTTAGATGAATATGATTTAGATAGAGGAATTAATGACGCTGAACCATATTTCAGTATGACTCCGTGGGACATAAATCGCAGTGTGGATGGTCCATGTTTTAAATGTGGGGCTCCTATGCAATTCGCCAGGATAAATTCCAGAGGGACATATTTCTGTCCGCAATGTCAATCCATGTGAATAAGCCATATGACCTGTGATAAAATGGAATATGGTGCAAGAGTTTATAACTAATATACGAGTGATAATGCTACAAACGGAGGCATGATTAATGGCGACCTATAGTAAACATGAGGCTCAAGACTGGGCTTGGCAAACATTGAAAGGTCAGTGGACAACTTTTGTAACCCCTTTTACCACTGACGATAACATCGATGAAGAAAGTATAAGAGCTAACATACGGCGTGCACGTGAACTGGGAACCACCGGTGGTGGCTGTACTTGGGGAATGGGAGAATTCTGGAGTTTGTCATTCGCTGAACGATGCCAAGTGATGGATGTTGTTGCTTCCGAAGCAGCTGGTAAATGGCCTATAGCTGCGCATGTGACTCATACTTCTTTTAAAGACATGATCGCTTTAGCTGACCGGGCGGAAAATAGCGGGTTTGATCTGTTGGTTGTAGCGCCACCTTATATGGTCACAAACACTGAAGAACAGGTTATAGAGTTCGTCAACGGTCTGGCTAACCATTCTAACTTGGCTATTATGTTTTATAACTCACCGCAGTTTGGTATGGTAATGAGTCCCGAAGGACTTGATCAAATATGCTCAATACCATCCGTAGTAGGGGTTAAAGAAGCAAGTTTCAATCAACAAATTTCGATCAAGACACATATAACTACTGGATCAAAAGCTCTTATAAGTACTCCTGATGAATGGATATTTGCGAAAGGCAAAGAATTGGGTTTTCAACAGCATGTGATGTTTGCTAACACATCTGATTGGCGATTTGATTTGCCCGGTAGAAACAACTACGTGCAGTTTATTGATCGTGCAACTAAAGGAGACTTTGACCAGGAATTTTACGATCGGAATTTATCTGAAATTAAAGCAGTTTCAGATAAATGGTGGGGGTACACGGTACAAAAAAGTGGGGGAGCACTACCAGTTGCCATGGTCAAATACTGGGGAGAACTGATGGGATTAAGTTCTGGGCATGTTAGGAAGCCGTTGAATGATTTAACCTACGAAGAAAAAGCAGAACTGAAGAAAGATCTGGAAGCGGTTGGTTTAATCAACCGGCCCGAAGAGAAAATAACTATTAACAACAGAGAACACGCCGCTTGGTTGAATAATGCTGATGCAGGTTCATCAGGCATGATGTTGTTAGTGAGCGCCCAAGACATGGATGAAGTATATGAGGCTGATAAAGGTGGGGCGGATATTATAGATGTGAAGAATTTACAAGAGGCAGCCGTTGGATCAGCTCACCCTAGTTTGGTCGCTGAAGCGCGCCGAGAGATAGCAGCTAAAAAGCATGTTAGTGTTACTTTAGGAGTAGTCCCTAACCAGGCAGGTACAGTAGCTATGGCAGTACATGCCGCCGCAGTTATGGACGCGACATCTGTGAAAGTTGGGTTTATAGAGACTGATTATGATGAGGCTGTGTTTATTTTGAGAGAATGTCGCAGAGCCTTGAAAGGATTCGGCACAAAACTTATAGGATCACTATTTGCAGATAATGTACTTTATGAAAACGGGTTGGATCCTATGTTGATGGTCAAGTTGGCCTTAGACGGTGAATGTGATGGGTTCTTGATTGATACACTAGTCAAGGACGGCAGGAATTTATTTGACTTCATTCCCGAACCTCAATTGAAACAGATGGTGTTAGAGGCAAAACAAGCTGGTTTGAGTACAGCTTTGTCCGGGCACTTGAAATTGGACAATTTAGATGAGCTTGCGAGGATTAATCCAGATATTGTAGGAGTCAGAGGAGCTGTTTGCTCTTCGGGAGATCGCGATAGGACTGTAGCATGGGAAGCAGTAGCTCATTTTAAATCTCAGCTAGATCTACGAAAGACTGGCCAAATTGATGTGTATGCCGGCTATTCCAACGGAACCAATGGTCATAGTAATGGTCATAGTAATGGTCATACAAACGGGAATGGGGCAAAGCCTGTAAATGATTCTGGTTGGGCAATCATTGATGGAAGAGGCAAGAATTGTGCCGGCGTGATAGCCGCATTAGCAAAGCAAATTGAAGAAGATGGCTCCTCTTTCGTTGAGGTTATATTAGCTGATGCTTTAAATATATATGATGTCATCGGCTGGGCCGAACAAGCTAAGCACAAATTGATCACAAAAAGAGTTGATGAATCTGGGAGTACACGAATTCTAATTCAACCTCATGCGTTTGTCTCTGTAAATTAGACCCTTTAGGCTGAGTTGATTGTATAGGAGGATCCTGTCTGATCCTTCACCACTTCAATACGGGTAGGGAATGCGTCTTTAAGATCATCCAGATGAGTGATCACTATTATCTTTTCGAATTGATCGCTAATAGCAGAGATGGTGTCCAAGATTTTTTCCCTTCCTATTGAATCCTGAGTCCCAAAACCTTCGTCCAGAAATAAGACAGGTAATGAGGCTCCGCTGCGTCGTGCAAGAACTTTAGACAAGGCAATTCTTAGTGCAAGATTGATTCTGAAGGCCTCGCCTCCACTGTATGATTCGTAAGATCTTTTCCCTAGTTCGTCAGCGATGCTAATATCTAGAGTTTCGATTGGATCCCCTTTACCTGTTCGGCGTTCTCTGGTGGTTTCAAGAGTTGTATAGAGTCTATTGTCTGTCATCTTAGATAAGAGTTGATTGGTTTCCTCTTCGATTTGCGGAATTAAGGATTCAATTAGCATTGCCTGGATGCCTTGCTTCCCAAACGCATTAGACACTTCAGTGTATATTTTGTGCTTATTTTCTGTATTAGATTTATCTGATTGGAATTGCTGGAGTTTTTTCTTTGAATCTGTAGCTCGCTGGATTTGTGACTGGATATTTTGGATATTGTTTTCCTGCAGTCGAACATTCTCGTTAATTTGATTTAACGATTGTTGAGTGATGTTTAATTCATGCTTCAGTTGTTCTAAAGAGGATAATTTGGAATCAATTGAGGTCACATTCTGCGATATTTCAGAAAGTTCGCTCTGCTTTTGGGAAATCCGGATTTTAAGTTCTTCGATTTGTTTTTGAGTTTCAGGTTGTTGCGATTTAGCTGATAACAATTGCGTATAAAGTTCTGCGTGATTCTGATTGTTGGACAAATATTCTCTCAGGGCTTCAATGGTTTGCACGTTATACACACATTCTTCAAGTTGATGGGTTAATGCTTTTCGTTTTTGCTGTTCTTCTGGCAGGAAGTTTTGCTTGTGAAGCGATGTAGATAATATGTCGCAGTCGTTTTTTAGCTTAATAATTTCCCTCTCTGCTTTGCTGATGTCTTCAATTTGCTTGCTTATAATTGTTATCTGGGATGCGAGTCGGCTTCGCTCGTTTTCTAATCGTTCTGTTTCGGATTTAATACTTGTTTGCACATTCGTTAATTCTTCTGCTAAGGTACTGATTAAGGTTTTATTTCTCACATATTGATTTCGTTTTGACTCAATTTCTGCAAGATAGGTATTCTTAAGATTTTCCACAGATGATTGATCTAATTGAGACTGACATAAAGGACATTGATGGATGTCGGTGGACGAATGATCGATTAGATCTAGTTTTTGCTTAATTTCTTTCCCTTCAGCCTCATGTAACTCTGACAACGTTTGAGCCTCACTGACTTGTGAAGTCAGTTTGATTTCTTCCTCTTTAAACCTATTAATTGAGTTTTCTTGTACTGCTGTATCCAGCAACATACCGTCAAGCCTTTCTTTTTCATTGCATAAGTCTGGTAATTGTCGGACCAAATCTGCGTTTCGACTGATTTCTGACATTTTTTGATTTAGTTGGGCTTCGATAGACACTTGGTATTTAGATATAGTTAGCTCTACTTCCGATAGTTTAGATTGGAGTTGGATGTATTTGGCTTGCTCTTTTTCCTGATTTTCTAAATCATTTTTGGAGTTTTCAAACAACAAATAATTTTGGTTAATGTCATCTGCTTGGGCTAGGAGACTTTCGAAAGTGTCACACAAAATCTGTTTTTGCTCGTGATCTCGGTTCAAGAATCTTATATCGTTTTCTATTCCAGAAATCGCTGCTGCCATTTGGTTTAGTTGATTTATCTCGATTTCAGATTTGGTGACTTGCTCTGATTGCAAATTGAATTGTGCTTCGGCTTGTGATTTTTGGTCTTTGTATTTAGATAATTCAGTAGATGCCGTTTCCATTTCTTTATTGAGTGATTCTTCATCTAGATTTAATGCTTCAATATCTGATTCTATGTATTGCATAGCTCCAGTGATATTTTGAAGGTGGCTAGTGAGTTCGTTTAGTTGTGTTCTTGCTTCTTCCTGATACTTGTCATATATGCCTAAACCTAAGATATTGGCTAAAATTTCTTTTCGTTGGGATGGCGTTTTATTAGTGAATTCATCTGAATGACCTTGCAGGAGAAAGGCAGAATTTATGAATGTGTCATAGTCCATGCTAATCACATTAATTATTTTTGCTTGTGTGTTCCTGACGCTATCTTCTGTAATTGGTATGAAATGATCAGTTTGCTCTATTTGCAGTTGGAGGTCAGTAACACCAGTTTTTCTTCTGCCGCCAGATTTTATGTGGCTACGAATCACACGATATATCTGATTAGAAGTTGAAAAAGTTAATTCCACCCTGGTTTCTTCTGCTCCCAAAGAAACCAGATCATCTGCTGATCTTACTCTGCATTTTCCCCATAACGCCCAGGTGATGGAGTCAAGCAAGGCGGATTTCCCATGCCCGTTCCTTCCTGATAAGGCCGCTACTGTCATGCCCGTGAAATCAAGCTCAGGAACATTCTCTCGGTATGACATGAAGTTTTGTAATTTTAATGTGATTGGAATCATATGACAATTGCTATCTAATAACGTAGAATTAGGATGCAAGATACAGTATAAAATCTTGAATATATATATGTCACTGGATTGTCACGTAGTTTACATATTATTTTGACAATTTCTGGAGAAATTGATGTTTGACAGTTTAAGTTCTAGGCTTACCAATACATTAGCTCAAATCACTAAGAAAGGCCGGGTTACCGAAAAAGATTTAGATGAAGCACTGTCAGATGTAAGACGTTCGCTACTTGAGGCTGATGTTAACTTTAGAGTCGCAAAGTCTTTTGTGGAAAATATTAAAGAGAAAGCGATTGGAGAAAAGGTTATAGAAAGCCTTACTCCTGGCCAACAAGTCATCAAAATAGTTAATGAAGAATTAACAGGAATTTTGAGTGGTGATATACATTCAATACGGCAATCCTCGGATAAACCGAGTGTAATCATGATGGTAGGACTTCAAGGGTCTGGCAAGACCACTACTTCATCTAAATTAGTGATGTCATTAAGGAAACAGGGCAATGATGCGTTACTGATTGCAGCCGACTTACAACGTCCAGCAGCGATTGATCAGTTGATCACATTGGGTAGACAAATTGATGCGCCTGTATATTCTGAAGACCCTGATTCAGCAACTGTCGAACAGGTGGTTGAAAACGGTATAAAGGAAGCGAAAACGAAGGGTGTTGATTTTGCGATAGTGGACACCGCTGGAAGGTTGAGCATTGATGATGAACTGATGGATCAGCTACAGCGAGTTAAATCAATATGTGATCCACTGGAAATCTTGTTAGTAGTAGACGCTATGACTGGGCAGGAGGCTGTTAATGTTGCTCAAGAATTTAATGAGAGATTGTCATTAACCGGCTTGATAATGACAAAGATGGATGGTGATGCTAGGGGTGGAGCAGCATTATCCATAACAAGCGTATCAGGAGTGCCAATAAAACTAATGGGCACAGGAGAGAAACCGAGTGATTTTGAGGATTTTTTCCCGGACAGACTTGCTTCACGCATCTTAGGAATGGGTGATGTCCTGACGCTTATTGAGAAGGCACAAGATGCTATCACTGAAGAAGATGCAAAAGATTTAGAAAAGAAACTTCGAAATAATACCTTTACCTTTGAGGATTTTTTGTCGCAAATCCAAACTTTGAAGAAAATGGGGCCTATGAGCCAAATATTTGAGATGATCCCTGGAATGTCGCATATGGCCAAAAATGGCATGATGAATAACGTGGATGAAGATCGAATCAAATATGTGGAAGCAATCATCAATTCTATGACAGTAAAGGAACGCCAAAACCCCGAAATAATCAATGGTAGTAGGCGCCGTAGGATAGCTTTGGGCAGTGGTACTAGTCCACAAGAAATCAATCAATTGATGAGTCAGTTCAAGCAGACTCAAAAAATGATGAAACGGTTTGCCAATACTAAGAACCCTAGGTCATTGATGGGAATGTTTAAATAGAAGGATTAACTACGCTTAATCCTTCTATCTATGTTTTCACCACACAGGAAGGATTGGTTGGGTTCGGTTTGGGGGTAGGTCGCTTTCGAATGTGTTGATTGCTAATGCCAGCATGGTGTAGTTGCCTATGATCATCGTGATTTCAATAAAAGCTTGTTCCCCAAATTGTTCTAACATCGCTTGATATTCGCCTCTGCTAGCGTAATGACTAGTATTGATTGCTCTGCAATAATTTACTAATGCTCTTTCGTCATCATCCAATGGAGGAAGCTCAGTTTCTTCACGTATAGCTTCGACAATTTCTTCGCTTACTCCTGATTCAATGGCCGATTGTGCATGTGCGTTCCAAATGTATTGACAATCCATATGCCTAGCGGTAAGGATCATTGTGAATTCTTGTATCTTTTTAGGGACTGCGGATTCATATCTAAGATATCTGTTCAGTGCTGTCGCTCTTTTACTAAGTTCAGGGACATGAATCAGAATAGATCCTGGACCAAAAGCAGGGACGGAGCCTAAATTTTCCACTATTTCGTCGAAAGCTTGTTCTTGTCCTTGAGGGACTTGAGTTTTGGTTCCTTTATCTAATCGTGCCATTATTCCTCCTGTAAAGTACTGTTTATTGAGTGTAATCTATCAGAATATTTGATTTTAATAAACCAGATTGCATTATTGTAATTCTGGGGTGGTTAAAATCTTGTAAAGGTATCCTGCTGCTGTCGTCCGAAATGGTTTCCAGTTTTTTGAGTATTCATTTATCGTTTTGAGATTTATTTCGTCAGTATGTAGATAATGGTGCGCGATTAATTTGTTTAAGACTAGATCTCCTTCAGGAAAGATGTCTGTCCTGCCGATGCCTCGAGACAGGGACCATTGGGCTGTCCATCTTCCCACGCCTTTTATTTTACATAAATGATCTATTACTTCTTGGTTGCTCAAATGTGCAAAAAGGTCAAGATCCAAGTATCCTTCAAGATGTGCATGAGCGATGTTTTGTACATATTCGGATTTTCTGCCACTTAGCTTCAGCTTCATCAATTCTTCTATAGTTGAATTGGCAATCTTGACTGGATCTGGATATGTCCAGAATGATTGGCCATCATATTCAACGCTACTCCCAAAAGCTTGAGTAAATCCACGCCTGATAACGATGGCAACTTTGTTTGAAATTTGCTGACCGAGTACAGATATTACTAGGGATTCGTACAGATCAGTACTTCGAGTGTTATGGAATCCTGTGTGTGATTGAATGACTTTACTCATGACGGGATCGTCTTGGCAGAGTTCATAAAATCCCTTAATGTCTTGATCCATCCCAAGTATCCATTCAAGCTTATTTTTGACCAAATATTTCATGTCTGAATCTAAAGTGCCTGCGATGATTTGGCATGATACGGGGCTGTAAGGATCGTTAAGTTTTTGGGTTAACTTAACCAGAACAGGAGATTCCTCAGGAGCAGGTAATATTGCTCTTATATGAGAGAATAGACCTTCATTTGTAAGGTCGAGCCCGTTGTAGTTTGAGTTTCCAGCAGTCAATTGTAGATCGAACGGGAAACTTATCTCCAACGAGATATTTTCGAGAGAGCCTGCAGTCATGAGGATAAGATATCCATTATGTTGTTGTGCGTGATATCCATAAAGCTGTCTGAGTCCAGTCCGCTTTTCATCAGATGGGCTAAAGATCTTTTATGATTTACTACGGGATAATCACTACCAAACAAGATATGCTTGGATCCCAATAAATGTTCTACATTGCTATAAACATCAGGGTCATATAAATAGGGTGCAGCCGCACTGTCAAAATAAACATTAGTCAGTGAGGTTCGTATTTCTGGCATCATAGAATAAAATGGAAGCCCGCCTCCGAAATGAGCACAAATTATGATGTTTGATGGGAAATTGTGAATAAGATCCATTATTTTATTAGGATGAGTTTGACCTTTGCCCGGGTAAGAATGGCCAATTGGTTCTGAACAATGGATCAATATGGGTAAATGTTGTTCTTCACAAAATTGCATAATGCTCCTCATATCAGAATGGGAGGTTATATCGAAGTCTTGTGTATCAGGATGAAGTTCTCCAATGCCTTTAACTCCCTGATTAAAACATCTTTCTAATTCATATAATGCGTCGTTTCCCCATGCTGGATTGATAGAACAAAATGGAATCAATTTCCCTCGGTGAGTTTTTGATGATTCTATAAGATATTGATTTATGTCTTGGGCCAGTCCGTAGTCAGTCCAACCCATTCCTAAAACAAGAGACTTAGATATGCCATTTTGTTCCATGCTGCCTACTAGAGACTCTGCGTCTGCAGGAGGGGAATCTTTCTGGAAAAGATCTGCATATGTATTGTCTATTTTCAGGATGGACTCGTGACTCTTTTGGTATTCTTGAGGGAATATGTGAGTGTGTGAGTCTATCAGCATCACTCGTAGAATACTCGATAAACAAATTACAGTCAAAGATATATCCATGACAGAATCACATAACATGAGATTGATTAATCATTATAATAAATGGTCATATAGATATGCTTGATCAAAATACAGCTTATATACAAACACTTATAGACCGACGAAATGTTGGGACATACATCGTTTTATTATTTTCTACTTTCGGATTGTTTTGGGTTTACTGGATATACCTTATAGCTAACGACCTAAACAAATTAAACGGAATAGAATGGGATCGCAGGCATTGGCTGTGTGTTCTTAGCAATCCGGTTGGTTGGGGATTTCTACTAGTCCATATATCTACAGGGTGGCATTTGCTCACCGGAATGAATAAATATAAAACTTTATTAACTTCATTGATGTTAGGTTTAGGATTGCTTGCTGTAGTCAAATTGCAGTTACAGCTGAATAGAGTTTGGTCAGGTAATCAGACTTATTACTGGCCCCCAGATTTTGAGGACACAGATTAAGGCCTGATTTGGCCGTCTCCGATACCTATCCATTTGTATGAAGTCAGTTCTTTAAGTCCGAGTGGACCACGTGCATGAAATTTTTGGGTACTGATTCCCACTTCAGCTCCTAATCCAAATTGTGAACCGTCTGTAAATCTTGTACTCGCGTTAACAAAGACAGCTGCGGCATCAATTGTTTTTGTGAAAGCATCCTGAGATTCTTTGTTTTCACTTAATATAGCTTCAGTGTGCCCGGATCCGTAATTTTTGATATGTTTTATGGCCTCTTGTAACGAATCTACTGCCTTTATAGAAATGATTAAAGATAAAAATTCAGTTCCCCAGTCATCCTCAGTAGCAGTTTTGATGAGCGGATCGTGTTGTTGAATGTAATCCATAATTTGCTCATCCACTCTCACTTCAACTTCATGAGTTACTAATTGAGAAATCATATTACGGATCATTGTTTGGTCTGCGTTTTTATGGACTAGTACTGTATCGAGCGCGTTACAAACTGTCGGTCTTTGAGTTTTTGAGTTGATGATTATAGGGATTACTTTGTCTGGGTCCGAATCTTCATCAATGAAAGCATGACACACACCAATCCCGCCTGCTACGACAGGCATGCTTGCCGTGTCATATACATGTTTAATTAACCCGGCTCCTCCTCTAGGGACGAGTAGATCGATGTATTGATCGAGATGGAGCATGTCGTCTACAACACTTCTATCAGTACTGGTGATAAGTCCTACAGCAGCTTCTGGTAGATCGGAAAACAACAATGAATCCTTCAATATTTGTGTTAATACAATATTAGAATTAATACTTTCTTTTCCGCCTCTCAATAAAGCTGCATTACCTGATTTTATTGCAAGGCACGCTATATCAATAGTTACATTTGGTCTACTTTCATATATTGATCCCAGGACGCCTAATGGGACTCGCACTTTTTTAAGTGCTATCCCGTTTGCTAAAGTATTTTCTTCAATTATTTCGCCCACAGGATCTGGGAGATTTTTAATAGTTTGTACGTCAGATGCAATTCCTTCGATGCGGCCGGGAGTTAGTAGTAACCTATCTAGCATTTGATCGTTGAGTCCTGCCGTTTCGCCGTTTTTACAATCTAGTTGATTGGCAGTGACTATTTCGGCCATCCGTTCAATTAATAGCTTGCTGACCGTATCTAGAACTTTATTTCTTGTATCCGTGCTGGATATAGAAAGTTCATGCGATGCCGCTTTAGTTTGTTCCGCTATTTTTATTAATGAATCCATATTATAAGTTTACTAAGTTGTCCCGGTGAATAATTTCTTCCCCATAATTATATCCTAACGTAGCTTCTATATCGGTTGATTGTTGGCCACTGATTTGATGGACATCAGTAGAAGAATAGTTAGTTATCCCACAGGCGAAAGGGTGTGTGCCGTTATCGCTTGTTATATATATTACATCGCCTCGTTCGAATTTACCGTGGATACTTAAAATCCCTGACGGCAACAAACTGGCGTTCTTAATTAATGCGTTTTTAGCTCCTTTATCTACACAAATATGGGCAGTGTTGAATTCGGTAGCAATTGCTAACATCCAGGTTTTGCGGGATTCTAATCTTGTTTTCTTTGCTTCAAATAAGGTACCGGTGAAATTGTTATTTACAACATTTATTAATATATTTGATGTATTGCCATTACATAGGACCATAGGAATTCCTGCAGATGTGACAAGCTTGGCCGCTTCGATTTTGGTTACCATTCCTCCACGTGCCCAAGGATTAATGTTTTTGCCGATCATTTGATCTATTGAGTCGTCTATAGTGGCCACTGTTTCTACTAGTTTAGCGTTTGGGTGTGCATTGGGATCTTGATCGTATAGGCCATCTGTATCGCTAAGTATTATTAGTAGGTCTGCATCGATGAGGTTAGCCACTAATGCCGATAAGCGATCATTGTCACCGAACACGTGACTTATCTCTTCTACTGCCACGACGTCATTTTCATTTAATATCGGTACAGCTTTCAATTCCAGGAGGCTTATAAGGGTGTTTTTGATGTTTAAATATGATTGCCGATTGCTTAAATCGTCACTTGTGAGCAGTGTTTGTGCCGTATATACTCCAGATCTCCCAAAGCTTTCTTGGTAGAAGTTCATCAACTTACTTTGACCGATAGCTGCTAATACTTGACGAGATACGATATTACGTTTGTTTTGGCTATTAAGGTTGTTTTTAATAATGTCACGTCCTGAAGCAATAGCTCCGGAAGATATTAGTACTATTTCATATCCAGATCTCATCAACGAAATGATTTGACCCACCAAGTTCTGAATATTGGATTCATTCAGTTGAGAATGCTCTTCACCTTGGGTTAACACGGCAGTGCCTGCTTTTATAACTATTCGTTTGTAATTAGGAGTTTGAGTTTCCATAGTATTCACTTTACTGCAAATCGGATGGTTTATAAATCTACATCCTTATTAAAAATATCAGGTTATCATTGTAAATCTCTTAGGTTATGGGTATATTTTAAACTATTACCGTGGTAACCATAGGTTTATGACATTTTCAGGTATAGGTCAATATGTCGATCCACTTATCCGGCCATTGGCAAAATTTGCTTTTGACGATATATCCGGTGAGTCGATCAAAATAGGGAATAGAGGGAAGGAAGCTGTTATCTCTCTTCTCAGGACTCAACACGCCGATAAAACAATGTGCATCTTATGTCCGAAGCAATCTGACGCTCGAATTTTATTTAACGACTTACACGATTATTTCGGGGCCACTGCTAATTTGGTCTTTTTACCAGATGCTGATGTTTTGCCTTATGAAAGGCTTGTCGTGGATTCGAGGACTACAAATGAACGAATTACTACTTTGTCTAAACTTGCGAAGAAATCAGAGCATGTGGTCGTAGTGTCGTCAATTGGAGCCGCATTACGAAAAACTTTAAATCCAAATACTTTTGAAAATGCATCCATAGGACTTGTAAACATCATTTCTGGCCAAGAACTAACAAGCATACAGACTTTTCTTAATCAGTTGATAGATATGGGGTATAAGAGTGTATCTATTGTAGAAGCGCCTGGGACGTTTAGTAACAGGGGTGGCATTATTGATGTGTATCCACCTAATCATCCTTATCCTATTAGAATTGATTTGTGGGACACAGAAATAGAATCTTTAAGATATTTTGACGTCAATAGCCAGAGATCTGTAGAAGAAATCAATTCAGGAATTGTATTGACCTTGGCTTCCGAACAACTTAGATCATTGATTGATATGAATCAATTGTCACCGAAAGTTCGTAATTTGGATTATTCTGAGTGTACCGGTGACATATCTGATCGCATAAAGCAAGAATTGGAAACTTTGCAAGAGATCGCTGATCCAGAATCATTTGAATTCTTTAACGGATTTTTCAATGACTCGACATTGTTTGATTATTTATCACGGGATTCTTTATTGATTTTTGATCGCAAACAACTAGTGATAGAAGAGGAGGCTGTGATCCAGGAGAAGATTGAAGGTATTACTTCCTCTAGATGCGAAAGAGGGGATTTGCCTCGTAATTTCCCTTCTCCGATTGCCAGACTAGATGAAATAGATATTGGCTCTCATGTTATAGACCTAGACGCCTATGGGATAGAAGAAAATGACCATTTGTTCACCTCTCCACGACAATATGCAGGCAATCTAGATCAATTTATATCAGATATTACTTCTAATAAAACTGCTAACATAAATTTGATTGTCACACGACAATCCTATTTAAGATTGAAAAGTTTGTTGGAATCCCAAAGTGTAACTAATTATCATTCACTGGAGGGAGTAGAGAATTATTCTTTACAACCAGGGCAGTGTTACCTGTTGGAAGCAGATCTGTCAGCTGGATGGGATATCCGCATAAATTCGTCAACCAACCTTCAAGTGTTTACTGATTTAGAGATGTTTGGAGTAAGCAGAACTACAGGGAATTGGCAGAGTGCTAATGAAAAACGGCACACAGGATATAAATCCCTCCAGGATTTAACGGTTGGATCTTATGTGGTACATATAGATCACGGTATTTCTCAATTTACTGGTTTAACTACTATGGGTGCGTTTTCGGATAAAGAATATTTAGTTCTGGAATATGCCCAAGAAGATAAATTGTATGTCCCTACCGATCAACTTCATAGGGTTTCCCCATTCGTAGGTAGTTCCGATCAAGCACCATCCTTGACTAGATTGGGTACGAGTGAATGGTCTCGGTTGAAAGAAAAAGTGAAGGAATCTGCGCAAGAATTAGCCAAAGAATTACTGGATTTACAGGTTGAGCGAGAATCGAGTGCAGGTATAGCTTACCCGGAAGATACACTTTGGCAAGAAGAATTTGAACAATCGTTCTTATACACCGAGACTCAAGATCAATTAACTGCGATTCAGGAAGTTAAGCAAGATATGCAATCACGTAAACCGATGGACAGACTGGTTTGTGGAGATGTAGGTTACGGTAAAACAGAAGTGGCATTACGAGCCGCTTTTAAAGCGGTTGCTGAAGGACTACAAGTAGCAGTATTAGTGCCAACTACCGTTTTGGCTCAGCAACACTTGAATACATTTCATGATAGATTAAATCCTTATTCTATGAAAGTTGAAAGTTTGAGTAGGTTTAGAAGCAGGCAAGAACAGAATGAAGTATTGAGTGGTCTGCAGGACGGGTCTGTGGATGTGGTGATTGGAACACATAGGTTACTGCAGGCTGATATTTCATTCAAAAACTTAGGCTTGATAATAGTTGATGAAGAGCAAAGATTTGGTGTCTTGCATAAAGAAATGCTCAAGAAACTCAGGACTTCAGTAGATATCATATCTATTAGTGCAACTCCTATTCCTAGAACGTTGAATATGGCTCTTTCAGGAATTAAAGATATGAGTATTATCTACACTCCTCCTGAATTAAGACTACCTGTTAAAACCTTTGCAAGTGAGTACAGTGAAGATCTCATTGTGGATGCTGTAATGAGAGAGATTGAACGAGAAGGTCAGGTGTTTTATTTGCATAATAGGGTTAAGACAATGCCTGAAGTAGTCGAACGCTTATCTGAATTGATGCCGAATGTCCGTATTACTTACGCGCATGGGAGGATGCCAGAAGAAGAACTGGAGTCTGTAATGCTTCAATTTGCAAATGGGGATTCTGATGTGTTGGTTTGTACTACTATTATTGAATCGGGGATAGATTTGCCGAACGTCAATACATTAATACTTGATAGAGCAGATAGATTTGGTTTGTCTCAAATGTATCAACTTCGAGGAAGAGTGGGCAGAGGCGACCGGAGAGCGTATGCATACCTCATGGTACCGAGAGGACGTAAAATTACTGAGAATGCGGAACGTAGAATTGAAGCCATTATGGAGGCATCTGATTTGGGTGCTGGATTTATGATAGCGATGAGAGATTTAGAGATTAGAGGAGCTGGTAACATTCTTGGTTCTGCTCAGAGTGGTCACATAAAATCTGTGGGCCTTGAACTGTATAGTCAAATTCTTAACCAAGCGGTGGATGAGATAAAGCCTCAAGCTCGGGTAGCACAAATCGAGGAAGATAATTTTGGTAAAGATCTAGCGATTATAGATTTGCCAATTTCTGCTTTTATTCCGGATGATTACGTGTATCATTTACCGTCTAAACTCGGTATATACCATAGGTTATCGAAAGCTAAAAATAAATCTGATGTGTCTGATATGAGACATGAATTGGTAGACAGATATGGAGAACTCCCATTTGAAGTAGAAGAATTATTGAATTTGATTAATGTGAGAAACTTCGCATCGACATTAGGTGTTAAAACTGTAAATACTATAGACGGGGCTTTGATGATTGGATTCACTGAAGATTTTGGAGGTGCTAGGATTGCATTGCAGAAAGCTATAGGTCCGACTGCAGATGTGAGAGGATCAAGCATACGGGTGCCTTTAAGAGGTGATACTGAATTACTTGAGACCCTAGAAAATATCTTAACTAGGTACAGAGTATTTCGTTCTAGATTGGAGAAGATGGTTTAGCTGATGATTCGTATAAAACCAGTTCGCAAAATGTGTTTAGTAGTGGCATTATTTGTAGCCGTAGCAAGTCTATCCTGTTTTCCTGAAAATGGAAATTCACTGAAAATGGCCAAAGATTTTGAATATATATTGTATGACCAAACTGAATCAAAAATTCATCTATCAGATTCTTACGGAGCACCGATAATCCTCAATTTCTGGGCCGGATTATGCCCACCTTGTAGAGCAGAAATGCCTGACTTTCAGCAATTCTATGAAGATCATGGACATCAAATAGTGATATTGGGTATAGATATTGGTAAATATACTGGTTTAGGATCCAGGAAAGATGCGTTGAAGTTGGTAGATGAATTAGGGGTGACGTACACTATAGGGGGGGTTGGTGATGATTCTGTTATCGAATTATATGGAGTATATGGCTTGCCTCATACGGTGTTTATAGATGCTGATCAGAATGTAACGAGAGCTTGGTCAGGTGCTATTAATTTATCTAAATTAGAAGAGATAGGTTTGAGCATGTTAGAATCGGCTGAATAGCGGGGTGTAGCGCAGGGGTAGCGCGCATCGTTCGGGACGATGAGGTCGTAGGTTCAAATCCTATCACCCCGACCA
>CAYFGT010000017.1:0-27700 GCA_964343075.1 uncultured Dehalococcoidia bacterium | reverse complement strand
TTGCGGAGGTGAAAGTTTATGAAAGATAGTGATATGTGGGGGCGATGGTAGGCATCAGTCTGGTTCTAACAACTGATAACTACAGTTAAAAAACAAAAATAAGTTGGGCTCAGGCTAATGTCTATCATCGCCCCTCGTAACAGGGAAACAAATAGACGCAGTCTGGGCCCTTTTTTATTGTATTTTGTTTGACACAACTACGGACCGCACGTAGAATTTATGGAATCAAAGCAATAAGGTTCTAAATATATGTTGAAAATACGCCTACGCAGAGTTGGCAAAAAGAAAAACCCTTCCTATCGAATAGTAGTGGCCGAATCATCCGCTCCTAGAGATGGAGCATTTATAGATTGGATCGGCAATTATGATCCTATGGTTGACCCTCCCTCCATTAAGGTTGACCAAGATAAGGTTGCTCACTGGATAAATAACGGCGCTCAGCCCACTGATTCAGTCAAACAGCTTCTTAGTACTTTGGAAAATAGTAGTCAATCTTCGGATGAGACCGAATGAAAGAATTAGTTGAATACATAGCAAAGGCACTTGCCTCAAAACCTGAGGATGTTGTTGTTGTGGAAAGTGAAGAAGATGGTCAAACGGTGCTTCGACTTGAAGTTGCCGATGAAGACAAAGGAAAGATTATCGGCCGACGAGGGAGAGTAGCTCAATCTATTCGGTCGTTATTGAGAGTAGCAGCGGTTAAAGAAGGAACTAAAGTAATCCTAGAGATTGTATAATTGCCCTGGAGCACCAATGGAAAGTCAGATTCGTATGATCACCATTGGGAAAGTAAAAAATGTAAACCAGGCAACCAAAGGATTGCTTATCTACAATTCCACTGATAATCCCAAAAGATTCGAATCAGGCCAAGTGATTTATTTCGCTGACAAGGAATACACCATAGTACGCAGCAGCCGATCGGGTTCCAAAGAGACATTTCTTTGGACCGATCCTGCCCCAACTGATATTTGTGTGGGTGCTGAACTTTCGGTTCCTTATTCGAGTGTAGAGGTGCTGGATTCCGACACGTTTTATCACGACGACCTGATCGGCATAGAGGTATATCAGGGATCCACATTGCTGGGTGAAATAACGGAAATCATTGAAACAGGCAGTAATGATGTATACGTTGTCACCGGGGTTAAATCAGAAACTCTTATCCCCGCCCTGAAGCCTGTTATAAAAAGCATCGATATTGGCCGAGGAATTATGCTTGTAGAGTTGCCTAAAGGTTTATAATATTAGAAATTCGCTTGCAGAGGGAAAATATGTCAGGACATTCTAAATGGTCTACCATAAAACGAGCCAAAGGGGTTACCGACGCTAAAAGAGGTGCGTTGTTTACAAAATTAAGTAAAGACATTGTTCTCGCGGCGAAACAAGGTGGTGGTGACCCGGACATGAATTTTAAATTGAGATTAGCAGTTGATAAAGCGAAATCCAATAATATGCCCCTTGATAACATAAATCGAGCTATACAAAGAGCCGTTGGAGGAGGTCCAGGGTCTGAAGATCTGGATGAAATAACATATGAAGGTTACGGTCCAGGAGGTAGCGCAATATTAGTCCAAGCAGTGACTTCCAACCGCAATCGCACCGCTTCAGAGGTCAGGTCAGCCTTTTCTAAAGGAGGAGGAAATTTAGGAGAATCCGGATGCGTAGCTTGGAATTTTGAAACAAAAGGTGTGGTTGTTGTTGATTCCAATAGTGATGAAGATGCGGAAGAAGTGGGTTTGGTGGCGATGGAAGCTGAAGTGGATGATGTTAAAGTAGATGGAAGTTCTGTTGAAATATATACATTGCAAGATAAACTGTCAGACATTCAATCCGTTTTATCAGATAATGGTGTAACGGTATCCAACGCTGAGATATCGTTGGTCCCAAAGACAACTGTAATGCTGTCTGATAAAGAAGCCGAGCAAACGTTAAAGTTATTGGACGCCTTAGAAGAATTAGAAGACATACAGAAAGCCTACACGAATGCAGATTTCTCTGAAGACGTTTTGATGAAGTATTCTGGGCAGTAAGGCATTTAAAAAATGATGATTCTTGGAATAGACCCAGGGACACTTAAAATGGGGTACGGAGTACTTGAATCCACTAACGGCAAAATGCGCCTCGAAGACTATGGCACGATAAAACTGTCATCTAAAATGGATATTCATCATAGGCTTTACCAAATGCACTCTCACGTTTTGAACATGATCAGCATATTCAACCCATATAGTATTTGTGTAGAAGAACCGTTTCTAGGCACAGGATCTAAACAATTTGTGAAAAGTACTTTGGCCATAGGGCAGGCGCAAGCGGCTGTTCTTATAGCTGCCGCCGCCCAAGAAGTACCTATATACCGGTATGCTCCAACGCAAGTAAAAAGTGCTGTTGTTGGCCATGGGCAAGCGGATAAACAGGCCGTTCAAGACGTGATATTTAATCTTTTCAAGATAAACGACGCCCCTAGTGACGACGCTACAGATGCAGTCGCCATAGCTGTCTGCCACGCATTATCTTACAGCGCTTCAGAGATTATTTCGAGTAAAATTATCCAGTAGGCACACGCATGATAGTAGGAATAAAAGGCACAGTAGACAAGATTTATCCCGAGTCCGTAGGTGTTGACGTAAATGGGGTTGTCTATGAAATCCACATGGCTGAGCCTCATTTGGCCACTTTAGGGCAAATAGGGGATTTTGTAGAATTGTATACCTATATGAGACTGACTAATGACGTTTTGATGATTTACGGGTTTGCCCATGCTGAACAACTGAATATGTTTCACAAACTGATTACGGTGAACAGTGTAGGCCCCCGCAATGCTCAAAGTATATTGGGCTATCTTGAATTGTCTCAAATTACCGATGCGATCCTTACGGAGAATACTGCATTACTTGTGGGGGTGCCCGGAATAGGAGCGAGGACTGCGTCTAGAATAGTACTAGAACTCAAAGATAAGATCGACTTGTCGGAAGACGCCACATTTGAAACTACCGGAAGGAGTGACAAAGAAGATGAAATAGTGGATGCGTTGCAGGCTCTGGGATATTCGAGAACGGAGATAGCATCTGTACTAGCAACAGTTGAGTTTGATGAGTCCGATCTCGGGTTGGAAGAAAGAATTAAAATAGTGCTGAGCAGGATGGTTTAGTATGACAGGTAAATTCGAGCTGATGTCAGACTTCCACATGACAGGAGATCAACCTGAAGCAGTTTACACTTTGGCGAAGGGGATTGAGGAAGGCGTTCAGAAACAGACACTACTAGGTGTAACTGGAAGCGGTAAAACGTTTACTATGGCCAACATAGTTAATACCGTTCAGAAACCTACTTTGGTGATAGCCCACAACAAGACTCTTGCTGCCCAACTAGCTTCTGAGTTCCGAGAATTTTTCCCTAACAATGCAGTTGAGTATTTCGTGTCCTATTACGATTACTATCAACCAGAAGCATACGTCCCGCAAAAAGACTTATTCATTGAAAAAGACGCTAGTGTAAATGAGGAATTAACTAAATTACGACTATCTACTACCACATCCTTATTGACCCGCCCTGATGTACTGGTTGTTGCATCCGTTTCGTGCATCTACGGTCTAGGTGATCCAGAAGATTATTTTCAAAAAGTAGCCCAAATCCAAATTGGTCAAGGCGAAGGCCGCAATGCATTTCTCAGGAAATTGGTTAACATGCAATATGAGCGGAATGATTACGACTTGGTACGAGGAAAGTTTCGCGTCAGGGGAGATGTGGTCGACCTGATACCCGCATATGCAGATCATGCCCTTAGAATAGAATTCTTTGGAGATGAAGTGGATAAAATCACCTGCCTCGAGCCCTTAACAGGCGAAGTAATGTCAACTCCTGATGTCGTGGAAGTATACCCGTCTAATCACTTTGTTACTTCAGATGAGAGGATTAAGGCCGCTTTAGTCGATATTGAAGAAGAACTTGGGAGACGACTTGAAACATTCAAACAAGAAGGGAAATTGTTAGAAGCTGCTCGTTTAGAAGCAAGAACCCACTATGATATGGAAATGATGTCAGAAACCGGGTCCTGCGCTGGTGTAGAAAACTATTCTAGGCATTTACAACGTCGCGGAGAGGGAAGTACACCATGGACGTTGTTAGATTATTTTCCCGAAGACTCTTTGATATTAGTGGATGAATCCCATATGACCTTGCCTCAAATTCGCGCTATGTATCGCGGAGATACTTCACGGAAGACGACATTAGTCGACTACGGATTTAGGCTCCCATCAGCTCTGGACAACCGGCCCTTAAAATTTGAAGAGTTTGAGGCTAGAGAAGTACAAACTATCTTCGTATCGGCCACTCCTGGCTCATATGAATTAGAGAGATCTCCAATGGTAGTGGAGCAAGTGATACGACCTACTGGTTTGTTAGATCCTACTATAGAAATTAAGCCCAGCGCAGGACAGATTGATGATTTGATCTCGCAGATTCGACTGCGAGTGGAACAAGGAGAAAGAGTACTGGTTACAACCTTGACCAAAAGAATGTCCGAAGAACTAGCCGATTATCTTTCGGAAATTGGGATCAAGAATACATATCTACATTCTGACATACAAACGCTTGACAGGGTAGAAATATTGCGAGGATTAAGATTGGGTGTTTTTGATGTTGTGATTGGAATCAATCTTCTTCGAGAAGGGCTAGACCTGCCCGAGGTTAGCTTGGTAGCTATATTAGATGCGGATAAAGAGGGATACCTAAGGTCATTTACATCTATGATTCAGACCATCGGTCGAGCAGCAAGGCATGCCAATGGGCATGTGATCATGTACGCGGACCGAATTACGGATTCCATGCAGCGGTCCATTGACGAAACTTACCGGAGGAGAAAAATCCAAGAAGATCACAATTCTGCCCACGGTATAGTACCAACCTCGATACAAAAGGAAGTACATGACATAACTGAATCCATTAATGCCAACGATAAGACTCGTTCAGCTGGAAATGATCTAAGGAAGGAATTGAACCACGAAGACATAGTTACTTTGATGAAAGACCTGGACTCTCAGATGAAACAAGCGTCTAAAAATTGGGAATTTGAAAAAGCAGCGCTACTCAGAGATGAAATTATAGACCTTAGAAAGCTCACTGATATTGAAAAGATAGTCACTGGAGTGGATTAGAGTCAGGCGGCGAAACGAATCAAGGTGCGCAATATCCTTTCATGCACCGAATAAGGCATAGAATCAACGGTTGGTACCTGATATCCAGTCACACCGTCCACTGCTCCTGACGCAACCATGCTGGAGAGGATTTCCTCTTGGGATGTCACGATTTTTTCGAAATTTGTTTGTGTTAATTTGCATATCTCTGCTATAAGTCCGTATGCGCCCCAATTTGAAACTGACGAAATGATAAGATGGTCTGTGGGGACTGTCGTCCATGGAAGTACGATTCCTTCACTTAAGGCTTCTTCCCGTATTTTGCCCATGCCTATTTCATTTCCTCCATCACCTATGCCTACGGAGGGAAAACCAAATTCAAAGAGGGTGTCTATGCAAGGGGTAAACGGGCTGATGTCTATACCCCTCATATTCGTGTATCGTCCGGTGGCGTTGACCCCACAACGCTCAATGGAGAGTAGTAACGTAGGTTGTAAGTCGTCTAACAATTGTTGACTGTAAGCTATCGATAGTTCTCGGGATGCTTTGGGGAAACTCAATGTATTAAGTTCAGGAGCAAGACTCGATTCCAAACAGGGCAATAAATACTCGTCGATCAAAAGGGTTACATCCCAACCGAGAGAGTCGAGGAGAAGACCCAAAGCTATTGCACCAGGTGGCCCGTCAGTTTCTGCTGCAGTGCCTTTTGTGATATAGAAGCCGGTAGTAATGATTATCCTGTTGCTGTTTGATAGAACGAAAGAGGCGGCGTCAGAGCAGTAATGACGGTTTAATAAATGCCTAGTTTTTGAAATCCCTCGTAAATCATAAGATAAAAGGATGTCTTCGGTAGTGATTACCACGGTTACAATTTCATGTCGGTGACAAACATATGTCCGGGAGAGTGTGTAATCATCAATTCCGGTCTGGCGGTTAAAGCAACAGCCTGCGGGGTTACACCGCACGCCCAAAACACAGGCGTTTCTCCATTTGCAATTGGTACAGGGTCACCATAATCGGGATTTTGGAGGTCAGAAATACCTAGAGATGCAGGTGAGCCTATGTGGATAGGTGCTCCATGATTGTCTGGGAATCTCGATGTTATTTCTACTGATTTGTCCACTAGATTATCTGGGATGGGCCTCATGCTAACTACCATAGGTCCACTAAACAGATTTGACGGAACGGTTTGAATGTTGGTAATAAACATCGGAACATTAGTTCCTAGATCTTGATGTTTTACAGGTATGTTTTCCTCTTGAAGCGCGTATTCAAAAGAAAAGCTGCAGCCTAGGAAAAATGTTACCAGGTCATCCCTCCAGATGGAGGAAATATCGTTAGTTTCGCTGGAGAGGACTCCCTTAGAATAAATTTTGTAGGCAGGTACATCGGTCCGTATATCCGCTCGGTCTGCAATTTTAGACGTCCAAGGAATTCCTGGTTCTAGTACTTCTAGCAACGGGCACGGTTTTGAATTTGCCTCGCAAAAATTTACAAAATCTTGGGCATAGATTTCGGGAAGTATCACCACGTTGGCTTGGACGTAAGAATCCATGACCCCGGTAGTTGGCGTATTCCATAGGTTGTCACGGACATCCTGTCTGAATTGTTGGGGAGTGGTATAATTTGATTTCAAAAGCTGTCCTTTAGGATTTCGAATAATCATAATTGTTATGGAAGAGTTGAGTCAAATCTTCCTTGGACTAGAGTATTGCGATGGTTAATTATTTGTTAAGGAACGAAACATTAAGTTTCTCGAGTGGGGGGGCCTTAGACACCTTACTGCTTCATAACGATTTAGGGATCACGTTGCATGATGTTCGAGACATGTCGCGATTAGATATAGAGGCGGGATCAGTAATCGTGATAGACCAGTCTTCGTTATCTAAATTAGATATATTTTCTGCCATTGAGTATAGCGAAGCAAGACACCCTAAGACTTTATTACTTGTGGAATTTAAAGATTTAGAAAATAATGAATTCCTGCATTTAGTTGATGACTTTTGTGTCTGGCCAGTGGAAGTAGCAGAACTACGTGTTAGGCTAGAAAAATTATCCGGAAAGAAAACAGAACCTTCAGAGACCTCCGCTATCCGAATTAACGATTTATATGTGGACTTGTCGAGGTATGATGTTTTTGTAGGGGAACGAAAGGTTACACTTACATATAAGGAGTTCCAATTGTTGGTATCCCTCGCTAGTAATCCAGGGCACGTGTATTCGAGAGAAGATTTACTGAGCAAAGTGTGGGGGTACGATTATCTCGGAGGTACAAGGACCGTGGATGTGCATATCAGGCGGTTACGGTCCAAGATTGAGGATGCAGAACATGTCTTTGTTGAGACTATATGGAATGTAGGATATCGGTTCAATGTAGAAGATTAACTAGTCTCGTGGACTATCTGATCTAACAGTAAGGCTACATTCTGCTTCAGATGGATATTCTGAGGCAATTCGAGGCCTGGATCTTCTGCTAATATGGTGGTTGCTGTTTGCCTCGCAAGTTCCATCAAAGTGTAATCAAAAACATTGGCTATTTTTAAACTTGGCATACCGCTTTGTCGGGTTCCAAAATAATCGCCAGGACCTCTGAGTCGCAGGTCTTGTTCCGCCAGTAAGAATCCATCGGTAGTCTGTTCTAGGGCGTTGAGCCGTGCGATCGCTGCTTCAGAGGGGTCGGTTGAAATCAGGACACAGTAGCTCTGAGTGCCGCCTCGGCCCACCCGTCCTCTAAATTGATGTAGTTGGGACAAACCGAATCTATCTGCGCCATGAATTAACATAATATTGGCATTAGGGACATCGACGCCTACTTCTATGACTGATGTGGATACTAAGATCTCTATCTGTCCTTTTCTGAATTGATCCATGACTTCTTCTTTTTTCTTGGCAGAGAGCCTCCCGTGCAACAATGCCACGGTGTGTCCTTGAAATTCCTGAGATACTTGGTCAAATACTTGGGTTACTGAAATTTGTTCAAGGTCAGTTGTCTGGTCTATAGCCGGACAAACGACGAATCCTTGATGTCCTGCAAGTAGTTGCTTTTTTAGGAAGCCGTAGGCCACAGGAGTTTTGTCAGATGATATTGATCTGGTTCTGACGGGCCGCCTCCCTGCTGGCAGTTGATTTATAGTAGAAATGTCGAGGTCACCATAAATGGAAAGAGATAATGTTCTTGGTATAGGGGTTGCAGACATAGTCAGCGAATGAGGAGGAGTGGCATCAGGATCCTTTAGATCTGCCCGTTGCAAGACTCCAAATCGATGTTGTTCATCCGTAACTGCTAGGTTCAATTTCGCGAATTTCAGGTCTTGATTGATTAACGATTGGGTGCCGATCAATAGGTGAAGAGACCCGTTGAGTGCTGCCTCGTAAATTTTTGCCTTTTGAGCCGGGGTCGTTGAGCCTGTTAGGAGCCCAATCTGGATCGGGTCTGGCAGAATAGGGCTGTTTAACGTGATGATAGGTTGTAAAGTTTGGTGGCCTTGCATCTCTGGGTCTATAAGTGACTGAAATGTTAGGTAGTGTTGTTCAGCTAATATCTCAGTCGGTGCCATGAGAGCTGACTGGAACCCAGCAGATATGGCGGATAGGATCGCCGCTCCAATCACGACGGTTTTACCGCTGCCGACATCTCCTTGTAGTAAACGGGTCATAGGCCTATCCAGACGTCTCATGTCGGCAAGGATTTCGTCTATGCAGTTTACTTGGCTGGAAGTCAATTGAAACGGTAGAGATTGACGAAAAAGTCGCAGGAATTCTTGAGGCACTTGGATTGGCCTCACGTGTTTAGGAGTCTTTTGATTTTGTTGTTTGATTGTCAAAGCTAATTGCAAATGTACCAACTCTTCTAGTCCAAGAGTACGCCGTGCCTGCTCATGGGATTCCCAGGAATCAGGAAAATGCAATTGGGAAACAGATGCGTCCAATGGCAAAAGGTTGTTGCTAGTATAGAAATTTGTTGGCATATGGGATGTGGGTATGAGTTGCTGAAAGCGGAAGATGGTATCCCAAGAAAGGCCGCGAAGCTTTTTGGCGGTAAGGCCACGGGTCAGTCTGTATACTGGTAAGATGCGCCCTGTGTGCTTGTTAGTTGTGCTGGCATTAGAGAATTCATACTCAGGTGATTGAAACACTAAGGCCCCTCTATATATTTCTGGTTTGCCGCTTATTCTGATTGTGTTACCCGGGGTCAAAGTTTTAGTGATAAATCGGTTACCAAACCAAAGGCATCTCATTGTTCCTGTGGAGTCTCCTAGGACGATCTCTCCTACTAGGAGTCGGCCTTTGGAACCGAGTCTTAGGGTTTTGGAACTCCAAACTTCGCCTTCGATAGTGCATGGAACTCCGGGTTTTACTTCGTTGACCGGTAGAGAGAGTGAATAATCGATCAACGCACGCGGAGGGTTAAATAATAGATCCCATACGTTTGCAATTCCTATCTTGTTTAAACGTTCTTGAGTTTTAGAATCTACGCCTTTAAGCACGGTTACTGGCTGGAACAGAGATTCAATGGAGGTAGATTTGTTAACATTCTTCTTTCGTGGTGCCGCGGTCCTCTTAGGAGGTGTGATGTTGATTGGTTTTGGCGTGTTTTGCTTGATGATTTTACCGGTAATAGTAGATACCCATAATTGCCGTTTGGCGAAAGAGGCATTTGAATAGGGGAAGCTGAGTAATGATTGTAATTCAGCATCAGCATTTAAGTCCGAATAAGAAGACCATAGAGAGGAATTCGTTTTCAGGAAGCCTTCGATACCTCCGATTACAGACCGGTCTTGGTAGTTCTGTCGCTGCTCGAGCTCCAAGATTTTAAGCAGTGTCTGTAAGGGTGTATCAGGCATCAATAATCTAGCTAACCAAGATCAGGCAAAGTGGCGACGCCGATAGCATTTGGTCCTACATAAGTACCAATAGATGGACTGAAAGTGGTCTCTATCAGCGGGAGTCCGGGATTGTGAGACAGAAGTTCGGTCCGTAGCAACTCTTTTGTTTCTAGGTCAGTGTTATAGATCAGGGCAGCTGACAAAAGCTTTCCTTGATCCGCTACGATTTGGCTAATTTGATCTAGTGACTGATTCAAGCTCCTGCATTTGGCTACAGGCACAACCTCTCCATCTTGGATGGAAAGAATCGGTTTGATCCGGAGCATCCCTCCTAATAATGCAGATGCTTTTCCAATACGACCTCCTTTTTGCAAATATTCTAACGTGTCTAAGGCAACGTATACTGTAGTTCTGCTCAACACGTCTTCAGTGTAAGAACCTAGGTCTTCGAGTGAAATTGAGGGGTTATCACTCAGATGTTTAGCCGCCGCTAATACGCCCAATGTCATTGGAATAGAGGCTTTAAGTGAGTCAACGACTCTGATAGATGCGCCTGTTGAAGATCGAACGGAGTCTGCTGCTTGAATGGCGGAATTGTATGTGCCGCTCAGTTTGCTCGAGAGGTGTATAGATAATATTGAATGGCCTTGAGCTGCTAGGTTTTCGTATATGGGGATGAAGTCAGACGGCGATGGCTGAGAGGTTTTAGGCAATAGGCCATCGATGAACATTTTATTGTTGAATTCTTCTGGAGTGATATCAACTCCATCTTTATAAATTTGGTCTCCGAACATGACATTGATTGGGACTGTGCGGATGTCATGGGTTGAAGCCAGATCCATTGGTAAGTCTGAGCCGGTATCTGTGACGATTTTGATAGTCATGATTTTACTCCACTGTTAAGTATGTGATGTGATTGGGGATCGGGTTTTCGTATATATCGATTTCACAGGATGGTAATAGTTCTTGAATTGAGTCCCGTAAACTGTCTACTGCCCAGTGATGAAACTGGGCAGGTGCGTAAAGTGTTATTAAGGAATGGGGAGGAGGAGCGGTATTGGTCAATAATGTGGTTACTTTTTGGCTATACTCATGGAAGGGCATGGATGTGCTGGCGTCAATAGTGAAAACTGCTAGTTCTGCGAGGGTGTTATTCAGTGTGGCCGTATTTACTTCAGTAGTGGCATCTGGGTCAAAGAACAAACAAGCGGTCAAGGCTTCAGGGAAATTCGTCGCAAGTATTTTCTGATGTGCAGGCAAGGTATTGTCCGAAGATAGTTGGGCAGCTGATTCTTCGTTAGTTGATAGGATGACAGGAGAGGTAGTTGTATTTGGATTTATCAACTCTGATAAAGGCTTAGGATTACAGCAAATGACGCTTTGCCCGCCATCTTCAAAGATGCGTTGGGTTTCGGGATCATTGACTAGTACAAACAACTGGCTGAGGCTGTGGTGTGTGACCTGTACGTCCATGTCTTCTGTCGATATCTCAGTGAGTGTGTATTTTGCCTGTAAAGCAGAAAAAATCTCTGAGGGGTTACTTGCATGAAAATGGAGTTTGCTTAAAGAGTCGGTCCCAGAAATGACTAGAGAACCGACTTCTGTGAAAGTTGCTAGGATGGACTTTATATCTTCAGAAGTTTGGGGCCCGGAATTTGTTACCAGAGCTTGACAGCAGTATCCCCATTCCTCTATTTCAGTGGATTTTAAATAGGTTTCTAGTGAAACTTTGTTGAATTTAGTAATGTAGTTGTCGAGCCAAGGTATGAATTCACTAGTCAGCTTGGTTTGGGCCTGGTCTGTGTATAGTGAAGCAAAACTAAAAAGCAACACCGTTAACCCGGCTGCTCCTGAATCAATCACTTCTGCAGCTTTTAATGCAGGAAGTCCTTCGGAAGTTCTTTCCGTTTCGCTCCACGCTTCTGCGACAACCTGTTGCCAGAAAGTATTGAGGTCCATAGATTCTAATTGATCATATGTGTCAAAGTTGCTGATCACACGCATTACGGAAAGCATCGTGCCTTCTCGGGGGTCGGCTACGGACGTGTATGCCTTTTCGTACCCAGACAAGAAGCTGGTAACCCAATCCAAAGCACTATTTTCATCATGTGAGGTCATAGTTACAAGGCAACCGTGTAAGAAACTGGATAATATAACCCCGCTGTTCCCTTTTGAGTTCATGAAAATACTATTTGCGATTTCAGAGACACCCGCTGTGTTCGTGTGGTCTATTTGTTCGATGAGCTCTCTCGCACTGTTTAAGGTTAAGTACATGTTAGTACCTGTGTCTCCATCAGGCACCGGAAAAACGTTGATATTGTTCAGGGTCACACGGGCATTGTCTAGATTCTCTATGGCCATCCGTATCATTTGTGGTATTGATGTGTTCAATATAGTCAAATTGAGGTCCAAATTTATATTCTTATTGCTATGTCAATATAATACAATATACCTTACCGTGATCCGATAGTCAGATGTCAAAAAGGGAATAATGGTTTTCGACGACACAAATGAGAATGAAAGATTAGTTGACGACTCCTTGAAGGAACAAGAACAAGTTTCTGAAATTAGTTTACGGCCGATATTACTTGAAGAATTTGTTGGTCAGTCATTAATAAAGGAAAATATTAAAATCGGCCTTGAAGCAGCTAAAATGAGGAATGCGCCGTTGGATCATGTGATGCTGTATGGCCCTCCGGGGTTGGGTAAAACTACTTTGGCTCATATCTTGGCAAAAGAAATGGAAGTTAATATAAAGATCACGTCTGGTCCCGCTATTGAGCGGGCGGGGGATATGGCTGCCATGCTGACCGGACTCCAGGATGGGGATATATTGTTCATTGATGAAATCCATAGGCTTAATAAAATTGTCGAAGAAGTGTTGTACTCAGCAATGGAGGATTTCTTTTTATCCTGGGTTGTTGGCAAAGGTTTGGCCGCTAGAAACATCAACCTTAGGATCAATCCGTTTTGTCTAATTGGGGCGACGACTAGATTTTCAATGGTGAGTGCTCCTTTAAGAGATCGATTCGGATCTGTGTATAGGCTTAGTTACTATGACCTTGATGAGATGGTCCAAGTGCTCAGTAGGTCTTCCGATATTCTTGAATGCCAAAGTGATAATGCTGGGATCAAACAAATAGCTCAACGTTCCAGAGGTACTCCGCGCATTGGGAATCGCTTGCTCAGGAGGGCAAGGGATTATGCCATGGTGAGGGCTCAAGGTGCGATTAACGAGAAAGTTGCTAAAGATGCCTTAGATATGCTCCAGGTTGACGATCGAGGACTTGATCAAAGTGACCATGCGTTGCTGGTGAACCTCGTCGACAAGTTTCATGGGGGACCCGTCGGTCTGGACACTCTCGCCACCTCTCTCAGCGAAGAAGCTGATACTGTGATGGATGTCTTAGAGCCTTACCTGATGCAACTAGGGTTTATCGAGCGGACCCCTCGAGGCAGAATAGCTACAAGAGCCGCATATGAATACCTTGGGAAGACAATGCCGTCTCAAGGAAGCGATCAAAGCAGGCTGGAAGGTTTGTAAAAACCCGTTGATCTAGTTACAATCAAGGTATCAACCTATAGGAGAGTCCTAATGATTTACGAGTTAAGAATCTATGAAACTATCCCTGGTAAATTAGGTGACCTGAATAGCCGTTTTTCTAACCATACGGTAAAACTGTTTGAGAAACACGCTATTCACGTGGTTGGGTTTTGGACAGAAGACATAGGAACAAGTAATCAGCTGGTGTATATGTTAGGCTTTGATAGCCTTGCCGATAGAGAAAACAAATGGACTAATTTTCAGAATGACGCTGAGTGGCAAAAAATCAGAGCTGAATCAGAAGTTGACGGTCCGATCAATGCCAGGGTTCGGAACATGATTCTAAGACCGACTGATTATTCACCTATGCAGTAATATGGCGATTATCCCAAGGAGAAATATCGGTAGTATAATCGAAGAATGTCTGATGCGTTGGTCACAAGAAGACCAGCAGTGGCCTGTCGGGCCCGTGGAAGCGCAAGAGATACTACAATTTGCCGATGACGATATTGACGCTGCTCGCGGCCTCTCATATAGGATCGCTCGGACCGGGAAAGGTAATATCATATCGTTTTCACCTAAAGTTTTCATTCCCTTGACCCATATGTGCAGAGATTATTGCGGATACTGTACTTTCAGAAAAGAGCCTGAAGACTTAGATGATTTGTTCATGAATGTGGAACAAGTCCTAGATCTAGCTAAAGAGGGGGCGGGATTGGGGTGTGCTGAAGCTTTGTTTACTTTGGGAGAACGGCCAGAGAGCAGATATCCCGTAGCCAAAGCGTGGTTGAAAAACATGGGTTATGGATCCACACTGGACTATTTAGCAGACGTATGCCAAGTGGTGAATGATGAAACCGAGATGCTACCGCATGCAAACCCAGGAACTATGAGTAAACGACAATTACAATCTTTACGCTCATCTAATGTGTCTATGGGGTTGATGCTTGAGTCGATTTCTGACAGATTGTTTGGCCCTGGTATGCCTCACGAGTTTGCTCCAAGCAAAAGACCTGTTGCGCGCATGAAAACTTTGAGGAACGCCGGGGTACTCAGAATTCCTTTTACTACCGGTATTTTGATAGGGCTCGGAGAGAGTAAACAAGATGTGGTTGACAGTATTCTTGCTATCAAAAAGCTTCATGAAACATTCGGGCATATACAAGAAGTGATTGTTCAAAATTTTAGAGCAAAAAAAGAAACTCCAATGGCCGATGTATCTGATGCTACTCAAGAATATTTATCTTGGGCCCTGATTGTAACCAGATTAATCATGGGACCTGAGATAAATTTGCAAGTCCCTCCGAATTTGTCTCCCAACCACTTCCAAAGTTTTCTGGACGATGGTATTAACGATTGGGGAGGCGTATCTCCGCTCACCATTGATCATGTGAATCCTGAGGCAAAATGGCCAACCATTTCTAAATTGAATGCAGTGTGCGAAAAGAAAGGGCTCGAATTAAAACCTAGATTTCCTGTTTATCCAGAGTTCATGTCAAAGGCCAAAGGTTTCATCGAAGAATCTCTGTATGATAAGGTTGTAGGGCAGTCTGATGGCACAGGCTACAAAAAAGGAGGAATTAGTGGGTATATCACCTGAGACTAATAGATCTGTAGACCAAAGGATCGATTCTCTCTTTGGCAAAATTTCCTGGGATGTCGCATCTATCCTAGATAAAGCGCTATGCGGCACAGATATAAGTCCTGAAGAAGGGGCCAGGCTACTGGGCACAACAGGAATGGAATACACCGCGACTTGCGCAGTAGCAGATGAACTTAGGGAACGAACGAACGGAAACCTTGTCACATATGTTGTCAACCGTAATATTAACTTCACTAATGTATGTATAAAACGATGCGGATTTTGTGCGTTCAGTCGTGACTTTAGGCAAGAAGAAGGTTACTTTCTACCAGTGTCAGAAATTATCCTACGAGCCAAAGAGGCAATGGAATATGGGGCTACAGAAGTGTGTATTCAGGCAGGGCTTCCCCCGCAAATGGAAGGAGATCTCTATGTCAAATTGTGTCAGGCACTTAAAGAAGAACTGCCTGAACTGCATATACATGGGTTTTCTCCTGAGGAAGTATTGTATGGTTCAGTTCGTTCAAAGTGCACCATCAAAGATTATTTGCAACAACTTTTGGAAGCTGGTGTAGGTAGTCTTCCAGGAACATCAGCGGAAATTTTGGACCAAGAACTTAGAGATGTAATCTCTCCAGGCCGGATTTCTGTTCAACAGTGGACTGAAGTGATCACAGAAGCTCATCGCATGGGTATACCCACCACCTCCACGGTGATGTTCGGACATGTAGAGACTCATCTGCACGTCGCCAACCACATAGAACTGATAAGGAATATACAGGGATGTACTGGAGGGTTTACAGAATTTGTACCGTTGAGCTTTGTGCATGCTGAGGCACCTATGTTCCTTCAAAACATAAGTGGAGGACCTATGAAACAAGGACCAACTGCTATGGATGTTATGAAAGTACATGCTGTTTCAAGAATTATGCTAAATAACTGGATCCCCAATATACAAGCTTCATGGGTTAAAGAAGGCAGTAAAATGTGCCAAATGCTTTTGAATGCCGGCGTGAATGATTTGGGAGGGACTCTGATCAATGAAAGTATCTCGACTTCAGCTGGCGCCACCCACGGGCAATTGATGCGGCCTGGAGAATTTAAAGACATGATCAGAGAGGCAGGGAGGATCCCAGCGGAACGTTTGACAAATTACCAAATAAAATCTGTGGACCTTGGGTCCGAAACCAATCATAGTTTACTTGACCAAGTCGGCGCAGACGTTGAGAAGATTTTTGGCTCTTATTCGCTACTCGCCAAAAGTGACGACTTCAGGTTTTCTCATCCTAAAGAGAAACCTGCCAACGTCGAATGACATTGAAAATTGTAGCGTTGGCTGGTGGTGTTGGTGGTGCAAAACTAATTCAAGGTTTGTCTTCTGTTAGTGAACCCGAATCCTTGACTTGCATCGTAAACACAGGAGATGACGACATTTTTCACGGACTTCATGTATGTCCTGATCTTGATACAGTAATGTATACGCTAGCGGGATTGTCTGACACCGAGAAAGGCTGGGGATTGAAGGACGAATCATACACTGTATTATCGAGCCTAGCTGCTCTCAATCAAGATACCTGGTTCAATTTGGGAGACAAAGATATTGCCACACACTTGGTAAGGACGAACCTATTGTCAACGGGACAATCCTTGACAGAAGTCACCCATGAAATATGCAGGCGTTTTGGCGTTAAAAATAAGGTCATCCCCATCTCTAACGCAAAAATATCTACCAAATTGATATCAAATGTTGGGGAATTAAGTATGCAAGAATACTTTGTGAAGCATAGATGGATTCCCCCTATTTCTAAGATAGTATATTCACACGATAAAGCCCAAATTACTGATGAAGCAAAACAAAGTCTAATTGACGCCGATCTAATCATTATTTGTCCATCTAACCCTCTACTAAGTATCGGGCCGATGTTATCGGTTGATGCAGCAAAGGACCTCATTCGAAACTATTCGTATAAGACTATCTGCGTCAGCCCTTTAATTGGGAACGGCTCGGTTAGCGGACCAGCAGGAAAATTGATGAATGAATTGGGCATGGAGGCTTCGGTTGTTGGTTTAGGGAAGTACTACCAAAATTTTTGCAGCTGGATGATTATAGATAGTTCGGATCGTATGTTCGAACCTGCTTTAGTTCAAATGGGCTTTTCTGTTAAGATGCTACCAATAATTATGAACAACGACCATGAAAAAATATCCCTTGCCAGCGCAGTGTTGGAAGTTGGACAACATGTCTGAAGTCAACCAAATTATTGCTACCATCCCAATGAAGCCACTAATTCACGGCAAGTCCAGGTTGTCTGAAGCTTTTACCGACCAAGAACGGGGCGATTTAGTCATAGGGATGTTGACTACTGTGATTGATGCGATTGTAGGCGCGGGCGTAATCGAATTCGTTATCGTGGGTGGCGATGATCGCGTCGCTGCCGTAGGGGAAGGTACGGGCGGTAAGTGGGTCCCCGATCCAGGAAATGATCTTAATGAATCTTTGAAAGCGGTTTTTGGAGACATTTTACAATCTGGGAAATCGGCTATGTTTCTGGCAGGAGATTTGCCGTTTGTGAAGTCGGCAGATGTCTATAACCTGATACGGACCAGCGGCAACCAAAAGAATATCGCATTGGCCCCCGCAAGAAAAGACGGGGGAACCAACGGGATATTGGTTCCTCCCGGAGTACCATTTGAACCTCAGATGGGGCAACGGAGTTTCGCTAGGCATTTGGCTCAGGCGGCCGGAGTCGAGCATTCCGTTTCCATTTATACGAGCAATGGATTAGGGTTTGATTTAGACACAACTGATGACTTGGTGTCCTATACTCATATGGAACCGGGTTTATTGGAAAGATTATATGACCAAGCTTCTGTTTATTAATGACTAAGATAGGAATCCTTCTCCCTACCAGAGGCGCTTTGTTTAATAATGCTCCAGGCTCTGCTTGGGAGTTAATATCCGCCATGGCTTGCGAATGCGACGGCTTGGCGCTGCATTCCGTTTGGGTAGGAGATTCCCTTTCTGCTAAGCCTAGATTTGAACCATTGACTGTATTGGCTGCTCTTGCACAGAGGACGGAAAATATTAAATTGGGGACGTCGGTGTTACTGCCTGTATTAAGATCACCTGGCCATTTGCTCCAAACCATTAACACCTTAGGAAGCATAAGCGGGGGGCGCCTAATAATGGGGATGGGTCTTGGGGGAGCGTTTAATGAAGCGCAGAAACGTGAATGGCAAAATGTAGGGATTGACTACAAGACTAGGAGGGCGAGATTCGAAGAGGTGCTCGAGATCTTACACACCTCTAGGAATCACAAACTGGTTGATTTTAAAGGCGATTATTACCAGATCTCAAAATTGGAGATGAATCAAAAGGACGAAAATCCTTTTGCCATTGTAGTAGCGGCTCATGCCAGACATGGGCTGGACATCCAATTTCAACGGGCGGCAAGATATGGTGATGGGTTTATTTCTATCACGGATTCCCCTGAAGAATTTGAGAAAGGGTCCCGAATGTTCGATGCTTTCCGAGATTCAAATTATGAGAAAGGTGTCCCCGTAGAGAAGATCATGTACGTGACTATTAATATTGACTCAAATGACAAAAATGCATTCGATGAAGCGACCGCATTTTTAACAGAGTATTATGGAGCCAACATCTGGGGTGATGCTTGGGGTCCGTTTGGTTCCCCCTCGCGAATAATCGAACGGATTAACAGCTATGCCCAAAGTGGGGCGACTACGGTGATCGTAAGATTTGCTTCCTTTGACCAGTTGTCGCAACTCAGGCGGTTCGTCAATGATGTTTTGCCAAACATAGACTAGCCTAATACAATACCAACGAATTGAACTAAAGGAGAATAGGGACAGTGGATTTGAAAGGAAAGACAGGCATTATCTTTGGGGTAGCTAACGAGAGAAGTATTGCTTGGGCGATTGCGAAGAAACTTGATTCTTATGGGGCACAGATCGGCCTCGCTTACCAGAATGAACGATTGAAATCTCGCGTTGAAAAATTGGCGGATGAATTGCGCGATCCGATTTTGATCCCTTGTGATGCTAGCTCAGATGTGGATTTAGAACAGGCTTTCCAGATTGTCAAAGAAAAATTTGGCTCGATCTCTTTTGTCGTTCATAGCATTGCCTTTGCGAATAAAGAAGAACTTTCCGGCCGCTTTACCGATACCACAAGAGAAGGCTTTCAAGTGGCTCTTGATATAAGCGCTTTTACATTGATCCCCATAACAAAATGGGCAACTGAATTAATGGAAGAGGGCGGAAGCATAATAACGATGACATTTGACGCGGCTCACAATGTTTATCCCGGTTATAACGTTATGGGTACTGCTAAAGCCGCTCTGGAACATAGCGTTCGTCAGCTGGCCTTCGAGCATGGCCCGGACAAGATACGAGTTAATGCGATTTCCGCCGGCCCGCTGGACACATTGGCAGCTCGTGGTATCAGTGGTTTTCTTGATATGAAAAAAATACATGCTGATAGGGCCCCTATGAAGAGGAATATATCTTCTGAAGAAGTTGCCAACACCGCCTTGTTTTTAGTTAGCGATATGTCTTCTGGTATAACAGGGGCGGTTATTCCTGTTGATGCAGGATTCCATATAATGGCTGTTTAATCAGGACAAAGAAGCAAGGGATGCCTGGTCCTCTGCAGCCAAGTCGTTCAGGCCAAGTGTTTGGTACGCTTGGATTCTATAGGTCAGTGCCTCAACGAAAGCTTTGTCTAGTGCTAATGCTTTAGTAAATTGATCAACCGCCTCAGTGGTTTTGTTCTGCTCTAGTAGTTCTTTGCCACGCGCTGTGAAGATTTGTGGAGTGACCCTAGGAGGCGTGATAGTGGGACTTGGCGTTGGGGTTAGTGACTCCTCTGGTTCTAGGAGTAAGTCTTGTTCACTTTCTTGATCTGCAGGTGCGACGATAGGGCTTCGGTCACCTGTGGAGTCGATAGGCGTTGGCTCGGAAGTAACCGTTGGGGCGGAGTACTCGGTTACTGAGCGATCACAACCTGTACAGGTCCATTCGATTGATGGATGTTCGTGAGTATCAGGGTTATAAATAGGGGCTTGTAATGCACCGCAGTACGGACAAAACCTGTTTGCAGTGGTTACCTTTTTTTTGTTACTGACTGGGGGGTTTATCATAAGGATAACTACGGGGATAATTCCCAGAATTTGTAATCCTGCGAGCCCAGGTATCAGTAAAGGGATAACGGACAAACCCAGTGCTGCTCCACCCCATACATAGGGACTCTTGCCTCTACGCATTGCTAAACGGGCGGCCCATAAAGTAATTATCCCTAGAGAAAAGACAGAAAATAAAATGTTCATTGGATCCATAGCAAATTTGTACCTAAAACTGACTCACCTGAAAATTATCCCATACAAAGGCGACCAACTCAACATAAAATTGAGACAAGAACAGCTCTGATAAGGGACAAATACGTGGTATAGTATCACGAGAACTTTACATAAACGGGGGGAGCAATGAAAATAACTTTGTCAATTTTGAAAGCTGACGTCGGATCCATAGGGGGTCATACTCAGCCATCTGAAGCAATGATGGAAGCAGCCCGGCAAGATGCCAAAGATGCGGTGGCTAGCGGACTACTGATTGACGCGTTTGTCACCCATACAGGCGATGACATTTGTATCACGGCCTCACATACACACGGGAAAGATGACACTGACGTGCACCAATTTGCGTGGAAAACCTTCCTGCATTGTACGGATATCGCTGCAAAACACGGTCTGTATGGCGCTGGTCAAGATCTATTGGCTGATGCTCCGTCTAGCAATATAAGGGGTGCCGGTCCAGCTGTTGCAGAGATCGAATTCGAACATGAACCAGGTAAACAGAATCCGATGCGCCCTGCGGAGTCGTTTATGGTGTTGGCGGCAGACAAATGTGGTCCCGGTGCATATAACCTGCCTTTGTTTCTAGGATTTGCTGATCCTATGTATTGTGGTGGACTGATGTTACCGAGGCTAGGTGAAGGATTTACCTTCAATATCATAGACATGGACAATACTGATGGAGATAGTATCATCAGCCTGAATGCTCCTGAAGATTACTACAAAATTACTGTGTTACTGCGTGACAACGAGAGATTCGGTATTGATTCGATCGTTTCTAGATATAGTGGCCAAGTGGCGGCTGCTGTATCTGCTACCCGTATGCATAATATTGCGGGCACCTACACAGGGAAAGATGATCCTGTGGCTTTAGTAAGAAACCAAGGGATTTTTCCAGCGCCGGAAGAGCTAATTTCTCCTTTTGCGAAAGCCCATTACATCGGGGGGGATGCTCGTGGGTCTCATGTGATGCCATTGATGCCAGTTCCAATCAATACTCCGGTAACGGGAATGTATTGCCTTCCGTTAGTATCTTGTGTAGGATTCTCTCTAGCCGCCGATGGAAGTTTTTCCAACTCGTATGCTGATTTCTTTGATAATCAATCCTGGGATTACACTCGCTTAAAGGCTCAAGAGAAAGGGATAGAAATGCGTTCTCAAGGGTGGTCTGGAGCGGCAATGCTACCGTATGGGGAATTGGAATACTCAGGATTCAGGCAGTCGATTGGCGACCTGCTCGAGCAATTCGACTTTAGAGGGTAGAATCTGTAACTACCGTTATCAGGTTTGCTGCTTTGGTAGCAATTTCGACACTAGGTCCGAGGACTACCCCCATCCTTCTTTGGGGTCGAGTGCTTGGCTTACCAAAAATTCTGACATCGGTTTTGGGGATGGCCAAGGCGGCGTCTATTCCTACATAATGGAAAGAATCTGCTTCTTCGCTGGCGAGTATAACGTGGGATGCACCATGCCTTAGCAAAGAGATCTCCGGAATTGGAAAACCCAACACCGCACGTGCGTGAAGATCAAATTCTGAGAGGTTTTGAGTGTACATCGTTACCATTCCAGTATCGTGGGGTCTTGGGCTGAGTTCACTGAATATTGGCTGGTCGTTGCAAATGAAAAATTCTACTCCGAAGATGCCAACCCCTCCGAGGTCGTCCGTGATAAGCTGAGCCATGGCTTGAGCTTTTTGTTCAATCTCTGAAGGTATGCCGTTCCGGCCGATAATCGCGGGCTGCCAGCTATATCTGTAATCGCCGTCAACTTGTACATGGCCTATGCTTGGGCAAAACAGAGTTTCACCGGTAACCGTACGGACAGTTAATAGAGTAATTTCGTAATCAAAATTGATGAATTCTTCCAGTATGACAGTCGGGCGATCTCCTCTCATTCCATCTACTGCGTAATTCCACGCATCACTTACGTCAGAGGCATTACGTACTACTGTCTGCCCTTTACCACTTGAGCTCATGACCGGTTTAACTACACAGGGGAGACCAATGTTGGGTAATTGTTGTGCTAGTTCAGCTTGACTAGTTGCATAGGCGAATCTAGCAGTTTTTAATCCCAGTTCTACAGCACGATTCCGGATTCGATCGCGGTTCATCGTAAGGTTCACTGCCCTTGCAGTGGGTATAACGACGAACCCCTTTTCCTCTTTTGACGCCAAAGTTTCTGTACGTAATGCTTCTATTTCCGGAATGATCAGGTCCGGCTTGATTTGGGAGATGACATCTTCTAGCAAGTCTCCGTTAAGCATATTGAATACTCTGTAGTCGTCAGCCACCTGCATCGCAGGTGCATTGTCGTAATTATCACACGCTGTGACGAACGCTCCAAGGCGCTTTGCACTAATGCAAAATTCTTTGCCAAGTTCTCCGCTTCCTAGTAGTAATATATGGGTAGGCATCAAACCTCGTTAAATAAGGACATGAATTTATATAATATTGTGTTTTTCTAGTATACGGACGAACTCAAGAGTTCCTTGGTAACAATCCTCTACGGTCGCATGTCCAAAGCATAACCGAACATAATTTTCTCCAATCCCTTCAGGGGAATACCCTTTTCCGTTTAGATATCCAACCCCTTCGTCAAAACAGGTTTGTTGAAAGGCTTCCATATCTGTACCTTCTGGGAATTTTACCCATATGTACAATCCCCCTTGCGGGACATTCCATTCTGCCCTAGAGCCTAAGGATTCACCTAATGCTGAGAGCATTGAATCCCGCTTTTGTCTGAATGCTGTATTTTGATCATCTATGTGATCGTACATGTGGTTAGTTAGGTATTCTTGAACAGCCAACGATGCAAAAGGGTTTGTAGCTCCTGCCTTAAAGCTGCACGCTCTGTTTCGGACCTCTTCAGGAGCGATTAGATAACCAAGGCGCATTCCTGGGGCAATGATTTTTGAGAATGATCCAACGTAGATTGTCTGGCCTCTGGTGTCCATGGAATAAAATGAATCTACATCGTCCCCTTCGTAACGGAGATCAAAATAACAGTCATCTTCGAATATAGGGATGTCATATTTATGGCATATTGCGATTACATCTTTTCTTCTGTCCTCGGGCATGGTCCAGCCAATAGGGTTTTGGAAGGTAGGGATTGTATAAAGGCATTTGATTTTCTTGCCTTGTTTTAAAACGTCCTTTATCAGGGCTTCAAGTGCTGTGACGTCAATGCCTGAGTCGTCACATTCGACGGCTCTAACATCTGCGTCGAATCTTTGCATCTGGTTCAGAGTACCGGAATAAACAAACTTTTCAGTAATGATCACATCCCCTGGATCTGTTAATGCCTGGATAACCATGCTAATTGCTTCGCCTGACCCTGAGGTGATTACAACGTCACTGGCTGAAATATCCATTTTGCGATCTCGGTTTAATTTTTCAGCCACTAAGGCCCGTAAACCGTGTAGACCGACCAAGTCTTCATAATAAGCTAATTCTTTGCCTTCACGATCTAAGGCTGTCTGCAGCGATTGCACCAGTTCGTTTAAAGGTAATGATTCAGGGTCCGGATACGCTACAGCAAAATCATATTTCGCATGGGCGTGAGTGTTGGGGGTCTTGTTCCTAGAAGTTTGTGAAAAAAGGCCGGTGTAGTCAAAATTGTTCATGAAAATTCCTCCTAATTTTGCTTTAAGCTGATACCCAAATCAGCTAGTTGTTCTATTGTCACTGAAGACGGCGCACTAAATAACAGGTCCGTCCCGCTTTGTGTTTTGGGGAAGGCGATAACATCTCGGATTGACTCTGAACCGGATAAAATAGCTATCAATCTATCAATGCCAGGAGCTATCCCTCCATGAGGAGGAGCCCCATATTGGAACGCCTCAATGATTTGACCGAATTGAGATTGAATTTCTTCTTGATTGTGTCCAAGAATTTGGAACACTTTAGTCTGAGTGTCTTGATTATGGATTCGGATACTGCCGCTGGCAAGTTCCATTCCATTGCATACCAAGTCGTATGCTTTACTTTTAATGTTCCCGTAGTCTCCTTCGCTGAGCTTTCCGTAATCGGATTCTTGGGGTGCTGTGAAAGGATGATGCGAAGATGTCCAACCTCCGCTGTTTGGATCTTTCTCGAATAATGGAAATTCTGTCACGAAACAGAAAGATAGCTTGTTCTGGTCAATCAGCTTGAAGAATTCCCCAACCCGCAATCTGAATTCTCCAAGCATAACGCTGACTTGGGGTTCCATTCCAGCCATTATTAGAATCAGATCGGTTCCTGACGAGTCAAGCTGGTCCTTTAATTCCTGGAGGATTGTGACGTCCATGGTTAAACCCGGTGAAAACAATGTTTCGGTGTCAGATATCCTGATATGTGCGAGTCCGGGTGAACCCACTTCGGATGCGATCCTATTCAAATTCCTAATACCATTGTTGCTTAATGAACCCTCTCCAGGTACGCAGATTGCTTTGATAAAACCACCATTGTTAATGACGGTTTTGAATACCTGAAACTCTGTTTTGGCAGCTATTGAGGTGATGTCAGTCATAGGGAGGCCAAATCTCAAATCAGGTTTGTCAGATCCGTATTTGGACATTGCTACATCATATGTGATTCTAGGGAACGGTGTAACCATGTCTCGCTCGGGTTGAACAGTAGAAATCATCTGGGTATAAAGTCTTTCAGTGAGATCATAAATGTCTTCTTCGGTTACAAAACTCATTTCAATATCTAATTGGGTGAATTCTGGCTGTCTATCAGCTCTTAGGTCTTCGTCTCGGAAACAACGTGCGATTTGAAAATATTTTTCGACGCCCGCCACCATAAGGAGTTGTTTCATTTGCTGAGGGGATTGTGGGAGAGCGTAAAATGATCCTGGTTGTAGTCTACTAGGCACTAAGAAATCTCGAGCCCCCTCTGGAGTGCTTTTTGTCAAAATCGGCGTTTCGATTTCCAAAAATCCTTCTTTATCTAGGAAATCCCGAATAAATTTGGTCACTTTGTACCTTAGTTGTAAAAGGTTGAACATTTCGGGCCGCCGTAGGTCTAAATAACGGTACTTTAAGCGTAGCGCTTCATCTACTTCTACTCCGTCTTCGATGTAGAAAGGCGGCGTTAGTGATGGGTTTAGGACGGTGATATGGGTGGCCGATACTTCGTACATCCCCGTCGGAAGGTTATCATTTTGAGTCCCTTCAGGCCTGAGGTTAACGGTTCCTGTAATTTCGAGGACCCATTCTGAACGTACGTTTTCTGCTGCTATGTGAGCTTCTGAATTTTCATCAGGGTTTACTGTGACCTGAATGATGCCTGACCTATCTCTTAGGTCGATGAAAATTAATCCGCCGTGATCCCGTCGATTGGCAACCCATCCTTTCAGGGTTATGTCTGTGTTAATGTGGGAATCTGAGACCTCTCCACAATTGGTTCTTGTGTTGTTCAAATGGTACTCCTGTGCGTAGTAAGTGTATTATGCGTGTTTTTATGACATTTTTCCATTAACTGCCCTTTAGGCTGATAGATGGTCTAATCCGGCCAGATCCAAATATATCGATGCGACTAAACCATAGTCTGCTGAATGTTCTCCGTATTCTCCATACACGTCCAAAAATGCTAATAAGGTGATTCTAATGGCATCCGCGTATGGTGCTCCCCCAAGGGCTTTATGATAAGCAATTAACGCCTTAATGGCGGTTAGATTCTCCGGTAGTGGCTTTTCGCGTATTCCCATGTATCCAGGTTGTCTAACGCCTTGAGGAATATCAAAGAAACCTCCCCGCCGCTCGTCATAATACGTTAACATCATCGTTTCTATCAAAGAAGTTAAAGGAGAGAGCCATTGTTCTTTAGACAGGGTATTGGTTTGTATTGCTAATCCGAGCGACTCTGCCACTGCAGCTAAATCCACTAGCAGGTTAGTCGGTTGGCCCGCATTTTTGCCTTGATATGCATGTACTGTTACAGGAGACGAAACTTTTTCGTACAAGTTAGTCAAAATGTCATCAAAGGTAGAATGGTCGATTTCTATGGGTATTTGTGCGAGTTTTGCTTGCAAGACAACAGACAGGTATTTAGCAGTAGCTGATAAGTAACTATAAGGGTCAGTGGATGGAGGTGTTTCGGTTAACCGTTGGGCGCTGTTTAACCTGAAGTAGTCTGAATCTGCTCCTATACTTCCTCTGTAGCTTAGAGATGAGGAGTCATATAAAGTGTCATGGATAAAACTAATTGTCTTGTTGAATGTTTCTAAATATTTGGGTTCATTCAGAGAAAGTCCGGCATTGAAATATGCTGACGCGATTACTATGTTATCTTCTAATAACTTCTCGTATTGGGGGTCTCTCCAATCTCTGGTCTTGGTGTAACGAAAAAAACCGCCGGTTTGGTCGTCATGCATAGGTGATGCTTGTAATGCATCTAAGGTTTTTCTGATGATGATTTCAAAAAAAAGTTCTCCGGTACGAGCATAGAAATGAGACATCAGAGATAAGATAGGAGCATTGGGGAACTTCGGTTCGTACCCGAACCCGCCATACACCGGGTCATATGTGCCAACACTCATCCTGCAAATGGACTCAATCAGTCCATGGTCTAGTACCCTTGGGGCGGCTTCGATGTTAACGTCTTGTAATCCTACCCTAGAAGCCCGTTGTTGGTGCTGAAGAAATAACTCTCTGGCTCGGTCGTAAAGACCGGGTTTGTCTTGCAAGTAAGCTTCCGAGATTTCATAAAGCATCGACAGAAGTTGGTCTGGCGTTAGATATGTAGCTCCTGCCAACATCCCTCCATGAGGTGTCAATACAGCAGTTGTAGGCCATCCTCCCACGTTATATCTGAAATTGATTTCGGGCCTTCGATCATTATCTACTAGTATTGGTATGTATCTGTCGTTCACGAAGGATATAACATCAGGGTCCATATAAGAGTCTTCAAGCATGACGTGGCACCAATAACACCATTGGGCGGTGATCATTAGTAAAATTGGTTTGTCAGCCGTCTGCGCCAGTTTAAACGCATCTGCATCCCAAGGATGCCAAGAAATTGTATTGTCTGTGCTGCTATTTGGTTTTGTGTTCATTTAAGTCCATTGGAATTTATGGGTGGCACGCCTGGAGGGACTCGAACCCCCAACACCTAGTTCCGAAGACTAGTGCTCTATCCATTGAGCTACAGGCGCACAGAAACCCTACGGTGGCAAATTACCATGGGGCGAGCGATGGGATTCGAACCCACGATCTCCTGAACCACAACCAGGCGCCTTAGACCACTTGGCTACGCTCGCCACAG
>CAYFGT010000016.1:0-29097 GCA_964343075.1 uncultured Dehalococcoidia bacterium | reverse complement strand
TCATTTTGTTTGTATTTTCTCCAATATGTTTTTATAGCTTGTATACAAATTTCAGGTAAGAATTGTTTATTTTATACCTCCTATATTTTGATTCTTTTCTGTATAGCGAGATCCAGCCGTCCGTTCGGCTAGGAGAATACGGTTCTCTGCGTATACGGTTGAATCCAATGTGGTGTAACCAAGATTAGTTATAATGTTGATGTAAGATTCATCAAGGATCATCGTTGCAAATTCAGAAAGATAGTCTTTTTTTAGTAGATCATGCCTGAAATAGAAAAATAAATTTTGATTTAAGTAGGTGTAGGAGCCGCTGTTCGCATTTGTATGGTCGGGTATGTAGCATGTCCCTGGTGTTTCTTGTATTCCAATCGGTAAAAGGTAGTCTTTACCAGCAAAAAATGTTGCATAGTCCAAGTAGGCAATTCCGTTTATGTCGTTGAGTAAATTGGTGACCATCGTATTTGGTGACTGAGATTTTGACGTTGGATTGGATTCTCCAGCTCCCAATATTTGGTCCAAATGTGTAAACAAGTCAGAATTATTTGAAGGTTTGTAAAGGGTAAGTTCCAGATCGTGATGTCCGTTCCAAAAGGCACTTAATTCTTCTGTGGATAAGCACTTAAAATTCTGTTGATTGAGTGGATGAACTGCTACCACTATTGGTGAGGTGGCTATGGGAAATTCAACTACTTTTATGCTTGAGTCATTGCATCGTATGAGTTCAGTCCTGGAAATCGGTCTAGACGCGATAGTAATATGGTTTTTGCCAGAACATAGATCTTCGAATGCACCATCCGAATTGGATGCTTTCACTATAGATTGCACGCGACCTTCAGTTAATATGTAATACTCATCTGATAATGTTTCGGCTAATGATGTGACTTGCTGTGGACCAGTGATATAAATGATTGAGGATTTGGAGTTAATACAAGATGCAGTTAAGAGGGTTGAAATTATTACTATGATGGCGATGATTACTGGGCTGTGTTTGGGTGCCTCCATTACAATGTCAGGCTTCACAAAACTTCCTTATTATCTCTTCAATTATTTGGAGCAAGTAGCTCCTGCCAAACGATATTATTATTGTCTTACGCAGAAACTTTGTCAATAGGCTTTAGGTCAATAATGATATGTTTTGCGTTAACAAATAACGAAAATAAATACAATTTTGACTAAATAGGCTCTTATAAACCTAAAGAAATACTTAAAACGTTAAAAATAAAGCGGAAATCGTACCAGAGTCATTCGGGGTTTGCGTATGTGCATTTGTAAGTATTGATGTAAAATAGGAACAAACGAGAGGGATGATGCCAGTTAAATTGAAATTAAGTGTAGTTGACCAATCGCCCATAAGGATGAATGGATCTGCTGCTGATGCATTGAATGAAACTGTGGCGTTGGCAAAGGCGGTAGAAAAGTTCGGGTATGCTAGATATTGGGTAGCTGAACACCACAATATAGCGAACTTTGCAGGTACATCGCCTGAAATTCTAATCGGGCAGATAGCTGCTAACACCCGATCAATCAATGTTGGGAGTGGAGGTGTGATGTTGACTCATTACAGCGCTTTCAAAGTGGCTGAAGTGTTTAATATGCTTAATTTGTTTTTCCCTGGAAGAATTGAGTTAGGCCTTGGTAGAGCCCCAGGAAGTGATCAATTAACTGCTTCTGCTTTATCATTTCCATCGCCTCCTTTAGGTCCTCAGCATTATCCTAAGCAAGTCTCGGATGTGCTTAATTTTTTGACCGATAAACATGTTGAAGAGAATCCTTTTAGCAATGTGACAATCGGTCATAAAGGTCAATCGGTTCCAAAAGTTTGGTTGTTAGGTTCCAAATATGAGAGTGCGTTTATGGCAGCACAAATGGGTTTGCCATTTGCTTATGCACATTTTTTCGGGATGGGTTCATCTGAGGGACCATTGATTGTTGATGCTTACAGGAAAAATTTTGAGCCGTCAGAATTTTTGGCAGAACCTTTGGTAAATGTCGGAGTTCATGTGGTGTGTGCAGATACAGATGAAGAGGCGAAACGGTTGTCCGCTTCTCGGAATCTGGGGAGGTTATTTTCGATTACAGGAAGAGCCAAGGGTATACCTTCCCCTGAGTTCGCTTCTAATTATCAGTATATGATTGATGAATTAGAATTTGTTCAGAATTATGCGAAGAACTGTGTGGATGGTAGTCCACATACAGTCAAGCAAGCTCTTGACAAGATTTCGGAAGATTATCAAACTCCCGACCTGAGTATAGTAACGATTTGTCACGATTATCAAGATCGGGAGTATTCTTATCGATTAGTAGCCGAAGTGTGTGAGCTTGGAGCAGGAGCTGTCTAAAAGTTATGCTCCTACTTGGCTTGCTAAGTCAACAAAACTAGTCGCGTAATAATCAAAAGGGTGATTTTGAGGGTTTGGTAAATTGGTATTAAGGGTGCCAAACTCCATAGGGCGCGCTACAAATGCAGTTTTGAGCCCAACCTTCTGTGCGGCTAGAAGGTCTCTTTCATGTGCCGCAGTCATCACGACTTGATCAGGAGTAAGTCCAAGAAGTTCAACGGCTGTCAGGTAACTTCTAGGGTGTGGCTTATAGTGCTTCGCGACCTCTGCTCCCAGTATACAGTCCCAAGGCAAGTTTCCATTTTTAGCCATGTCGGTCATGAGCCGTATGTTTCCATTTGACATAGGAGCGATGATGTATTTGTTTTTGAGTCTGTAAAGTCCTGCTACTGTGTCTGACCATGGGCGTAAATTATGCCAGAAATAATTGAGTTCCTCGATTTGGTTTTCAGAGAGATTGTTAATTTCTAATTCTTCTAACAATTCGATTAGAGCCATCTTGTGCAGGGCATCTAGATTTGTCCAAGGGATTTCTTCATTTCTGACTTTATCCATGAATGGTTGGTACTTGCCTCGCCATTTGTCTGCGAATGCTTCCCAGTCAGTTTGAATATTGTATTTGGCTCCAAAATTTTCACCTTGGGAGATTATGCTTCCTCTCCAGTTAACTACCGTGCCGAATACATCAAATATGAATGCCTGCTTATCGTTGTTGTTTGGCATAAGTATTACCTCGTAATTTAGTTTAAGGTTCCCAAAGTAGCTACAATCTCGTCATAATTTGGTTCAACTCCAGGATTTGGAGCCACCCAAGCGTATGATACAGTTCCTTGAGAATTTATGATGAATACTGCCCGGTTAGCAGTGTTGTATCCTTCCAGTGCAGCTAGATTTTCCCATATGACGTCGTAAGATGTAATGACCTCTCGATTATAGTCACTTAGTACTGTGTAACTCATGTTATTTTGTTCTTTCCACACTTGTTGTGAAAAAATAGAGTCTACAGAAATTGCGAGTACTGTAGCATTAAGGGAATTAAAATCTCCTGATCGTTCATCTAGAGTACAAGCCATTGTGTTGCACACACCAGTGAATGCACCTGGGAAAAAGCTTAATATTACGTTTTGCCCTTTAAAATCACTTAGAGACACTTGGTTCTTATCAGTATCGTAAAGTGTGAATTGAGGGGCTTGTTCTCCTACTGTGATTGCCATGCTAAACTCCTGTAATGAAAATTATCGGTCTGTAGGGCTATAATATACTCAAATATAAGTGTGCGCAATTATGAAATATTGTTGGTGCATGATAATGACGAGAGGGTAAGAATGTTTTTTGATTCTAGAAGATCAACTGTTCACGGGAATAATGGAATGATAGCTACAAGCCAACCGTTGGCGGCTATAGCAGGGTTAAAAGTATTATTTGAGGGAGGAAATGCGATTGATGCATGTGTTGCTGCTGCTGCGGTCCTTAATGTTGTGGAACCAGAGTCTACGGGAATAGGTGGTGACATGTTCGCCCTGATTAGAATGTCTGATACCAAAAAAGTGGTCTCTCTAAATGGCAGTGGAAGATCAGGTTCGGGCGCATCTATTGCAGAACTTCAATCCAAAGGTTTTTCTAAATTACCCGATATAGGACCTTATTCCGTATCTGTCCCAGGTACTGTTCATGGTTGGGAAACTATCATGAATGAATATGGGAATATGACCCTTTCTGAAGTGCTAAAACCAGCAATTAATTATGCTATTAATGGATTTGCGGTTTCGGACATAATATCTTACCAATGGAAGAGCCAAGAAGATAAACTTTTGCAGTATCCATCAGGAAATGAATTTTTATTCTCGGGCAAAGGCCCTAATGAAGGAGATTTTGTTAAATTACCAACCTTAGGTAAAACTCTCCAAGCTATTGCCGAAGGAGGTTCAGAGGCATTTTATACCGGAGATATCGGGAAAAGAATTGCAGATTACGTTCAACAACTTGGAGGTTGGGTTACCGAGGATGATTTAAAGAATCACCATTCAGATTGGGATGAAGCCATAAGTACAGATTACCGAGGGGTTACCTGCTGGGAATGTCCGCCTGCAGGGCAAGGCATCGTGGCGCTAGAGGCAATGAATATTGTTGAAGAGTTTGATGTTTCAGGAATGGGATCTCAAACTGTTGAAACGTATCATCACATGATCGAAGCAATTAGGTTGGCATTTGCAGACGCGGGACAATACGTTGCTGATCCTAGAGTGTCTGATGTCCCTACTAAAGCTTTGCTTTCCAAGGAATATGCAGCAGCAAGACGGAGCCTGATAGACCCAAGTAAAGCTATGCAGGATGTGCCTTACGGAGATGTAATGAAAGATGGGGATACAGTATATATATCTTGCGTAGATAAAGATGGTAACGCCTGTTCTTTTATTAATAGTATTTTTACTAACTTCGGGAGCGGACTCGTAGTTCCTGAAACTGGAATAGTACTACAAAACCGCGGTTCACTATTTGAGTTGGATAAAGATCATCTAAATGCTTTGGAGCCTAATAAGAGACCATTTCATACTATAATCCCAGCTATGGCAACTAAAGGAGATGATTTGTTCTTGTGTTATGGGATCATGGGAGGTTACATGCAGCCTCAGGCCCACCTTCAAATAATTAGCGATATAGTTGATCATGGCATGGACGTACAAAAGGCTATCAATGCTTTAAGATTTATGGTCTCGCCATCTGGTGTTTTCCTAGAAGAAGGTATAGATCCCGGTATCGTCTCAACTTTGAGAGGGATGGGGCATAATATTCAATTAATTTCTGGTCATGCCAGGGTTGGAATGGGAGGTGCGCAAGTGATCATGAGAAACCCCGAAACAGGTGTACTGAGTGGAGGTTCTGAACCCAGAAAAGATGGCTGTGTGGTAGGCTGGTAGCCTCTAGTACTTAAATTCTTCCCTTACGGGGCTAAAAATATCAAGAGCAACGGCGGATTTGGAAGATGTTTTAGCATAATGTTCCAAATCTCCTGGAATTATGTACATGTCGCCTGGATGGAGTATTTTTACTTCGTCTCCGATTCCCATCTCTAGCTCACCTTCGACTAAAATACCTGCTTGCTCATGTGGGTGGGTATGCCAAGGTACTTCACTATCACTATCTATTGTTACTAGAGACAATAATATATTTTCTCCCCAGAATGTCTGTGTTCGTGCTCCTTTGGCTAATTCTTTGTATGCTCGTCCAGTTGTTTCTTTAAAGTATTTCATATGAAACCCTCCTATTCCTCCCATGATACTGCATCTGTGATTCCTTGTTGAACGTCAGTCAATGATACAAGATTTTTCTCTAGTTGATTAACCACATTGGTTAAAATTTGGGCGGCATCTAAAGTCCTATAGGTATTATATTGTGAAAGGGCTGAGTCGTAATCATTCATTAATGAATCCCTCTCTTTTAGTAGTTCTTGGTGGCGCATCTGATTCTCATCATATTTTGTGTCATTTATCACATAGTACCTTGGGATGATCTCAATGGTTTTAAATATTATGTGTTCTTCTTTGACAAGGCATGAATCCTGTTCTGGGTTATTGTCGCCTCTAGTCATGTAACGGTTGATGTTGTAACTAGAGAGCACCTGGACTATACGATGGATGATATAGCCTTCTACAATTGTTATGACATTATCGTATACCGGGCATTCGGTAGATGCGTCAATATCTTCGACCATTTGCCGGAAAGTTATGATGTCTCCTACTTGTAGAGGTTCTCCATGATTTGCGGGTTCGTAGATTACCTTATCTCCACAGTGGATAATAGGCCTCATACTTCCTGTACACGCAACACGTTCTGGGAAGTTAGCAACCCGAAAAATCAGATTATTATCTATCCATTTTAAAGTTTTTTCTTTCAACAAGTGGTCATCAATATTGAATTTTCCTCTATATGTATTTGGACTAAACTTAGATAACCTGACTACATATTCATAAGAGTCATTCACAATAATGTTTTTAATTATATTATCGTATGTTTCATTGTCAGAATGCACCTGAATCTCAAGCCAGTAGGAATTGTTCTTGCTAATTACAGATAATATATCTGCTTCCATTTTTTGTTTTAATTCAGGAAGTTCTATCTCTATTGTGATAATTACGGCAGTGTTAGGATCTAAATTTTCTGATGGTTGAGGGATTGGAGTCGGATCCATAATTGTATTGGTAATTGGAACATCTGTCGGGATTAAAGCAGGCTCAGGAGTTGGTGAAGGTACAGGAGTAATAGTGGATTGTGAAACACTTTTGGTAGGGATACTTGTTTGGGCAGGAAGCTCCTCATAGGTTTGTTCGATTTTAATCTGCATTTCTGATATTTGAGGTGGTCTAGTAATGATGTCACCTATAGTAGTATTCATGGTTTCGGTTTGAATCACATTAGATTCGGGGGTAATCAAACATGACAGTCCATTTACTATAAGAGAAAACCCAATAAGATATATTATTATATGTTTATATTTGATTTTTTTGCTACTCAACTTCTTTATGTATGATCAGCATTAGAAGGCAAACTTAGAATACTCTCCTTCATCTCTTGTCATGAATTCCAACACAGCCGGCTGTCCTTGTTTGGTTTTTTCGATAGCACGATTGATTGCAGGAATTATTTCTGCAGGGTCTTTGACTTGTTGCGCGAAAGCACCTAGCGAGGAGCACATATCGGTAAATTCTCCGGATAATTCTTTTATATTGTACTTTTCCACTGCAACGGGGAATCTTCTATCATCATAAATAGACATGTATGCATTGTTAATTATGACTGTTAGTATCGGTATATTGCATCTAACAGCGGTTTCGATATCAATTCCTACTGTACTGAACGCTAAGTCCCCCATAACGTTTATCACAAGTTTTTCTGGAGCTGCTAATTTAGCCCCCATAGCTAAACCTAAACTGTAACCAAGTTGTGTAGATTTGCCCCAGCCAATAAAGCTTCGAGGATCTCTAGCTTCCCAGAAAGGACCTAGGTATTCTCGTGCACTACCAGATTCGTGGGTGATTATAGTATTGTCTAAGTCCACTGTATGCATGAGGTCCCAAACCACTCGATACGGGTTCAAAGGTGTCTCGTTAGATTTTAATTTGTGCTCCCAGGACTGGATCCATGTTCTATGTAGATTTTGAATGTCTTGTTGGAGTTCATGATTGGTTGGTTTCGGTGCTGATATTGAATGTAATTCTTCAAGTAATTGGTTTAATACTAATTTGCTGTCACCTAGGATAGGATACTGCGTATGGTATTCTCGGTTAATTGCATCTTCGTCGTTTGTAGTATGGATTAATACTTTTGAACCTTTGATTGGTACAGTGAAATTAGTTTTAGTGAAACTACATCCAACCCCAAATATGAGATCTGATGCGGGTAAGTATTTGTGAACAGCACTTGTGGTACTAGGGCTACCAGTACCTATATGAAGAGGGTGATTATGAGGAAAAGCACTTTTACCGGGAAGTGTCGTCATGACGGGACACTGTAAAAATTCTGCAATCTGAATAAGCTCATCGGTTGCTTCGGCGTATAGTACACCTTGACCTGCATGGATAACGGGGTGAGAAGCTGCTAGTAGAGCTTTTGCGGCTTGTTTTACTGCAGTTGGATCCCCGGCTTGTTTTAGTGGTGTTGGAGGGATGTAATTATATACTTCGTCGTCATCAATGTTTCCTTCAGCGATGTCTTGTGGTATTTCTAGTAGCACTGGTCCTGGTCTTCCAGATCTTAATTTTGTAAATGCGCGTCGCAATAAATCAGGTATACGTTCGACAGTGTTCATTTCTTCTGACCATTTAGTGATTGTTTCATAACTTTTTGTTGGGTAGAAATTAGGGTGTACACCTCTTTTGCTTCTAGGCATTCCTGCAGGTAGAAGTAATATAGGTACAGATTCAGAATATGCCTGGGCTACTCCTCCGAACCCATTTTCTGCCCCTGGTCCATTTTGCATCATGAATACTCCTATCCTTTTCCCATTAGTTATTCTAGAGTAACCATCTACCATATGGATGCCGGTAGATTCTAGTCTGAATATAATAGGTTTGATATCTTCTCGTGCAGCTGCTTCTAACAAAGGCTGATAGGGTACGCATCCGATGAAATCTACTCCTTCGGCTTTTAGAATTTTCGCTATAGCTGATACTCCATCCATGGCTATCCTCCTCTTCATGTATTCGGTATTTTATAGGAAAATTACTATTTAAGAAATCAAGTTGTTCTCTTGTAAATATGCGAGTTCTTCAGTAGTCAATTGTCCGAGACTGCCAAGTAATTCGTGGGTATGTAGTCCTAATGTCGGAGGGTCGTTAGCAGGGAGATTAGCGCTGTTATTTATATTAATTGGGTTTCCAATAGTTCTGAATTGCCCTCCTAAAGTGTCTCCTACATCTATAAACATGCCTCTAGATGCTAGCTGGGGACAGTTGTACAGGTCTTTCGCATTTTGGACAATTCCCATTGAAAACCCTAGTTTGGTAAGTTCAGTTGTAACTAACATACGGCTTTTATCTTTAGTCCAACTCTCAATTTCTGGAAGAATATTGGAAAAATAGAAATCTCCTGTGATGCCTATCCCTAAATATCTGGGATCGTTTATGAGTTCCTCTCTATCCAAGAGTTTCCAGAGCCTGCTGAATTTTTGTTCTCCTCCTGTACTAGGTCCAGCCCCTGCTAAAACGACATATCCATCATTGGTTTTTAGCGTTAGTTGAGCGTTTACAACATTTTCCCTGCTTCGAGACGTAATTTCACCGGTTGCCTCTAGGTGTGACATAGCGCTGACCATATGTGACGCCATACAATCATACATAGCCATATCAATAAATTGTCCTGTCCCAGTCTTGTTACGTGATTGCAATGCGAGAACTATAGCGAGTGCAGTCCAAACTCCTGGTACGGAGTCTCCAATATTATCACCTACCGCCTTTGGGGCTCTGTCAGGGTCACCAGTGATTTCCATCCACCCTCCCATTGCTTGTGCGTTCAGGTTATTGGCAGGCCAAGTTCCGTACGGACTATTTTTAGGAGAGTTGCCATATCCCGTAATAGTGGCATATATCAGCCTAGGGTTTATATTATTCAGTGTGTCATAATCGAAACCCAATCTTGAGAAAGATCCGGGCCCCCAATTATCTAAAAGTACATCTGACTCTTTTAACATATTGGTAAATGCTTTTTTGCATAGAGAGTCTCTTAGATCTAAGGCAATACTTTTTTTATTTCGATTAACTGATAAAAATCTAGCACTTACAGACTCTCCGTTTTCATTAGATATCAGAGGTGCATTTTTCCTGGCGAGCTCGCCTGTTAATGGTCTTTCAATTTTGATCACTTCCGCTCCCATATCAGCTAGTATCATTGAACAGAAAGGGCCAGCTACAATATGGGTGGCATCCAATACTCGGATACCTTCTAGCGGAAGCTCTTGATTTTGTATATTAGTCATAGAAGACTCCTAATTTGTGTTGCTCCAAAAATTGAGTTTTCGAGGGATTATTTGTATAAGTGGTTGATTCTTTATTTCCATGTTGGCATACAGTGGGTATTTGTCGATAAGTTTATGGTGCATAACTGAGTCTTTGGTATGTATGATAGAAGCTGATCCATTTATTTGGAGATACCATATTTGATTCCAGTCCTCAGTGTAATGATCTATCAGGAAAGAGACTTCAGAATTATTCAAAATGTTTTGGACACGCTTTAACTTGGTGTAATCGGATACTTTCGGTTTCTTATCAATTACTGAGTAAATATTGCCTACGTATTCTATAAAGCACAGCGGTACAATCCTAGGTACACCACTTGTGTTGGCCGTCGCGAGATGTCCTATTTGGGCCGATTCTAAGAGTAACCGATTTGCCTGGGTGATTATATCCTTCATATATCTTGTGAATATCCTATTACAGCCCGAGTGGATCTTCCAAAAAATCTAGATTTTCTAGAGAAAGGCGGGCTGCTTCGATGACTTCATCATCTTCATCGTCCATGCATTTTATTAATGCTTCTTTGGAACTCAAGGTCCCTAATTTACCTAGTCCAGAAATTACCGAAAGTCTCACTTGCTGATCATCATCTTCAATTAGCTGTAACAATATTTCTGCAGACTTGTCTTCTCCTATTTCAACTATAGCTTCAACTGACTCGTAACGAATCTCAGGATCTTCATTATTTAATTCTTCGCAAAGTAAAGGTATCCAAATGGTATTACAGGTTTTACCCATTGCATAAATAGAACTGACTTTCAAAGTTGGGTTATTGCTGATATACGCTTCTTTAATGAAATCTTGAGTCTCTGGGTTATCAAAATATGCTAGGGACTCAAGGGCTCTTCGTCGGACTTCCGTGGATTCTTCATGGTTGTTGTATGTTGTTTTTAGTAAAGTGTGAACATTTTCCAGCATAGTCGAGTTTATTTTCCCATCGATGCCCAATACGATAAAACGAGCGATATGAGTCATTATCGTACCTTTTACATGGGGTGATAAAGTCTTGTGGGCCAACAGGATTAGTTGGCGTAAAGTATCATGGCCGTCGGATTCCCAGAGCCCTTCCAAACTAGCGTAAATTAGACTCTCATCTGAAGATTTAAGGCCTAATTTGAAAATTTTTTCGAAATTGAGGTCAGAATTTTCTTCACTCAAGTCGTATATGCTTGCTATTATTTGAATTTGGGATTTAGTTTCTAATTGTTCCCAAGTCTCTGAGAAGTTAACGAATTCATTGTCATTCAAATCTGATAAAAGAGAATAATCAGAGTCCGATAGAGAATCGATATCTTCTACCAAAGTGGTATATAAGTTCTCTAATAACATATAAGGCATATCCTATTAAGTTGCTATTATTTGTCCGATGATGCTATCACTGATGCTACTGCATAGTCACGTGAATGAGTAAAACTTAATGTTATATTGTCTATCCCGAGTGATTTTGATCTATCTAATGCACGGTTGTATAACTTTATAGATGGGGCCCCACTTTTTGCTCTAACTACTTCGATATCTTTCCATGACACTCCACGGGTACCGGTTTTTAGGGCTTTCATTGTGGCTTCTTTGGCCGCAAATCTACCAGCAAGATTAGGAGCTCTTCCTTTGCAATATTGTATCTCGTCTGTAGTGAAGATCTTGTTCAAAAACCGGTCGCCGTATTTCAATAATACATTTCGTATTCTGTCAATTTCAATGATATCGATTCCATTGCAAATAAATGACATGAATACCTCTTTGTTTGTTAGTGAGGAACCAGGTTTAGATTCTGTAAGATTTTTTGTACTGAGTAGTTTTTGTTAAGTACATAAAAGTGTACGCCAGGGACTTTATTAGATAACAAATCTTCAGCTTGTTCGGTGGCATACTCTATCCCCAATTGGATCACTTGATCGTCATCATTTTCAACATGACTAAGTTTGCTATTAAGTGTTGTTGGTATTGAGGCCCCACATAGCGTAGTAAACCTTCGGATCTGGGAAACATTTAGTATAGGAAGTAGTGCTGGAATGATAGGAACTGTTATCCCTGAGGCTCTAGCCTTCTCTACAAAGTTGTAGTAGTAAGTATTGTCGAAAAACAATTGAGTTATTATGAAATCAACACCCATATCCACTTTATGTTTCAAATACTCTATATCTATTTCAGGTGTTTCAGATTCAGTATGAGATTCTGGGTATCCTGCCGCAGCTATGCAAAAATCATATTGAGTATCTATATGATGTATCAATTCAGATGCATGTTTAAAGCCTCCATCTGTAGCCACAAATTTATCCGAGCCTTTCGGAGGGTCCCCTCGTAATCCGATGATGTTTTCTATATGATTTTTTTGTAGTTTATGCAAAATTTTGTCTATTTCTGACTTGGTTTGGCCTACACAGGTTATATGGGACATTACTTCTAGATTGAGATCAGATTTCGCGATTTTAGATAACTCTTCTGTGAATCCTTGCGTACTACCTCCCGCTCCATAGGTCACAGATATGAAATCTGGATTATATTCGGAGAGAGTTTTCATCTTTTCCACAACATCTGGAATTCCGGATTCATTCCTAGGAGGAAAGAATTCGAAGGATATTGTTTGTTTTTTTGATAGTATGTCTAGAATCTTCAAATGCGCTTACCATATTAGTTTGTTGGTCTAATTATATATTATTCAAACGAGAAACCGTTAAAAAGGATTAAAATGATTTTATATATTATTCGAAATTAGGTTTTCTCTTTTCGCTGAATGCACTCAATCCTTCTAATGGATGTTTATGGGAAGATACATACTTCACAAACATGTTGTTTTCATAGGAAATGGCATTATCTCTAGTAACATAATTACTATGATTGAGTAAGGTTTTTATGTTAGTTAGGCTCGCAATGCTTTTTGATGCTATGTTCTCTGTGAATTCTTTTACCGTTTGTTCCAAGTCTTGATCTTCTACTACTTTGTATACCAGATTTGTGGCTTTTGCTTCCTTACTGTCCATCCATCTACCAGAAATCATTAGTTCGAAGGCCTGTTGTTTCCCGATGCGCTCGGGTAACCTTTTTGATGAACCTCCTCCAGGTATTAATCCAAAGTTAATGTGCTGGTCACCAAATTGTGCGGATTTGGCGGCGAATACGAGATCACAGCATAGCATTATCTCGAGACCCCCGGCCAAAGCAAACCCCTGTACAACACATATTGTAGGAATAGGTAATTGCTCTATTAGGAAGAATACTTGGTTAAGCTTTTTGATATAGGTTTGTAGTTTCTTTTGGTCAGAAACAATAGACTTGAAATAAATTAGGTCTGCTCCTGCCGAGAAAGCTCGGCCATTTGATGACAAAATTAGTACTTTTATGTCCTGAGATGCTTTGATTTCAATGATAGCTGATTCTATTTCGGTGATAAGTTCCATGTTGAATGCGTTAAGAGCATCTGGTCTATTCAATTTTATTTCTGCTGTGTTTTTGGTGCATGAATATATGATGTTTTTGTAAATCAAAGTGATCTCCATTATTCTTATTTATGGGCATTATATTAAAAACCATGTGGTTGAAAAACCAACAATGAAGTTTTAGGATATCAAAGTAACAGAATACCGTGAGTTGAATCTATGGATTTTAATTATTTGAATTTTAGTTGGATTATTGAAGGAGCTCTAGCCGGGTCAGTAGGAGCTACGGACAGAAAGGACTTATTTTTTTTCAAAATGCAAGAAATTGCTTCAGTAGTGCGCTTGGATGAAAGTAACATCTCTGCCGAACCGTGGCAATTATTTGAACTATTTGAACCTATAGCTTCTTTGGATAATCCAGATTTTGCACAAGTGAATAGGATTTCGGTATTTATTGAAGAACAATTCGAAAAATGGGAAAGGCCTGTTGTGGTTACTTGTGGCACAGGTAATGAAACTACAGGAATAATTTTGGCTTGCTATTTGGTTTATGTTGGGCATTCTTCGGAATCTGCTATATCTACAGTGGAGAATGCTAGACCGGGCACTATGTCTGACTCTGACTATCTAACTATAGTTCATGATTATGAATCATTTGTACGACAGGGTAGCTCGTGAGTATGGATTATATATCGGCTATTCAAATCACGGATGATTTACTCCATGATCTGTATCGCCACGCTAGAGAAGTATTCCCTTTGGAATGTTGTGGTTGGTTAGAAGGCTCTTGGGACCAAAATGTAGCTCGGAGTTCTCGACAATGTGAGAATAAGCAAAATGAAGGGAATCACCCTACAGCCGCGGCCCGGACTGCAGAAACAGCATATGTTATTGAAGGGCCAGATCTTTTAGAATTCAACAACAAACTAGATTCGAAAAGCCCTCCAGTCGTCATATACCACTCTCATCCCAATGGAAAGGCTTATTTATCAGAGACGGACCGTCAAGTTGCCACTAGTCCGTGGGGAGATGGCCCTAGTTATCCAGTTCAGCAATTAGTGATTGGTATTGATGCAGAATCAGTTGTTGAGGCGGCTTTGTTTGCCTGGTCAACAACTCAAGAGGAGTTTGTTGAGGTAGCAAGGTATCCAGGGGCGTTGATATAATTTATCCGTTGGTCGCGACTAACACAGCACCTGCAAGGTATATAAGGACAATCGCGGCAACTCCTATCGTCAATACTGGCTTTGGTAATTTATTTTTTCCTAATATTACTGCTAATCCGATTAGCATCAGCCCTACGGCTACCAATCCAGCAATTTGGTGGGAGGGTTCACCTTGCGTTGTTATGATTCCTTCTCTATAGAAGATATCAGCATAACCTATGATGGTGACATTAAACACGCAGCTTCCAAACAAACCTGCTACTCCTAGGTCATAAGCTTTCATTCTTGCTGCCGCTATAGTTGCAGAGGCTTCAGGCATAGTAGTCACAATTGATACAGCGATGATCCCTAAGACTCCAGATGATATGCCAGTAATATTGGCAATTTGGTCGGTGCTGATTGCTAAAAATATTCCACCTACGACTACACCGGCTGATACAACCCCAAATAATAACCACGCCTTAGTAAGGGTTAGCGAGGTTTGAATTTCGTCGTCATCGGAAGTTTCGTCGTCTGGTTTTTTCTTATAGATGTACCACATACCTAGAACGTACATGCTTAGGATTATTCCGGCTGGTAATCCAATATTGAATGCACTGATGTTGATAGGGATTGAGATGAACAATAGGCCTAGTACCGTCATTAAGATAGCTAGGAATACCAGATATTTCTGCTCAAAAGACACATTAGCTAAGAACCTCGATCCACCAAACACTAAAGCTACTGCTCCAAAGGTGAATAGATTAATCATGTTGGCTCCGAACACATTACCGATGGCAATGGCTGGATTAGGAGGATTTAATGATACAGCTGATATATTGGTCGAAAGTTCTGGTAAAGAGGTAGCTAGAGCAACTAATATGCTACCTACAAATAGTCGACCTAAGCCAGTCAGTTCTGCTAGTGCATCACCATACACAGCCAATTTGGTGCCACAGTACACTACTACTCCAGCACTGACTAAGAATATTAAGATTGCTACTAGTAATTCTGACACATCTAGTCCGTTTGATTAGTTAAATATTATATTAATATGAAATGACTTAGTATTTCAATTGTTTATTTCAGTTCTATCAAACATTTTTTACGATCTCATCAGCAAATTCACTTGTAGAAAGTAATTTTACATCTGGGCCATTTAACTCGGATGTTCGGTATCCTGCACTCAAAACCTGTTCAACGGCCTTCTCAATAGTTATTGCTTCTTCATTGAGCCCTAGAGAATAACGGAGCATCAGGGCAGTGCTTAGAATAGAGCCTGTGGGATTAGCGATACCCTTGCCTGCTATATCGGGAGCTGTGCCATGGATGGGTTCATAAAGGCCAGTTGTTTTTTGCCCGATTTGAGGAACTCCGGATAAACTTGCGGATGGTAATAGTCCCATAGAGGCTGTTAGGACAGCTGCTTCATCAGTCAGAATGTCTCCGAAAGTATTTTCTGCGACTATCACGTCGAATCTACTAGGACTTTGCACCAGTTGCATGGCGCATGCGTCTACCAATACATGTTCGAGTTCTACCTCTGGATATTCACTCGAAAGATCTGTAGCGATTTGTCTCCACAGCCTAGAAGTTTCTAGAACATTAGCTTTATCGATAGAAGCTAGTTTGTTTCTCCTGCCTTTGGCTAATTCAAATCCTACCCTAAGAACTCGTTCGATTTCCGGGGCTGAGTAAAATAAAGTGTCTGTAGCAGTCTCTTTACCGTATTGGATGCTTCTACCTTTGGGTTGCCCGTAATACAATCCTCCAGTTAATTCGCGTACAACTACTATGTCAACATTATCTAGTACTTCGGGTTTTAGGACACTGGTATTGACCAGTTCAGGATATACTTTAACTGGGCGAATATTGGCAAATGCTCCAAGATTAGCTCGCATTTTGAGGAGTCCGTCTTCCGGTCTTGTTTCTGCGGTGGGATCATCCCATTTAGGACCTCCTACAGCACCAAATAAAACAGCGTCGCTATTTGATATTATGTTTTCTACTTCTTCGGTTAATGCGGTTCCATATTTGTCTATTGAAATCCCGCCTATATCTCCGTAGTTAAGGTTAAATTGATGGCCGAATTGAGCCTCTATGGCCTTTAATATTTTCACACTCTCATTGGTTACTTCTGGTCCGATTCCATCTCCAGGTAATACAGCTATCTCAAATTGCATATTGGACTCCTTAACTATCATGTATTTTGATGAGTACATATACTCAACTAAATCACACAACAAATCAAGGTTAATTTGAGATACAATTTGTAGTAAATTGTATTTATAGGTATAAATTTGATAGATCATATTGGTAATTTAGAGGAGATAGTTGGTGTAGATAACGTTATATCTGATGCTAGGGATTTGTTAGTGTATGAATATGACGGTTCAGTTGATAAGAATCGACCTCCCGCTGTAGTTTTGCCTCAAAATACTAATCAAGTATGCCGAATTTTGAACTATTGCCATAGAAATGAAATATATGTTGTAGGCAGAGGATCTGGTACGGGGCTGAGCGGGGGTACGATATCTAAAAATGGTGCTATCCAAATTGTATTTACAAAAATGAACCAAATCCTTGATATTGATATTGAGGGATGTACTGTGACAGTACAGCCAGGAGTGATTAATCTAGATCTAGATAATTATGTCCGTACATTTGGTTTGAGGTATCCCCCAGACCCTTCTAGTCAAAGAGCCTGTAGTTTAGGAGGGAATATCTCAGAAAATGCTGGAGGGCCACATTGTCTGGCATATGGCACAACGACGAATTACGTGCTGGAATTGGAAGTGGTTCTAGAAGATGGATCGATTACTTATTTAGGTGATAAATCCCGTGGAGGCTTTGCCTATGACCTGCGGGGAGCTTTTGTTGGGTCTGAAGGTACCTTTGGAATGGTTACAGCCATGACATTAAGGGTTTTACCAGTGCCGGAGACAGTTGGTACATTTTTGGGTGTTTTTGATGATATTGAGTCTGCTTGCGGTGCAGTTTCTTCCATTATAGGTAAAGGGATTGTTCCCGCGGCAATGGAGATGTTGGATAAACTAACTATAAAAGCAGTACAGAACGTTATGGATGCAGGTTATCCTAATGATGCCGGGTCAGTATTGTTGATTGAAATAGAGGGCTTGGTCGAAGAAGTTTCAGAAATGTCAGAAGATGTTAGTTCCTGTTTATGGGAGGCTGGAGCTACTGAAGTGACCTACGCTACCGATGAAAATGAACGTGATGCTCTGTGGTCTGGTAGAAAAGGCGCATTGGGAGCTCTTGGTAGTTTGGCCCCAAATTACTTTTTGGTTGATGGAGTGGTACCTAGGACCAAGTTGACCGAAGTGCTTTTAGAAGTACAAACCATTGGGGAAAAGTTTGGTATTCAAATTGCTAATGTGTTTCATGCAGGAGATGGCAATTTACATCCGTGTCTATTATTTGATGAGAAAATTCCTGGTGCTATAGAAAACATCACGACCGCCGGTGGTGAAGTATTGAAGTCTTGTGTGGAACTAGGAGGAGTTCTTAGTGGTGAGCACGGTATAGGTTTAGAAAAAAAAGAATATATGCCTTTGGTTTTTAATGATGATGATATGGAATCAATGAAAAAATTGCGGACAGCTTTTGCCCCAAATAATAATATCAATCCCGGAAAAATATTCCCTGATGGTGAACATGTTGTGCTGAAACCTCATAAGCCTGCTCCAGGGTTCACTATCTAATATTTGAAGCCAGTAGGTATGGAAATGTTTCCTTATAGCAAGAATCGTACGGCTAATACCCAAATGGTAGACGAAGTGATACCAGATTATGTTTGCGAACCTAGTTCTACTGCTGAATTGGCAAACATAGTAAATACATGTTACCAGCAGAGTATGAATATAGTTGTTGCAGGAGGTATGACTAGTATAGGAATCGGCAATATACCTTCCAAGATTGACGTGATGGTAAAAATGGACAACTTATCTGAGGTATTAGATTTTCAACCCGCAGATTTAACTGTAACTGTGCAAGCGGGTGCGAGAATGAAAAATTTGTATCCAGTGTTGCAGACAGAATCCAAAACATTGGCAATTGACGGTTATCTGATCTCAGAAGCCTCTATTGGAGGAATTATTTCATCCAATACCCACGGTTTTTTGAGAAATCATTTTGGACTGGTTAGAGATTCATTAATCGGGTTAACTGTTATGAATGATCAGGGTAAATTAATCAAGTCTGGAGGTCGTGTAGTTAAGAACGTTACTGGGTACGATATGAACAAATTATACGTAGGAGCACTAGGGACGTTGGGTATTATAGTAGACGCTACGTTTAAAGTAGTAACTGTTCCTGCCAATACGGAGTTAATGGTTATACCTTGTAAGAATTTAGAAGCTGGTATTGAACAAACTCAAAGTATCAAGAACATGCCTTGGGCACCGTCAACTGCGCATGTTATGGAGCAAGAATTATTAACTCAAACTCGATTGCAGAGTTTAGAGAGTGACTTGATATTAATTTATTTGGAAGGTAGGGATGGAGCTATAGATAGGAAACGGAATGAGATATTAAGTAACCTTGCGCCTAAAGAGTTTGAGATTATATCTGGGCAAGATTGCAGTCAGCTGATTCAAGAACTTAATCGTGTGAATGGTAATAACCTACAGCCTAGTACTATTCGTGTCCGGGCTAACTTACCATTGGCTTCTATCGGTAAGGTTTGTGAATCGTTGTTAGAGACTGATTTTAGAGACCAGTTAGAACTGTCTGTAGATTGCTACTTTGGAACAATTGATATTCATTACCAAATTGCGGGCAACATGATAGAAGATATACAGATTTTGAGAGAAATAATCAGTACCAATCACGGAAATAGTTTAATAGAGTTTTGTACGACTGATTTAAAAAAAAGACTGGATGTTTGGGAAGAGTATGAAAATACCAAGGGTTTGATGAGGCGCGTAAAGGACCAATTTGATTGCCGTAATATTTTTAACAGAGGTAGATTTGCTGGAGGTATCTGATAGTTGACTCAATCAACAAACATAGGTGATGAATTGTCGATGGCTGATCCAAATGATATGTATAAATGCGTTCATTGTGGATTGTGTTTGAGCGCCTGCCCAACTTACGCTATCACTGGATTAGAAATGGAGTCTCCTAGAGGAAGAATTCATTTTATGAAATCAGTTTCTGAAGGACGACTGGAGCTTGATGCTAAAGTGACTTCACACTGGGACTTGTGCCTACAGTGTAGGGCATGTGAGGCTGTTTGTCCTTCGGGAGTTCCGTATGGGAAATTGATAACCTCTACTAAATATAATATGGATTTACATAATAAAACGTCTCCTAAAATGAGGCGCATTAGAAGTGTATTGTTACGTGGTTTATTGCCTAGGTTGGGGTTGCTTCGATCCCTTTCTCATATATTGTTTTATTATAACCGATTTAGGTTATCTCATTTATTAAATTGGTTAGGAGTGTTTAGATTGTTGCCAACCGAGCTCAAACAAATGGAAGCTCAACTGCCAAATTTTACCAAGCCGTTCTTTAAACCAGGTGTAAATACATTTATCCCGATTGACGGAAATATCAAAATGAAGGTGTGCCTGCTGGCTGGTTGTATCATGCCACTTGTACAGTCCGATGCTATGAGGAGCGCTGTTCGTGTTTTGACAAAAAATGGATGTGAAGTTTCTGTCCCTGTTGGACAAGGTTGCTGTGGGGCTTTGAACTTGCACGCTGGAGATATGGAATACGCTAAGTCAATGGCCAGGAATAATATCGATGTTATGCTGGCTGCTAATCCTGATTACATAATCACTATTTCGGCGGGATGCGGTGCCTCTATGAAAGAATATTATGAGCTGTTTCAGGGGGATCCCGAATATCAAGGGAAAGCGCAAGAATATTCCGATAAAACTATTGATATTCACGAGTTTCTGACATCAATTGATTTTATAAGACCTACTAAACAGGTGCCAATCAAGGTCACTTATCAAGATGCTTGTCATCTAGCACATGCTCAAAGGATCACGTCTGCTCCAAGAATATTGCTGCAATCTATTCCTGGACTGGAATTTGTTGAGATGCCGGAGGCGAATATGTGTTGTGGATCGGCTGGTATTTATTCAATGGTAAATCCAGAGATGTCTCAGGAGATATTGTCCAGGAAATTTGCCAATATATCAAAAGTGGATTGTGATGTGATTGCTACATCTAATCCAGGATGCTCTATGCATATACAAGCTGGCATCAAACAAAGGGCATTACCGTATGATTTGAAGCATGTGATTGAGATATTAGATATGGCTTATGAAGAGGAACTATAATTAGCGTAAGCCAGTTGAGCTGCTGATAAACTGCTACCAAACGCTACTTCATACCCAAACTCATTGAGGCTTTCCTCTAAAGCGGATAACAGCGTGAATACTATAGATTCTCGAGCATTTTCTCCCATTAATCCGATACGCCAAATTTTACCTCGTAATTCCCCCAATCCTCCACCAACTTCTATGTTGTAATCGTTTAATAGTTTGGATCTAATATCAGTATCTGAGATCCCGTCGGGAATACATACTGCTGTTAGAGGATTCAATTGATATTCTGGTTCTGATAGCAATTGCAACCCGAGTGCATTTAGCCCTGCCCGTAATCCAGATGCTACCTTGTCATGCCTGGCAATCCGGTTTTCTAGCCCTTCTTCTAATATCATCCGAAGTGCCTCTCGTAATGCGTAAGTCATTGAAATAGGGCTGGTGTGATGGTAGGCTCGGTTGTCATTCCAATAAGTCTCGATATCCTTCAAGTTAAAGTAAAAACTTTGGACGTCTGTATTTCTACTCCGTATTACCTCTAAGGCTTGAGGACTTAATGTGATTGGTGCTAATCCAGGAGGTGCTCCGATACATTTTTGGGTGCCACTGTAGCAAACATCGATTCCCCATTTATCGATTTCTAAAGTGTGCCCTGCTAGAGAAGTGACTGCATCTACTAGTAATAAAGCTCCTGATTTGTGGACCAATTCTGATATCGCAGGAATTGGCGATAAGGCACCTGTTGAAGTTTCGGCGTGAACGATACCAACAACATCTACATCGCTATGGGAGTTTAAATGGTGTTCAACGATATTAGGCGTCACGGGTTTACCCCATTCCAGTTCTATTGATATCACTTCTGCTCTACATCTCGTAGCAATATCTGCCAGCCGTATGCCGAAATAACCATTTTTGAAAATCATGATTTTGCTCCCAGGCTCCAACAGGTTGGCGCAGGCAGCTTCCATCGCTCCAGTACCAGTAGATGATAGAGGCAATGTGAACCAATTATCAGTTTTGAAGATTTGTCTCAGCATGATGCAGACTTCGTCCATGACTTGAAAGAATTCGGGATCAAGGTGTCCAATGACTGGTAAAGTCATCGCCTGCAAAACTCTTGGATTCACTCCACTGGGTCCGGCTCCTAAAAGGATTCTAGGGGATGGTTGAAGCGCGTCTTGAAAAGATTCAGTCATTAATTCTCCTATGTTTGGGGCTTTATTTTTAAAAACCCAGTCCTTTTAATTTGGTTGTGCTAGAGGACTGCTGAAGTTCCTCCATCGATGTTAATAGCAATACCAGTGAGGTAGCTTGCTCGTTCGGAGGCTAAAAAGGCGATCACGTCTCCTGCTTCCTCGGATTCTGCGACTCTGCCAATAGGAACTCTTTGTCCTAATTGTTCATAATATTCGTCTAATGTTAAGTTATATTCTTCTTTGTCCAAAGCTTCGTATCGTCGGTCATGCTGCCCACTTTTAACAAGCCCTATACAAACGGTGTTGACCAGGATGTTGTCTGAGGCTAAATCTTTCGATAAAGCTTTGGTTATAGCTATACCTGTTGCACGAGAAATAGACGTGGGCATAGATGCAGGGCCAGGGGTTCGGCCACCTAAGTTGGTCACATTTATGATTCTCCCACCATTATTCTTACGCATTTCTGGGATCACTGCACGTATTAGTCTGACCGCTCCCCAAACTTTCAAATCAAAGTCTTCTTCCCAGTCTGTATCGCTAACTGAATCGAAATGTTTAGCCATGGATCGTCCTGCATTGTTGACTAATATGTCTATTTTCCCGAATTTGCTTAGTGCTTCTTTAACTACTTTTTCTGGTAAATTCGGGTCGCATACATCGCCTACCACTGGGACCACTATCCCCTTGGCGCCCTGATTTAGTTCATCAGCTGCGGCATTGAGCGTAGACTCGGTCCGTGCGATTATTAGGACTGTACCACCTTCTGCTGCGATTCTTCGGGCTGCGGCTTTGCCTATGCCGTCACTAGCTCCAGTTATGATTGCTACTTTATCTGTTAATCCTAGATCCATATCAATCTCCTCTCTCGGAATGTCAGAAATTACATTATTTATAGTAGTCTGATTTGGTTTTAATTGTTAGTACCTAAAGGCACTAAAATATTGATTCGTGTTCAGCAACTATGGATATGTCTTTGTCTCCTCGGCCACTTAAACAGACTATTATGATGTCATCTTTTGACAATGTACCTGCTAGTTTGCAAGTATACGAGATCGCGTGAGCTGTTTCTAGAGCAGGTATGATCCCTTCAACTTCTGACAATGTGTGGAATCCTTTTAGAGCGTCTGAGTCGTTTATAGAAACATATTGTGCCCGTTCAATATCTTTCAAATAGCTATGTTCAGGACCAACTCCAGGGTAATCCAAACCTGCTGAGATGCTGTGGGTGCCAACGATCTGACCATCATCGTCTTGCAACAGGTACGACATAGTTCCGTGTAACACTCCGGGAGTTCCAGCTGTAAGGGTAGATGAATGATTTAATGGACTCATATCTGTACCTCCCGCTTCCACACCAATCAGTTCTACTTCTTCATGCTGGATAAAGTCATAAAACATTCCAATTGCGTTGCTACCACCTCCGACACAGGCAACAACGTGTGAAGGGAGACGGCCTTCTTTTTCTAGGATTTGAGTTTTGGATTCCTTTCCGATAACGGATTGAAAATCTCTTACTATCATTGGATAAGGGTGAGGTCCAATTGCGCTACCTATAAGATAATGAGTGGTTTCGACATTAGTTACCCAATCCCTGATTGCTTCGTTGATAGCATCTTTCAAAGTTTTTGTACCAGAGGTGACTGGTATGACGTTAGCTTTTAATAGTTTCATACGATACACGTTTAGAGCTTGTCGTTGGATATCTTCTTCGCCCATGTAGATATCACAATCGATATCTAACATGGCACAAGCAGTAGCAGTAGCTACACCATGTTGTCCTGCTCCTGTTTCAGCGATCACACGAGTTTTCCCTAGATCTTTAGCAAGTAGTGCTTGGCCCAAGGCGTTGTTTATTTTGTGTGCTCCTGTATGATTCAAGTCCTCACGTTTAAGATAAATTTTGGCTCCTCCGTACTTCTTAGTAAGATTTTCTGCGAAATATAAAGCCGTTGGTCTACCTGAATAGTTATGCAGTAAGGATTGGAGTTTAGTGACTGAATCCTGGTTGTTAATAAAGGTTTTGTAAGCCGATTCTACTTGTTCCAACGCTGCCATCAGGGTTTCGGGGACATACTTGCCTCCGAATCGTCCGAATTTGCCTTCATTGTCGGGTAATTCAAAATTTGAACCTGTCATGTGGTTAGTCCTCGTATAAGTTTTAGAAAGATTGTGCTAGATGTAAAACATTGATAATTTTGTCTGGATCTTTTATCCCGTCAGTTTCTACTCCACTAGAAATATCTATTGCTATGGGATTAATTGTTTGTATAGCTTCACGCAGATTATCGATATTTAATCCTCCTGCTAGCATGAAATAGTGCCCTTGATCTGCTAGTTGTTTGGCGATTCTCCAATCAAATTTTTCCCCGGTGCCACCACTCAGGTTTGTTGCGCCATTGTCTAAAATGAGTTTATCTACGTGATTTAAGTATATATCTATAAGTTCTTCTATGTCTGCTAGTTTGTGCGAAGGCTTTATATGTATGACCTTGAAAACTGGAAATGGAACCGAATCACAAAATTCTGGAGTTTCTGAACCACATAATTGAACGGCGTCTAGATCGCAGAGCTGACCGGTGGCAGATATTGTTTCTAGGTCACTATCTACGAATAATCCCACATATGTGGGTGACTTTTGGGATTCTTTTTTTAAAGTTTTGATGATGTGGGATGCTGATTCTGGATCTATGTATCTTGAACTAGGTTTATGAAATACAAAACCTATATATGCGGCACCATGCTGCTGAGCCGTCAAAGCAGATTTATAATTTTTGATTCCGCATATTTTTATATCTGTCATAATGATCAACTAGTGGTTGGGTTGATGAATGATTCTATTTTTGAGGGAATATTTTCAGCGGTCACTAGAGCTTCACCTACTAGTATAGCGTCAACATTGAATGGGGCTAGTTGCCTAATATGTTCTTGTGTGTGTATCCCACTTTCGCTTATGACAATAATGTTTTCAGGAATCTCTTGACATAAATTTAATGTTGTATTGATGTCAGTCTCGAAAGTCCTTAGATCACGATTGTTAATTCCAATAATGTGAGGCTTTATTTGTAGAGCTTGTTGGAGTTCGTATTGATTATGGACTTCAACTATGACTTCCATTCCAATACTCATTGCTAGTGAATGAAGTGTACGCAATTCATTTAAGGAGAGAATAGCAACTATTAGCAAAATACAATCGGCATTATTCGCACGAGATTCGTACACTTGATATTCTTCCAAGATAAAATCTTTCCTGAGTACCGGGATAGATAGAGTTTCTGAGGACTTTTTAATGTCTTTCAAATGTTGTAATTCGCCTTCAAACCTAGGATCGGTGAGTATAGATATACCTGCAGCACCACTTTCGGAATATATATGAGCTAGTTTCATATGGTCGAAATCAGGGCATAATAACCCTTTGGAGGGAGATGCTTTTTTTATTTCTGCTAGTAAGTTTATTGACTTGCTTCGTCTAAGTGATTTGGACATGCTAACAGGAGCTTGTGCGTTCAAAATCTCAGACTTTAAATCACTCAAAGGGATACGTTGCTTTTGCTCATGTATTTCCAGTTGTTTAGCATCGACGATTTTATCTAGAATTGTTTTGGAATTGTTATTAGGCATGTTTTGTCCTGATTATTGGAAGGATAATGACAGTTCGGTCAATTCAACCAGTTTGTTTTTAGCCTTGCCTGAATCTATGGTGGCTTTTGCTAGATCTATACCTTCTGATAAAGTATCTACCAAGTTACACATTTGTGCGATGACACCGCAGTTCAGCAATATTATTTCTCTGTGAGGGGAATTGTCTCCATCAAGGACACTTTTGATTATAGATGCGTTATAGATTTTATCTTTACCTCTTATAGCGTTTAAAGAAATAGGTTCCATTTGTATATCTAAAGCAGTAAATTCTGTCTTGGTAATTTTATTGTTTTGGAGACTCCACATGTGATTAATTCCATTCAACGTTAATTCGTCTACCCCTCCATCTTCGGAGTCGCAATGTACAACCAAAGCCCTCTGAACCCCCATTTTTTGCAATGATTCAGCCATTTGTTTGCCTAGCTTGATATCTGCTACACCAAGCATTTGGTGCGTGGCTTTCGCAGGGTTTGTGAGGGGCCCTAGAATATTAAATATTGTTGGTATACCTAAAGCTTGTCTCACGGGGCCTGCATATTTCATTGCGGGATGAAACATGGGAGCAAACATAAATCCTGCGCCTACAGATTCTATACATTGAGAAACTTGATTCGGAGATAATTCGATATTAATTCCTAGACCTTCTAATACATCAGCGCTTCCGCAACTTCCCGATGCAGCACGGTTTCCATGCTTGGCGATTTTTAACCCCATCCCGGCGGCAACGAATATACATGCCGTGGATATGTTGAATAGGTTTTGACCATCTCCCCCAGTCCCACAAGTGTCTACTAATTCATAGTCGAGTGAAATTTGATTAGATTTCTCGCGCATCACTGTCGCCATGCCTGCAATTTCATCCGAAGTAGCTCCTTTCATTCGGAGGGATACCAAGAACGCAGAAAGTTGGACGTCTGACACTTCTCCATTCATGATTTGTGTCATTATGCTGGCTGATTCTTCGAATGTTAGAGATTCGTTAGAGATCATTCTGTTTATAAATTTGGTAATCATAAGACCCCAATTGATGTGAGTTATTGTCGCTTATTATACAGGTTTACTGTTAGTCGACTACATGTACATGTTGGGGATAGATAAAGACCCTATCGCTTGAAGGTTATTCTTCGATTTCGAAAACAGATTTTATTTGAGGCCGTTGTTTTTTCTTGTGGTTAGGGTTAGGCATGTCAATGAGACTAGTTTTGAGTTTCTTGATTTCAGTACCAGTAAGTTCTTCTGAATTCACTATTAATCCCATCACGCCAACTTTTCTTAATGCGTCTAGTTCAGTATCTGAAGGTACTTGTTGAATGTTCAATAGGCAGTATTTGTCTGTACTTCGAGTAATGGAGCCAATCATGCTTAATTGTTTCAGTGATAGTGGTTCAATGTTTTCTGACTGAATTACGTACCCGTCTACAGGTAGCGTATTAATTACCATTAATTTGTTCCAGTCGTACTCACCTTCAATAGATAAGAAAATGGAAATATCATCATTTGTAATAGCTGATACTTTTGCGTTTAGATCACACTGAATACCATCACATCCTTTCTTCACCAATTCTTCTATGTATTTCCCATCAGGATCCGCTGGTGCTAGTACCATCCATGGCGTACTTATTTCAAGAATCAGTTGTTCAGCCGGATCGGTCAGAAAAATGATTCCGTCTACGGTATTTTCGAGAGCTGAAAGTTTTTGTTTAGTTGGTTTCGAAATCTTGCCGAATAATCCCAATCCCGGAGATTTTTCTGATCGATCTGCACCGAACCCCAGTGGGGTTGGAGCGGCATCATGAATCTTGTCTAGGAAATCTGAAATCTTACTCATTGTTATACTTACTCACTCAGTGATTAAATTGGATTCCAAGTCCGTTTACCATCCACGGTTTTTACTTTGCCGAATACTAATCCGGGCGGGAAATGCCCAGCGCATACAATCATGTCTTCCGATTCAGCCTGCTCTAAAATATCCGCTCTGTTTTTGGCACTCGCTACTTTGTCAACATCGACACCCGCGCACCATTCAGGGTGTTCTACTTGTGCAACAGAATGTAGTACATCCCCTACAATGACGCCCTTCTGCCCATTGGAATTTATATATACAACGCGGTGGCCGGGTGTATGACCAGGGGCTGATTTGGTGGTGATTTCTTCGTTGACTTGATAATCCCCTTCGACGATTTCTTGTAACCTGAGGCGCCTTAATGGCATCACTTGTCTCTGGATGTGTTCTAAGCCTTCCAAGCGTTCGGGCTCCGTGAAGTAGTCATAGTCTTCTTTAGGGACTAGGTACCTGGCACGTCTGAATGAAGGAGCTGGCATTCCTCCTTGATATCTAAGATTCCAGCCTACATGATCTGCGTGGAGGTGTGTGTGTATAACGAAATTGACTTGATCTGATGGAGATACGTTGGTTCTGTTGTCGCCAATGTCAGGAGGAGATAATACTGGTCTAATTGCGTTATACAGGTCTCCTGTTAAATTGCCTCTGTCTGGGTGAGGACCGGGGCCCATCCCAGTATCAACCATCATTAATTGGTCCATTGATTTGACCACGAACGCCGTGTAATACAATTGTAACTGCCCGTTTTCCAAGGCGTCTTGGTGATTTTCCCATTCTGATTCGGCCACCTCAGGGAACATTGCTGTTGTTGGTCGTGGAGGGGGAACCATATCCAACACGCACGTTACTTCTACGTTTCCTATGTTAATTGATTCGGCCATTTCTACTCCTCCAACTATGGTTTATTTGATTAAGTTATTTCGGGTTAAATTATCAGATTTTACCAACTTTTTCTACCAATAGAGTCTAATCATAGGCTCTAGAATGTCACAAGTGTTGTCAATGTTACATCCGAGAGAGCGTCTCGGCCGTTTAAGAATAATAATTCTACTATTGTACAGACTTCGATATGTGAAGCACCGCTCTGCTCAACAAGATTGATTGCAGCTTTGATTGTGCCTCCAGTTGCTAACACATCATCAACAATTAATACTTTCGAACCTGCCGGTATTGCGTCTTCATGTATTTCTACTGTTTCTGATCCATACTCCAACTCGTATTCAGCCTGTAATGTATGTCTAGGCAGTTTCCCAGATTTTCTGATTGGCACAAATGACGTTTTTAGTTTGATTGCTAATGGGCAAGCGAATATGAACCCTCGGGACTCAATTCCAACAATAACGTCAAATTTTGATTTGGCAAAATGATGAGATAAATTGTCTATACATTGCGAAAATGCTTCAGGGTTCTGTAGAAGTGGGGTGATGTCCTTAAATAAAATGCCCGGCTTGGGATAATCTGGAACATCAGTTATATAATCAGCGAGGTTTACAGCCATTGTTTAGCTCCGTATCTTTAGAAGAAAATCTGGATTCTCAACGCGAAGTTTATTTGATATCCGAATTGTACGTCAATAGAGCCATTTCGGAAGAATCTTTTGATTGACACTTAATATAGGTGTCATATATAATTTTGGTACGAGAGAACCTCTAATAATAGCCCCGCTAAGCCCGGGGCTATTTTATAGTGGTTTTCAAGGTGCGCGGGCCCCTGTGGCGCAATGGTAGCGCAGCCGATTTGTAATCGGCAGG
>CAYFGT010000015.1:0-32155 GCA_964343075.1 uncultured Dehalococcoidia bacterium | reverse complement strand
TATCCAACGATTTGCTGAAGATGTAATTAGTCTCATTCCTAGATGAAATCATACAGAGGGCTGTTGCCCTCTGTATATAAAACTTAATCAGCTGTCACTTCGACCGTTCCAAACTTACGTTCCAATTCATATATGTCATCTAATCCCATTAAGCTAGCAACATCCCATCTGGTGCCATATCGTTCAGGATCTACCCTACCTGTTGATTTCAATTCTTTAAAAGCATCTTTTACTTGCTGATATATCAACCAAATTGTGCTACCACAAATCATGATTTTATATCCAAGTTCGTTCATTTCCTGAGTGGAAGCAAGATCACCGTTATATAATCTTGGCATATCTTTCAAATCAGTGGCATATTTATCTATATCTTCTTTAGATTTGATACCATCAACGAACACCAAGTCTGCACCCGCTTCTATATATGCTTTACAACGTCTTACAGTATCTTCCCATCCAGTTACTGCATAAGCATCACATCTGGCTATGATTACAAAATCTGGATCGGTCCGTGCGTCTAATGCCGCTTTAATTTTCTGAACATGTTCTTCCATGGGTATTACTTGCTTCCCTTCAAAAAATCCGCATTTCTTAGGAAAAACCTGATCCTCCAAATGTATTCCAGCAACCCCAGCCATTTCATATTCTCTGACAGTTCGTCTCACATTAATTGGATTGCCATACCCTGTGTCAGCATCACAAATGACGGGAATATCAACCGCCTGAGCTATATATTTTGCGTTAGCTACCATTTCTGTCATAGTGAGCAAACCAACATCAGTAAATCCTCGTTCTGCGGCAGTACCACAACCTGTCATATACACTGCCTCAAATCCCACTTCTTCTGCGATTTTGGCATGGAGCGCATTCAATATAAATGGGGCTACAATCAGTTTATCTTCTTTCAGTAAATTTCTAAGCTTTGTAGTAGTTTTCATGCATTTCACCTCTTTATCCCAATTTGAACGACTCCAGTATATCCCAGCTGATATCACTACACCATTTTTCGCGTTCCCATTCTTCACTAGCAGTCCTAGAATGATATTTGACCAAGTTCAAAGATTTAACATCAAATGGCGTATCCAAGCCAAAATTATCAAACAAGTCTGTAGCCATCTCTAAAGCTTCTTCAAAAACTGTATTACTACCTTGAAAATTCTCTAATAGAGGAATTTGTAAAACCTTTTCTTTATTATCAAAATGTTCAATTTTTAATTCTTCGATTAGTTTCTCTCTAATACCTTCAAATGGGCTATCCCCGTTTGGGTATGTACAATTTATATAAAGATCTGATGTCTCTGCTGTTTGTTTAGTGATTCCAGTAGGTACCAAAACCAAATTCTTGTTGGTGACATCATTGACAATCTGATTTATCAATCCCTTATTAGACTCTATTTCCTCAGGTGTTGATTGAAAGAAATTGATCAAAGGTACATGAATCATAAACATTTCAGCCGTCCAACAACCAAATTGATTACAAAGAATTTGCCTAGAAGTATGAATCAACCTTAAGAAGGATGGATCAGGTATCAAGATGAAACTATAACGAACTGCCATTTATTACCTCTAAATCTCCTTTTTCACTTTGTGTAAGCTTATAATAGTCTCAAGTACGAATTATTTAAACCTTATGATATAATTAGCGTCCTGTTGGCCGAGGTGGTGGAATCGGTAGACACGCGGTCTTGAGGGGGCCGTGGGCGCAAGCCCGTGTGGGTTCAAGTCCCGCTCTCGGCACCAAGAGATCAATCCAGGCGACGTAGCCAAGTGGTCTAAGGCGGAGGTCTGCAAAACCTCTATTCGGCGGTTCGAATCCGCCCGTCGCCTCCAACGTATCCCACCATTTAATGTAAGCCGAGGTGGCGGAATGGTAGACGCGGCGGACTTAAAATCCGTTGCCCTTTAAAGGCGTGTGGGTTCGAGTCCCTCCCTCGGTACCAGCCAATGTTCTTAAAGAAACTACTAAACAAATTGCTTAATTAAGTCGCTCTAAGCGAGGAGGAAAGATATGCCATTTTACACGAACTGCGATGTCCAAATACACTATCGAGATGAAGGTTCCGGCTTCCCAATTCTATTCACCCCAGGGGGTGGACTGAATTCTCACATGGGCAACTGGCCAACACAAGTAATAAATGTAATGGAAGAATTCAAAAACGACTTTAGGTGTATTACGATGGATCAACGAAATGCCTACGACGGACAATCAAAAGGTCCTATAGCTGTCGATGATCCATGGGGAGCCTTCGCAGAAGATCAATTAGGTTTAATGACCCACTTAGGAATTGAAAAATTCGGTTTCATGGGGTTCTGCATTGGTGGGCCTTTCGCCCTAAAATTGATTGAGAAAGCTCCAGAACGCATTACAGCAGCCGTGCTATGTCAACCGGTAGGCCATAATGCCGCTTTCCCAGATTCAATGTATGACTCAGGGAAAGATCTATGGACCCCAGAACTTCTTAAAAATAGACCGGACTTAAATTTAGAGCAATGTAATGCTTATTTACACAATCTATACAGGATAGAGCCCAATTCCGATTTCGTATATAGCGTATCTAGAGATTTTGTAAGTTCATGCGCTACGCCGATACTCGTTATGCCAGATAACACACCGTCCCATTCTTATGAAGCAGCAATAGAAGTCGGAGAACTAGCTCCAAATGCAGAGATAACAGTCTATCCATGGAAAGAACAGGAAGACATTAAATCCGACACAATCAATCAAGTGAGAACTTTCTTGTCTACTCACCAATAATAAGTTAGGTAAAAGTATTAATATCATGAGCCAGATAACAGACATACAAGTAGAAATTCCCTCATTCAACCACATGAGTCAAGTCATGGTATACATCACTTCTGACTCAGGCCACACTGGGATAGGTGAAGCATGGTGGGGAATACCGAGCTTAGACAACCCTGGTAGTACATCTTTACCAATCGCTGATGTTATCAAACATCTACTTGCTCCGCGACTGATAGGCAAATCACCTGAGACGATTGAAAAACATTGGTTTGACTTATGGGACTATGGTTATAGATACGCAGATGAAGGGATATTTCTTATGGGATTGTCTGGAATAGATATAGCCCTTTGGGATTTGCTAGGTAAACAGCTCAATACCCCAGTGTGCCAGCTCCTGGGAGGCCCCGTTCATGAACGCATACCTGGATATGCTAGCCTACCCGCTTTACGCGATCCTGAAGTCGTGCTTAGTGAAGTCAAACGTGCAATGGACGCCGGATTCTTTGCAATAAAACTCCATGAACTTGACCCTGTACATGTTCATAATATAAGAAGAGAATTCGGGCAAGATCTGAAAATAATGGTAGACGTAAATGGACATTTCAATAAACTAGAAGCGATCGAAGTCGGTAAAGAACTCGCCAAAGGGAACGTGACCTGGTATGAAGAGCCCGTACGTCCTATGAGAGACCACGAAGCTATCAAAGAAGTAGGTGAGAAAGCAAACGTTCCAATAGCAGCGGGAGAAAATGAGTATACTCTAAAGAATTTCGAGCGAATTCTACAGTCCAAAGCATTGACTTACCTACAACCAGAAATCACCAAAATCGGGGGCATAACCGCTGCCAAACGAATCACCGGACTCACTGAGCTGTATAACACTGCTTTATCTCCTCATAATATGAGAATAGGTCCGGCTTTAAACGCTTCTATACAATGGGGATTCAATTCACCAATGACTGCCTGGCAAGAAGTCCCTTGGGTAAGATACGAATTTGCAGCTCAATACAAGTTGCCACCTATCGAAGAGGGTTATGTTCTAGCTCCTAAAGAACCTGGGTTAGGGCTCATCAAGTAATATTACCTATCTCCAACTATTTCAGCGATGACGTATGTACCATCTGTCCAAGTCGGTTCTTCTTCAACATGTTCCATAAATTGTGTGAAAAGAGCGGCTTGTTCAGGATTATTAGCATTAGCTAGATGAGCCTCTTTATTTTCAAAAATCGCCACACCTACCCAATCTTTCTCTTCATCTGGATTCATCAAGAACCAAGCTACCATACCTTCTGGCACTCGGTCAGATTGTCTGAATAGGTCTAAAAGTGCCTCTTCGTGACCTGTTTTCACCTTAATATTAAAAATTGTACCGTACATTTAAAAGCCTCCCCAAGCATTATTTTTGCTATTTCATCGATTGGCAAGCACGAATATTAACTTATCATTCCCAATCGTACCAGCCATGATATACATACCATATAAACCAACTATATATACAGATTATCCTTCAACCCAAATCCCGTAATAGCAACTAAAGCCGATTCGTTTTCCACAATAAATCTGTTCTGAGTAAGTTGATGAAGACCAGCGAAAGCAGCAGCTGACGTAGGCTCACAATAAATACCATTATCTTGAGCCACAATCTTTTGCCATTTCAAAATAGCCTTTTCAGTAACTGAAATTGCTTGACCACCTGTCTCTTTGAGTATATCTATAATTTGCTTTGATCTCGGGGGGTTGCTAACTGATATGCCACCAGCAATAGTTGGGAGAGCAGTTTCGGCGACATTTCGACCACTAAACTCATTAACTATTGGTCTGACGTTTTCTGCTTGTACAGCATGCATTAATGGGGCTCGCTCAATCATTCCTTTCTGGATCATTTCTTTAAACCCTAACCATGCTCCGACATATAGACTACCATTGCCGACAGGCATAATCAGATGTTGCGGTAATGTCCCTTGATTTTGTCTAACCAATTCATAAGCAAATGTTTTAGTCCCTTCGAGAAAGTATGGGCTTAATTTGTGAGCGCCATATACAAGACGATTCCGATCCACAAACTGGCTCGCCTCTTCGGTTACCATTTCTCTAGTGCCATCAATTTTATGGGTTATCGCACCATACACTGATATTTGATCCAGTTTAGGTTGCGGAGCAGACTTCGGAACAAAAATATGTGCTGTGATACCAGCTTTACTGCAATATGCAGCTACTGATGATCCTGCGTTTCCAGAGGAATCTTCAACCAAACTGGAGACTTTAGAAGCTTTAGCTAAAGAAATCATCATCGCAGTGCCTCTGTCTTTAAATGAACCAGTAGGGTTCAAACATTCTAACTTCCCAAAAATTTCAGATATATTTAGACGTTCTGCCAATCTGTCCATCTTAACAATAGGAGTATTACCTTCTCCTAAACTTACGAAGCCTTCACAAGAATCAAATGGGCTTTCCATATTTTCATTTTGAAATATGTTTAGATATTTGACCACCAGAGGACCTTTGCAGTTCTCACAAACCAATCGAGCCATGCTCGGCTTAAATTCACCGAAACAACGTGAACAAATAAAAGAGAAATCTTTACGAATTGTTGAGGCAAGTTTTGTCATAAAAATTTAGATTTTCTGTGTTTTTTTGTTATTTTTTTATACTATCTCTATTCTATTATCATTATAATAAGATCTGAATTCAAATTGGTATATATAATCCCACAAGGTTAATTACCATGAAGCATCAAATTTCATACGCCTGTGATAAATGCAGGAACACCTCATACGACGAAGGTAACATCCGAGTCGCAGGCGGCTTCTGGACAAGAATATTCAACGTTCAAAATCGTAAATTCACATTTGTTGCGTGTACTAAGTGCGGTTACACCGAATTTTACAAAAGTGATAATTCTGGCGCATTGGCCAATATTGTTGATCTGTTAACTACCTAACTCCTATTTCAAAGAGTTCCATCTATAACTATATCTAGTAGTACAGGGCCATCTGCTTTAGCAGCACGTTCGACTGCTCCCTTAACTTCATTCGGATCAGTGATTTTCTCCGCCGTCATACCCATGCTACGAGCTATAGATGCCATGTCAAAAGGAGTAGGAAAATCAGAATAGGGCAAACTTCCTCCGGCTGGCTCGACATTTAAGATCTCTTCTTGATATATATTGAAGTTTACTTTTAATACCCTGTACATACCGTTATTCAAAATCACAAAAACACAAGGAATATTGTCATTCACCGCAGTCCATAACCCTTGGACAGTCATCATAGCTGAACCATCCCCTATCAAACCAAAGACTTTCCTATCTGGATATCCACACTGGGCTCCCATCGTGACTCCAATGCCACCTCCTATAGATTGACCTCTATACCCTAAGATATCCCCCCTGTTAGTACCTCTTAAATATTCCCTAACTATCGCCCGATTACTAATAGAGTCATCCACCACCACTGCATTTTCTGGTAATCCAGATACAAATTCGTGCATCATTCTTGATACAGACATTGGTTTATGGTTCCATTTGGATTTGGTACTCGCAATAAACGCGTCGTTCTTATAGGCTCTTTCTTCTTTCGTTCTTTGTAATCTGTTAGCTATTACAGCACTATCCAGTTGCCCAAGCCTATTAGAAACGTCCTCATTTAAATCGTGTAATGCTGTCTTGCAATGAGAAATTATTCCTATCTGTGTGGGCTCAGATTTACCTATGTTGACCGCAGAAGAATCTATATGAATTAGTGTAGAACCTTCAGCCAAAATCACATCTCCCCAATAAAACAGCTCTTCAAATGCATTCAATCCGACAGCTAGTACCGTATCGCATGACCTAATAGTTTCTCTATTTCCTTTACTTCTCAGGTTCATTATCCCTAAATATTGTGGATGTGTAGTAGGAAATGATACTTCCGCTCCTCTATATTGGTAAACTGGCAATCCTAGTTTTTCCGCCAGCTCTACCGCCTCAGCAACAGCGTCATCATCAGATACTCTATCTCCCACTATGAGGGCAGGGTTTTCTGCATTAACCAAAGTTTCACCAGCTTGCTTAATACTATCCAAATCAGGCCTGATTTTCTCGGATCTGATACTTGAAGGAACTATGTTCATTTCGGCTGAATCTTCTAGGGCGTTAGCGGTAAGGCCAATATAAACAGGACCTTTAGGGTGAGTATTAGCTTCATTGAAAGCTCTTCTAATCGCCCCAGGAATTTGATCTGGATGAGTTAATTGGATAGACCATTTTGTTACTGGTTTAACAAGTTCGGCTAAATCTGTGGTTCCTTCAACCACTTTTCTAATATCATAATTTGCGGATGTCACTACCATTGGAGTACCAGAGTTCAAAGCGTCTAACATGAGAGCAATTCCATTGGCTAAGCCACTGTCTACGTGCAAACTCACAAAAGCTGGACGTTGAATTGCTCTAGCAAAAGCCTCCCCCATTCCGACTGCTACGCTCTCTTGTAAAGCCATAATATATGTAAATTCAGGGTAATCAGGAAGCAGGTCTATTATGGGTGCCTCACTTGTACCCGGATTACCAAAAATATGAGTTACTCCTTCTGCTTTAAGCATCTCTAATAATGCGACCTTACCTGTCATTATTTCTGCCATAAATCCTCCTGCTGGTGGCTATATAAGCCACAATAATTTAAATATGTCTAAATGATGTGATTAATAATACTAAGACAAGCGTTTGTCATCACTTTTTTCTGATCTGCGTCCAAAGGATATTCCTGCGAAGAAAATTTCGCTATCACTATTTTGTTATTCAAATCCACGAACATGTACTGCCCATATATACCTACACAAAACAAAATAGGATTCGTTTGATTTAGTGTGTACCATTGGTTTCGATAAGTAATTGGCATCCCACCAAAGTATTCGGCAAAATTACCCGATTCCCACGCCTTCCTATCGCCGTCAAATAATTGTCCAAGCCATTTATTCGAAATGATTTGTTTTTTACCTCGATAGCCCCCGTTTGCTACAAGATTACCTATCAATGCTAAATCCCGTAAAGTCATATTCATTCCGCCAGCTGTTCTGGGGGAACCAGATTCATCAACGGTTACATATGCAGTATCCGCAGCACCTAATGGCTTCCATAAAACTTCAGACATGACTTCTTGAAATTTACTTCCTGTGCTTCGCTCTATGACCCATCCTAATAGATCACTGTTAGGTGAAGTGTATTTAAAAGTTTCCCCATGGGGAGCTGGTTTGCCCTCCATGCCAATTAAGAATGATTTAAGGTCTTTCCCTGACATTTTATCTTCCGGAGGATCCCAATTAGTGGATCTCCTATATTCGATCATTGGACCAGAAATTGCATAATAATCCTCTTCAAAATTAACGGAAGCTGTCATGTCCAACAAATTCTGAATAGTGCAGTCTGCATAACCCGAATTTTTTAGTTCCGGAATACAATCCGATATAAGAGTGTCTGCCGACATCTGTTTCTGATCAATCAATATTCCAGATACAACACCTAATACTGATTTAGAAACAGACATCAATATATGTTTGGATTTTTCATCCATTCCATTCAAATATTTTTCGTAGATAATTTCTTGGTCTTTAATAACCATGAAACCATCAGTAAAACTTTGCTCCAAGAATTCATCAAACGTGATATCAGAACCGTCTTTACTTTTGACACTTACATCATCGATTGATTGATAGTTACAGGTAAGTTCCCAATTATTACTAGAATCATTCTTTATATCTACTGACTCAACTAATTCAGACACGTGTTGGAATGCCCATCTGTTATATGGAGGAAATCTCCAATTAGACAAATCCACTTTAGACTCAATTCCATCTTGATGATCACCCATTTACATTCCTCTCGCTTTCAACCATTTGTCAAATTCTAATTTCGTATTTGGATCGGTCGGAGGGTAAAGTCCAAATATAGTATGGTTGTTCTTCACCCGGTCCTCAACAAAATTCTCAAAAATAGTCATGTCATATGCTTCAGTAGCAACATCATTGCATATTTCCTGAGGTACAACTATTACTCCATCTCCGTCACCTACTACTATATCTCCTGGGTATACAGCAACTCCACCACATCCAATAGGAACATCCAAGTCCACAGCATGGTGTTTAGTCAAGTTAGTAGGGGCAGAAGGGCTAGATTGGTATACATGAAATTTCAACTTAGCGATATCTGAAGAGTCTCTGAAACCACCGTCTGTAACTATCCCTGCAGCACCTCGAACCATTAACCGTGTGATCAATATATTCCCTGCTGATGCTGCACTAGCATCACCTCTACTATCGATTACCATCACATGACCAACTGGACATTCTTCTACGCCTTTCCTCTGAGGATGGGTCGTATCTTCAAACACACTCAAAATATCCAAGTCTTCCCTGGCAGGGATATACCTTAAGGTATAGGCCTCCCCGACCATAGATATAGAAGTATAGTTCATAGGTTTCGGACCTACCATAAAAGCGTTCCGTAAACCTCGTTTAAACAAAACGGTTGAAATAGTCGCTGTACTAACCTTTTTTAGCTTTTGTCTATTCTCATCTGTAAGCATAACAAACTCATAATCATTCATCTATGTTGTAAACTTTAATTGCTGTGTCATGAAACATGGATGCTCTTTCAGACTTCGAATAGCTTTTAGACAATATCTTAAAAGCGTTATACAAAACATTAAAAGAATATGATACTTTATCCGGGGGGAAGTTACATTCAAACATACAACGACTCGGCCCAAATTTCTCTATGCAGTACTCCAGCAGCGGTGCCAAATCTTTTGCCAAACTAACTGAATCTATGGGTTTTTCTCGAGTATACCAATCAAACCCATATCTAGGTTGGCCTAGTCCTCCCAATTTCATATATACATTCTGACATTGTGATAACAAGTCGATGTTTTTTTTCCATTCCTTAATAACTTCATCATCTCGATTTCCGTAAGGCCCTATTCTCAGAAGCCCTCCAATGTGATTAGATATGATAGAGAGATCAGGCACTGCGTTCGCAAAATCGGCTAATTCTGGTAACTGTGGGAAATAAACGGTATTGTCCAAAGTAAAGCCTTTTTGCGCTAGTACCTTCGCTCCTTCTCGAAAGTTTGAATCTAGCAATTGTTCTTGTTTAGCTCTATTTTCTATATTTGGATGTGGGTCCCAACCACATGCGTATCGGATCCCTCTAAAGCGGTTTGGACTGGCTGATTGCAAGGCTTCTAACACAGGTTCTACTCTAGCACCTAGATTCAAATCAGCTTTGCCAATTATTGCCGCCGCTGCGCGATAATCTCCATATAATCCGCTTGCACTTGCGGCAGCTAATCCTTGAACAAATTCTACTTCTCCAACCGATCTAAATTCTTCAGGACCATCCAATTTATACATAGCAGTCGTCTCTATGAAAACGGTTGATTTAACGTTGTGTCCACTGCTTATGTCCGCAATCAATTCATGTAATAAATATCTTTGGTATGGAATTCTTACTGAACGAAAATCCCAAAAATGATGGTGCGGATCACAAATGGGTAATTCGGGTTCAATAGTTTCTTCTTCAGTAAGCGCTAACCAGTCTAAATCGCCATATGGCATAACTCACTTCCTTAATGTTCTATTTTTCAACTAGCTAAATCTTACCATTTATGTAAAATGAAACATATCAAAATATATAATTCCCAATAATCAAATCAACTAAAAAGAGAGAACCCCCATGGAACAATTCGTCACAAACGAAGAAATTATTCAAAGAGCTCGTCAAAATCTTGCAGATGGGCCTTGGAATTATCTAGTAGGAGCGACCGAATCGGAAACCACGATGCGAAGAAATCGATTAGCTTTCGATCGAATCGCGTTCCAACCCAGAGTACTAATAGATGTGTCTAGCATCGATTCTTCCGCCCAAATATTGGGACATGAAATTAGCATACCGATAATCATGGCCCCCATAGGATCTTTACAAGTGTTTCATCCAGACGCCGCAATAGCGGTCTCCAAAGCTGCAGAGAACATGAATACTATCCACGTGGTTAGTTCTGTTACCGAACCTGCTCTAGAAGAAACTGCCAAGAGTTCCAACAACACAAAGTTTTATCAACTTTACATACATGGAGATTGGGACTGGACGAAGAACATGATAGACCGTGTAGTGGACTCGGGATATGAAGCACTATGTATAACTGTAGATTCTGCTAGCTACAGCCTGAGGGAAAGGCCGATGGTTAGCCGATGGGTACCGATGTCGAGAAGAAATCCTCCCGAACCCCACTGGCAAGCGTCAGTAACGTGGGAAACATTAGCTAAAATCAAGAATTATTGTAAGTTACCATTGATGGTCAAAGGTTTAGCAACACCGGACGATGCAAAACTCTGCGTAGAACATGGAGTAGACGTTATCTGGGTATCCAACCACGGAGGAAGACAATTAGACCACGGCCTAGGAACCTTGGATATGCTTCCTGCAATAGCCAATACAACCAAAGGAAACTGCCAAATCATACTTGATGGAGGCATCCAACGAGGAAGTGATGTGGCAAAAGCTATAGCACTTGGAGCTGACGCTGTGGCCATTGGGAAAATGCAAGGATGGGGGCTTGCGGCGGCAGGTTCCGACGGTGTAACCCGAGTTTTGAATATTCTGAAGCAAGAATTAGAAATTACTATGAAGCTCCTAGGGGTAACAAAACTCTCCCAGTTAGATACTAAATATGTATGCGAAGCGGTGCCAACTACAGACCCTCATGAGATGAGCTCGTGGGTAAACATGCCCAAAAATCGTATACAATAAACATCAATGTTTTCCTATAAATTAATCTAAGGAGTTTATACACATGAACAATAGGACAGTAGTCATCATTGGAGGAGGAATTATTGGAAGTGCCATAGGCTTCCATCTTTCATTGTTGAACAACAAAATTATAATAATAGATAAAGGTCCCTTCCAAGAATCATGCTCAGCGCATTCATTTGCCTGGATAAACGCTTCGTCAAAAAGCCCAATTGGCTATCACACTCTATGTAGATCGTCAGTAAACAAATGGCCTTCTTTTGCCAAGCAATTAGGGACGGAAATCGGTTTAAACCTAAATGGAACCATCAAATGGGAAAATAATGCAAAAGGTGCCGCTGCAGCTCGAGAACGAGTCGAAACTCTAAAATCATGGGACTATCCAATTGAAATAGTAGACGAAGAATTCATCAGGACAAAAGATCCATCAATTAAAATAAAAAATATGACTTTTGGGCAATACATACCTAATGAAGGTCACGTAGAGCCTAAGCGTGTGATAGACGCTTGCCAGTACAAGATTAAAGAAAACGGTGGGCACGTTATCAATGATACTGCAGTAACTGGGTTTGAGACTGATCCTGACACTAATCAGATCACTTCGGTTATCACCGCCGCAGAGACTATTTCGTGTGATACCGTAGTTATCGCTGCAGGCACAGGTACACAACATCTTGCCGGTTTATTAGGAATCCACATACCGCTACTAGAAAGCCCTGGAGTTGTAGCATGGACTGACCCGCAGCCAAAAAATTTAAACGGAATAATCATGAGCCCTGCAATAAATGATGGAACATACCCCGACAACGATGAACACTCCGAGGTACATATAAGACAAAGAGTGGATGGGTCTTACCAAATGGTCAATGAAAGAGGAGGAATCGGGAACCATCATGAACAAAATGATGACTCCCAAGAAAAAGCTGACATCCTGTTAAAACATTTAACAGAGTATTTCCCGCAACTGAAAAGTGCGACCGCAATCGCTGAGCCTGTAGGTTACCGTCCTATGCCTGAAGATAAGTTTCCCGTATTGGGGTTTGATAAAAAGTGTAATAATGTTTACATATCTGTGATGCACAGCGGAGTCACCTTAGCAGCATTAGTCGGAGAATATGTAGCCACCGAAATAAATTACCAAGTTGAAATCCCAGAATTAAAAGATTACAGACCTTCCAGATTCAAGAAATAGATTCACATGGAGAGATAATTATTATGTCTGAACCAAGTAATATTGTTGTAATCGGCGCCGGAATCGTCGGAACTTCCATAGCTGTAAACCTACTACAGTATGGAGCAAAAATAACCCTGATCGATAAAGATACTTATACCAATGGTGCCTCACGACTCTCTTTCGCTTGGATTAACGCCGCGGGCAAGACTCCATTTGATTACCATGATTTGAATAGGCGTTCCATGGAAATGTGGCCACGGTATGCTCAATCATTAGGTGGTAATATTGGGCTGAAATTAGGGGGTACGATCACATGGGAAACCTCTAATGATAGAGGAGAAGCATTGATCAAAAAAGTTAAACGAGCTCAATCTTATGGATATCCAATACGATTAGCGACCACTACGGAATTGCAACATCATGAACCAAACTTGGTCATAAGTGATGTCACTGCTGCTTCCATATGCGAAATTGAAGGACAAGTAGAACCTCCTAGAGTAATACAGGCAGCCATCGAAAAGATACTTGAATCAGGAGGAGAAGTATCATTAGGAGAATCATTCCAAAACTTTGAATTCAATTCATCTGATCATAGTGTAACGGCGATAAAAACAGATTCACGAACCATACAATGTGATGTGGTTGTTGTTGCAGCCGGAATCGACACAACTGAAATTGGCTATAAAGCTGAGACATACCTTCCTCAAGCCACAAGCCCAGGGGTAGTGGTTAAAACAAGCCCTATGCCACCTTTACTGAATGGAATTGTATACGCTCCTTCCCTCGAGGAATATGGTAGAGAAGTACATATGAAACAACTAATAGATGGAACCTTTGTAATTGGCGAAGGAGAACAAAGTAGCAAGAATACGGATGATTCAATTGAAAACGCCAAAAGATTGGTAGAGTTTGCCACACAATATCTACCACAACTTAGTGATGCAGAACCTAGAGTCGAACCTATCGGATATAGGCCTATGCCTCTAGATGGGTTCCCAGCTATTGGATTTGTTAATGAAACACCCAATGCTTATATGGCAGTTACACACAGTGGCGTAACCCTTGCACCTCTGATTGGCGAATTAGCTTCAATTGAAATTACTCATAAAGTTTCTACTCCTCAACTAAGTGCCTTCAGGCCAAATAGATTTAAACCAGATGGAACGGGAGGTCGATTAGATTCCCCGGATTATAACGCAGATGAGGAATAGATATCTCGATAGACACTCACACTAGTCTTTATGGCTAGAAATCATATTGCGTAGCGATAAATTATTTGTCCATAGCAATATTTGCCCAAGAATGGTAACTGGGATTATAAGGATTCCATGGACTATCAACGCAAATGCAGCACCTATTGACCTATCAATTCGTCCGTTCGTATCGAATAGTATAACCTCTCGCACAGTCAGTTCAAATATCCCAATTCCTCCTGGTGACGATGGAACGGAACTGACTAAGTTTGCCAACGATGTAACAAGACTCATTCCTAAAAACATTTCTAAATAATTTAGGTTATAGAGCTTCAAAAATCCCATCGAATACCCTATGATACAAAACACCAAGATTTCAGATATCCATACCGGAACAGATGCAACTATTAGGCCAATCAAACTCTTCGAACTCTTGACAGAGGTCAACCCAGACTCAACATAACTACTAAAGTTAGTGAATCGATTCTTAAATCTAGGTGGAACAAAAATTACGATCACACTAGTTAATTTCTGAATTAATATTGGATTTCGGGCAGAATATACCATCAAGATAAACGAAGTTAAAAACGCTAAGATCAGTATCGCTAGTCCCCATGTCAAATATTCAGCTGCTAACCCATCCCTAAATGTCTGTAAGTTTAATGCCAACACAAGCAATAAGAATCCTATTAAAATCACTGCATCGAGCACCCTCTCAAGGAATATCGTTACCAAAACAGTAGCTTTATTTATATCATGCTTACTTCCCAAAAAATAAGCTCTAACAAATTCACCAATCCGCATTGGTAAAATGTTATTCACCATATACCCGATACAAACTGCCTGAAACAAACTATAGGATGGGATATCGTTTCGTTCCCCTAACAAGAATTTCCATCGATAAGTTCTAAAAAGTAAAGAGATAAAATACACAAGTAAAGCCATAACAAGGAATTCAAGGCGCAAACTTAAAAAAGAGTTCAACATCTGCTCAAATTCCGCTGTAACAACGAAAAATACAAGTATCACTAACGTGATCACTGATAAGATAAAGTATCTCAAACTATTATCCTTTAAACATTTGAATCATGGTATCAAACTTGACTCAGTGGTGTCCGAGTCAAGGAGGTCCAAGAATGGTGCAAAAGAGATGCCGTTTCCGGCAATGGTAAGAGTGATTAGATAATGGCTGATTAGAACAGAACACTCGGACACCAAGTTCAATATATCAAACAATTCTAAATCATAAAATCAAAAATGTGATCTATTTGAACAAGAATCACGTAATTCACAATAAAATCATGATTATCAGGAATCCAAATGCTTTTTAAAAACTTGCGACAATGTTTCTATTCCTTCTCTAATCTCTTCAGGGGAATTATGACTGTAAGTTAATCGAAAAAACTGATTCTCATCGCGTTCAGCTCGGAAAACGCCTCCTGGATTGTATTTGAAATTATGCTCAACTGCTTCATCTAAAATGTCCCATGAATTGATTTTCTTCGGCATTTTGACCCACATCATCATCCCTCCATTCGGAACGGTAAATTCTGCTTCAGGCAAATTTGTTTCCAGAGCGTTAACCATAGCGTCTCTTCTAGCCTTTAACATATCCGCAACTCGAGCAACATGAGAATCATAATGCTCATTTAAATATTCATAGACAGTTACTACGGCCAAATGGCTAGGTCTTCGCACTTCAAGTAAATCCAATACTTGCTTAGGCGCTATCATAAAGCCAACTCTCAAGGAACATCCTAAAAGCTTTGTAAAGGAAGACACATATACAACCATGTCATGAGTATCAAGTGATTTGATAGATCTGGGTAAAACAGGGCCATCTATTCTAAAATCAGCATATGACTCATTTTCTATGATTGGGATGTCATATTTAAGTGATATATCTAATATTGCCTGTCTCCGGTCTTCTGACAATGTAATGCCCGTCGGGTTTTGATACACGGGTATGGTCAGTATGAATTTAGGCTTTTTATTTTGTGCCTCCAAATCTTTGATCATATGATCAAGGGATTCAGGGATGATACCTTGATTATCAATATCTACGTGAACAACTTCAGCTCCTTTTTCAAGCAACATTCTCAATGTACCCAAATATGTATATTGTTCAGCTATAACTACATCTCCAGGGCCTATGAAAGCATTTACAAGCATTTTCAGTGCCCCGCCTGCTCCATCTGTCACTAATATCTCATCGATGTCACAATTGATAGATCTTTTATTAGATACAGACTCTTGAAGTAGCTCTCGTAAAGGTTCATGGCCTAAGGCAGGTGGGTATGGGCCAAAACTGACACTATTATTATGAATAGCTTTAGTCGCAGCTTTACTGTATTCTTTGGGGTCAATGCACTCTGGCACAGTATTAGTGACAGAAAATATATACTTAACATCTGCTTTCAATGCGGGATGGGTAAGAACATCTACGGGTCCGTTACTGGACAAATTCTTAGCGTAATCCATTCGATCAACTTCCTTTAATGAACAATCTTCAATATAGGTCAATCATACTGGATCAGACTTGTTTTGAAAACGATATACAGGGATAATAATCCAGTGTCCTCGAATGCTTAATGGTAAGGTTTTAATATGAATGAAAACAATTCGCTAGATCTGCTTAGCATCAACACGATCAAACTATTATCTGTTGACGCTGTTGAAAAGGCTAAATCAGGTCATCCAGGTGCTCCCATGGGAGCGGCGCCCATGGCTTATGTCCTATGGAAGAACTTTCTACAACACAATCCCAGCAATCCCAAGTGGATAAATAGAGATAGGTTCATATTATCTCCTGGCCACGCTTCCGCTTTGTTGTATAGCCTATTACACTTAACAGGTTATGATGTGGATCTCAAAGACTTAGAACAATTCAGACAATTAGAAAGTAAAACTCCTGGTCATCCAGAATATGGGATTACCCCTGGAGTAGAAGTTACAACGGGTCCTCTTGGCCAAGGGTTTGCCAATGGGGTAGGGATGGCCATATCTGAAGCTAAACTCGCAGCAGATTTTAATACTGAAGAGCATCAAATCATAGACCATTTCACATATGGAATCGTGTCTGATGGGGACCTTCAAGAAGGCGTTGCGTCTGAAGCGGCCTCCTTAGCAGGTACTTTAAAATTAAACAAACTCATATACTTATATGATAGTAATAACATTTCCATAGAAGGGGATACAAATCTATCCTTCACAGAAAATGTAGCCGATCGATTTACTGCTTATAACTGGCAGGTCATAGGCCCTATCAATGGCTCTAACCTCGATGAAATCCACGGTGCTATCACACAAGCTAAAGCAGAAATATCTAGGCCTTCACTTATAATTTGTGAAACTGTCATAGGTAATGGTAGCCCAAATAAATCTGGGAAACCTTCGGCTCACGGAGAACCGCTTGGTACTGAAGAAGTAGTGTTAACCAAACAGCAATTAGGTTGGCAATACGAGAATCCTTTCACTGTACCAGAATCAGTAAAAGCCCATTTTGCACAAATCAGCGAAAAAGGAATACAGGCTGAAACACATTGGAATAATCAAATTCAAAATTACAAATCTCAACATCCTGAAAGATATGAGTCATTAATCAGTCAAATCCAAGGAAATTTGCCGAATGACTGGGGAAATGCCTTGTCTGGGCTATTTGACAACTCAACCCCTGATATGGCCACTAGAGAATCTTCAGGTATTGTCATAAATAAAATAGCAGGAAATATCCCTGGCCTGATAGGAGGGTCAGCTGATTTAGCTCCATCAACTAAAACAAACCTTAATGACTTTGAAGATTACAATGCTGAAAATAGGTTAGGGCGCAACTTTCATTTTGGAGTACGTGAACATGCAATGGGATCTATCGCCAATGGAATTGCATTACATGGCGGACTTATTCCTTTTACATCAACCTTCTTGGTGTTTTCGGATTATATGAAACCTAGTATACGCCTAGCGGCTTTAATGAATCAGAGAGTAATCTTTGTTTTTACTCACGATTCCATTGGAGTAGGAGAGGATGGCCCAACCCATCAACCTATTGAGCATCTAGCAGCGCTTCGATCCATCCCTAACCTGACTGTCATTAGGCCAGCAGACTCTGTGGAAACTGTTGCAGCTTGGCACACAGCTATCACTCGAACAAATGGACCCACTGCTATCATACTCAGTCGGCAATCACTCCCAAACCTATCAAGCGTCGGAGACCAGGATGCGACACGAGGCTCCAAAGGAGGATACCTCCTAATAAAGTCAAATGACAAACCAACCGTTACAATTATCGCTACTGGTTCGGAGGTCCATCTAGCAGCTCAAGTAAACGACCTACTCAATAAAAATTCTATTACCGCAAATGTCGTATCAATGCCGTCTTGGGAAATTTTTGACGAACAATCAGAGAGATATAAGACTTCAGTAATTACTCAGTCAAGCCTAAAAGTTTCAATTGAAGCAGCTAGTACTTTTGGATGGGCAAAATACGTTGGAAATGACGGAATAAGTATTGGCATAGATACATTTGGAGCATCTGCTCCGGGACAAACATTGTTCACCCATTTTGGATTCAGTGCCCAAAATATTTACAACGTTATAGTGTCCAAACTTAAATAACGATAGGTTTTAAAAGGACAATTTGATGGAAATAGGAATGATAGGTTTGGGTAGAATGGGTGGCAATATGGTCTCCAGGTTACTGAATCATGGCCACAAAGTGGTTTGCTATGATAAGGACCCTTCTATAACTCAGCAGTATGCCTCGTCAGGAGCTACTTCTAGTACATCAATTCCTGATCTCATATCAAAACTATCAACTCCGAGGAAAATATGGGTTATGGTGCCACACGGTGAAATCACCCAACAAACCATTAGGTATCTCAGCGATTTGCTAGAACCATTGGACATAATTATCGACGGAGGCAATAACCACTACCCTGATACAGTAAGTCTAGGGAACCATCTAACTGAGAAAAACATCCGTTTTCTTGATGTAGGTACAAGTGGTGGTATTTGGGGGTTAAAAGAAGGGTATAGCCTAATGATTGGAGGCGACCAGACAGCGTTTCAACAAATGACTCCAATTTTTGATTCATTAGCAGCCAATGGGAATTCCGGATATGCTTATGTAGGTAAAACAGGTGCAGGACACTATTTAAAAATGGTTCATAATGGTATCGAATATGCATTAATGGAATCTTATGCAGAAGGCTTCGAATTACTAGAATCCTCAGATGAATATGATTTCAACCTGGAAGAAGTATCTAGGATTTGGTCCAACGGAAGCGTAATTAGATCTTGGCTATTAGGCCTTATACACCAAGCATTCAAAGATGACAACAGGTTCACTGAGGTTAAACCATATGTAGAAGATTCAGGAGAAGGTAGATGGACAGTTAATGAATCAATACGTTTAGGTATACCATTACCTGTTATAACTGCATCACTGCAACAGCGATTCCGCTCCAGGCAATCTGAGCCTTTTGGAGCGAAGTTATTGGCTGTGATGCGAAATTATTTCGGCGGTCACGCTATACATAAGAACTAATCACGGGGGAGAATATGATGGTATCACACGTAGCTCACATAGCAATATGCGTGAACAATTTAGAAAAATCTTTGGAGTTTTATAGAGATTTACTTGGGTTTTATGTAAAAATGCATCAAACTCAAGAAATGCTAAATAGACCTGGATCCCAGTCAGACCACATGTATCAGTCTAATCACAACCACAGAACTGTTGCTAATATCTATATTAGTGAGCTAGAGACCATTCCGTTCCTCGTATTAACTTCTCATCCTGATGACAAAATTGACCAAAACCCCATCAAACTTGATCAAGTGGGCATAACTCACCTTTCTTTTAAGGTCAAAGATTTAAATACAACTATCACAGAATTGATTTCGAAAGGAGTGAAACTTGCTGGGGACGAATCAGATTTTAAAGATGAAAACGGAAACATGCGCACATTCTTTGTTTATGATCCAGATGGTATATTAGTACAATTCGAGTAATCTAAAAATGAGTAATAAAATCACCATTATTGGAGGCGGGCCTGCAGGTTCAACGGCCGCTACAATGTTAACCAAACAAGGATACTCTGTAGATTTATTTGAACGTGAGAAATTCCCTAGAGACCATATTGGGGAATCATTGTTACCCGCCAGTTTACCTATCCTTGAAGAATTGGGAGTTTCCAAACAAGTAGAAGATGCAGGATTCCTAAAAAAATATGGTGCAACCATGATTTGGGGATCCAACAAAGAGCCATGGAGCTGGTACTTTGCTGAAACTAACAAATCATATCCTCATTCCTACCAAGTATCTAGACCAATATTCGATAAAATATTACTAGATAACGCCAAACTACATGGAGTTAACGTATACGAAAGCACGAACGTAAACTTGATTAATTTTACTAACGGCTCAGTCTCAAGCATTGAAATAGAGCATGAATCTCAAAAAGAAACTATTAACGTCGAATATTTAATCGATGCCAGTGGCCAACACTGCATGATAGGTCAGGACCTACAAACACGGGAATGGGATACGTCATTCCAAAATTTATCGGTATATTCCTATTATTCCGGTATCCAATTTTTACCATACCCCGACACGAATAATATATTTATAGAATCTTATGAAGGGGGATGGATATGGGTGATTCCGTTATCAGAGGATATAGCTAGCGTAGGAATTGTCGTTGATAGCAATACTATCCAACATAAATTAGCCGATATAGGCATAACTTCGTTTTACTTGGCAGAGCTAGAAAAATCGGACGCAGTGAAAAAAATGCTATCTAATGCCGAAATCACATCAACTCCTAAAGTTACCAAAGATTGGTCCTACAAATGCTCTCAGCTTTACGGACCCAATTACGTTCAAGTAGGTGATGCTGCATGCTTTATAGATCCCTTGTTTTCTTCAGGGGTACATATGGCAATGATGGGAGCGGTTCTAGGATCTGCATACATTAACACCATTACTACCGAGCCGAACGATTATAAACAAGTAGGTAGTAGTTACCAGGAACTCTACTTCAAAGAATATAATCATTTTAGAGAAATGGCAAAACTGTTTTATTCCAGTAATCTCATAAGCGATTCATATTTTTGGGAAGCAAGAAAAATTTTACCTGAATTCAATAATTATACTTCGCGTCATGCTTTCATCAGGGCAGTCGCCGGGCAACCTCCCCATGGTTATGAGAGAGCTGTTCTAACCAAAGGGCTGATGCCTAAAAGTTTCACCGATAGTATTCAATCAGTAGAACAGTCTAGATTAGACAGAACGTTATTTCTATCCAAACTTGACCCTAGCAAGCCAGAAACTCTTCAAGAATTTTGGGAATTGGTACCCAAACTAAACGATTCAGTTAAAGTAACTACCCAATATATCTTAGGGCAAGGAGAATTCATAAAAGCGGACACGCTTATAAGCTCTAGCAATCCAGAAGGGGTACCGTGCAGCCAGCTGGTCAAAGAGATAGTAGGTCACATAAACGGTAAAGATAGTATCCGAACGATATCAACCAATATTCTTAGTGGTTATTCCTCAAATCGTCATAGCCAAATTTTGAAAAATACATATGACACTATACATATTTTATATACTGATGAAGTCATATCTGAGTTCAGGAATCCATCGCGACCAAAGAAACGAGTCTTCTTAGACAACATGACTAATGACGGAATGGATCATTTAATTGATAGAAACTGAATATGTAGCTGCGCAGAGTCCACACATTTCGTATGAGACCCTACGCACTAACTAATTTATTTTTCAAGAATCGAAGTCAATACTACATTGGGATTCATAGGCAATTGGTTGGGCCTGATATCCACTGCATCCGCTATGGCATTAGCAACAGCTGCCATTGGAGGTACCAAACTTACTTCTCCAACTCCTCGGACTCCCATAGGGTGACCAGGGTTCTCAACTTCTACAATCACCGTATCTATCATAGGTAGATCTAAACAAGTTGGCATTCTATAATCCAAGAAGCTTGAATTCAGCATTTGACCATCGTCGGAATAAAAATACTCTTCATTTAAGGCCCAGCCTATTCCCTGTACGGAAGCTCCTTGAATTTGCCCTTCAACATAGCTCGGATGTATGGCTTTCCCAACATCTTGAACCGCTGTGAATCTCAAAATTTCAGTCTTCCCAGTATCTGGATCAACTTCCACGTCTACAATATTCACACAAAAAGCATTTCCTACTTGACCAGGGTTAGCAGTCCCTCTACCGACTATAGGCCCACCCGTCCCGTTCAATCTTCTAGCTAGTTCGGTAAAAGTCATTTTCAGTTCAGGGTCAGATTTATGATGCAATTCAGATTTAACATACTCAACGTCTTCTGGCTCCACTTCCCATATTTTAGCTGCTCTTTCAATCAATTGGCGTTTGACATCCTCAGCAGCCAAATAACAAGCTGTACCCATCTTAAATGTTACTCCGCTACCACCAGCGCCCGAACTGTACCCTATCGAATCGGTGTCAGCCACGCTCGGTTTAACATCTTCCGCAGGTAATCCTAGAACTTCCGCAACATGCATAGCCATAGCTGTCCGGCTACCGCCAATGTCAGGCGCACCTTCTACTAAACCTATAGTTCCATCAGGGTTAACACTAGCAACCGCACTCGCTGGGCCTGAGTTATTAAACCAAGCGCCAACAGCAACTCCTCGTCCTTGGTTCGGACCAGTTAACGGGGAATTCCAATGATCATGTTGCTGAGCCGCATTTAAACATTCTATTAAACCTATCTTCCTATACACAGGACCTGTTGGTTGCCTAGACCCTTCCTTCGCTGCATTCTTTAATCTGAATTCAAGAGGATCCATTCCTATTTCTTTAGCCAACATATCTATCACTTGCTCAGCCGCAAATGATGCAGCAGGCGATCCTGGGGCTCTATATGCTGCAGATTTTTGTACGTTGATAACCACATCCATTCCTTCTATGTGCGCATTAGGAATTTGATATGGCGCGAACATAGTCCGGCATCCGGAAGGTACTGGAGACCCAGGGAACGCCCCAGCTTCATAAATCAAATGAGCTTCTGCAGCTACCATTTCTCCGGATTTAGTCGCTCCCATTTTTACTTTAATGATCGTTCCAGAGGTAGGACCTGTTCCTTCGAAAACCTCCTTACGAGTCATTGAAATTTTCACAGGTAATCCGGCTTTTCTAGATAGTGCCACAACTACCGGTTCCAAATACATACCGCTTTGCCCTTTACCTCCAAAACCTCCACCTATCTCCATAGGTATTATTTTGATTTTGGATACCGGAATCCCTAATACTCTCGAAGTATGATCTCGTAATGAAAAATGCCCTTGACTACTGCACCATACAGTCACAGTGCCATCGATATTCCATTGAGCTGTTGCAGAATGGGGCTCTATATAACCCTGATGAACTTGCTTTGTCCTATATTCTTGCTCCACCACAAAGTCAGAATCTTCAAATCCGGACTCTATATCACCCATAGTAAATTCAAAACGATTGGAAATATTTGTACCATCGCCTGCATCTCCTGAAGCATAACCTCCTGCCCTCTGAGCTGGACTACTTAAGGTCACTAATCTTTCATGAAGAACAGGGGCTCCTTTTTTCATCGCTGTTTCAGCAGAAAACACAGGCTCCAATATTTCATAATCTACTTCAATAAGCTCTAAAGCCTGATCAGCGACTTCCGCATTAACAGCAGCTACTGCCGCTACTGCATGACCTTTGTACAATGCTTTTTCTCGAGCAATCGTATTCCGGCTATAAAATCCATAATTTACAGTAGAACCTTCTGATTGATCCGATACCGCGGCAGAAACATCAGGGAAATCCTCAGCAGTAACAATCGATTTTACTCCATCCAGAGCTAATGCTTTCGAAGCATCTATTCCTTTAATACGAGCATGACCATGAGGGCTTCTAAGCACTTTCCCTACCAATGTTCCGGGTAGATGTATGTCAGCAGCATACCTTGCCCTGCCCATAACCTTATCTGGACCATCATGCCGTATTGGTCTAGTGCCTACTACGTCAAATTCAACGTTCGATAAAACCACATTAGGTTTATAACCGACCATAATTTCCCCTCCTAAAACAAAATCTACACTGTTAGTGACTATTAAACCTCAATTGAAGCTTTCCTTCAACACCCATTTGTTGAAACAATTAGATCTTATAGAGTAAAATCGTTGAGTTTGAGGAGCAAAGTTGAAAACATGACAAAAAATCACCCTAAATTCGTGTCTAGCGAACGAAAACTCAATTTTGATGACGTGTACCTTGTACCTCAGTTTTCATCCATTAATTCCAGAAAATCTGTGAATCTTATTGCTAATTACACACTCAAAAATGGGATCCCCTGGGAAGGTATTCCTTTAATTGCGTCCAACATGGACTATATAGGCACTCTAGAAATGGCATCCACTTTACAAAAATTTCAAATATGTACAGCAGTGAGTAAATTCGTTACTCCAGAGGAATGGATTGGTTATATTGATACAGGGTTAAACTTGAATTACGCATTCCCGACATTTGGATTGGACGATAAAAATTATGTTAGAGACTATATAAACCATGTACAAGACAGCACAGGGCAGCTTTTCCGGATAATAGTACTAGATGTCCCTAATGGATATATAGCAAATTTCGCATCACTTATATGTGAACTAAAAACGGAACTACCCGAAGTTGGTATATTTGCTGGTAACGTAGTAACCCCAGAAGGAGTTGAGTTACTAGCGGCGGCTGGCGTTGATGGAGTGAAACTTGGTATAGGATCAGGTTCTGTATGTACCACTTCTGTTGAAACTGGGGTTGGCTACCCGCAACTATCAGCTATATTAGATAGCGCAGAAGCCGCTGCAAATAACAATTTATTTTTAATATCTGATGGAGGCATCACCACATCTGGTGATTTAGGGAAAGCCTTCGTGGCTGGCACTGACTTTATTATGATTGGCGGTATTCTTGCTGGACATTCAGAAGGTGGCGCTCCTACTATAACTGAAAACGATATAGAATACCGATTATATTACGGCATGAGTTCAGAAGAGGCTATGAACACCCACTACGACGGAATCGCAGAATACCGAACTCCCGAAGGTATCTCAAAACTTGTTAGAGATAAAGGTTCTGTTGAAAATACAATTCGGCAATTACTTGGAGGTCTAAGATCCACCTGCACCTATCTTGATTGCCACACAGTTTCGGAATTACCATCAAAAGGACAATTTATCCGGATCTGAATCATCCTTTAACAAAACCTACAAAATTCAATCCCCTAAACAAACCTTTGTCATCCATCCCATACCCTACTAACCACAAATCCTCGTCTAAAGAAAATCCACAATAATCTGGACTTATCATAACTTTACGATTCACCGTTTTATCTACCAAGACTGCAACACTAGTCAGTTGCCCAGTTAGACCTTCTAATAATTCTTTGATTCGATGTATCGTCAATCCGGAATCTAATATGTCATCAATAACTAGGCAAGGAGAATTCATATTTAACCGCTTCTCAAAATCTCTAACCATTATTATGTCTGGTTCGGTAGATTCATAAGTGTTGAAATAAGAACTAGACATGATAGGTATAACCTTCCATTTGCCTGGAGACAGTATCTCGAGCTCGATAATCAATTTAGCCGAAAACAATAAGGCTCCTGTCAGGATAGGAATGAGATTCACAATTTCATTCTGCCCATAAGCGTCATTTATTTCATTTGCTATGCGCTTTATTGCTTGATCAATATCTTGTTCACCCCACAATTCAGTTATAGGGCTTAGGGCATTCTTCATAATACCTATCCTCTCTTGAATGTGTTACCCAGATGTTCTGGTTGATTACCGAATAAAATGCTTCTTACTCTATTTGGAATAAATTGTTTATCTTGGCTATATTGTATCAATATTAAAGACATGATCATTAATGGGAAAGGAATTAATGGAAGAACCTGAGACAGCCCGAAAATTACTCCTTGTAGCTTTAGTGCCATGATCTGTAATCCACCGAAGGCATATGCTCCAATGGCTCCTCTCACGGGATTCCATCCCCCAAAAATAACTATAGCAAGACATATCCATCCATAATTAAGGGTATGGCCATTCGACCATCCATATATAGAATGTAGAGAAAATGATGCTCCTGCAACTCCTACAATCGCCCCACCTAAAGTGCCATACACATATTTTACGACCTTAACCTTAATACCCCTAGAATCTGCTGAATACGGATTCTCTCCTACTGCGTTTAGAGTCAAGCCAACTTTAGTTTTGTATAAAAACCACCACGATAAAATGATCGATACTATGGAAAGCCAAACCACCACATTTTGATCTACCACAGACCTACCAATCACGGGCAAATCACTTAACCAAGGGACATCAATTTTGGGAACATATGGACCTGGGATTCTCACGAAAGGCTGCCCTAAATAGGAACTCAGTTTTCCCAGTAATATCGTCAATGTAAATCCAACGGCTATCATGTTTATGTAAAGGGTAATGTTTGCAAAACAAATCAATAGTGCAATTGAACCTCCCAATATAGCCGCCGCGCCAAACCCCCAAAAAACATTACCTGTTAATGAAGCAACAGCAAATCCTATCATCGCTGTTATTAACAGTGAGCCTTCCAACGATAAATTGACTATGCCAACTCTCTCCGAAATGGTTTCGCCCACAACTGCTAATACCAACGGAGCACTCATTGATATTATAGATGCCAATATTATTTCAAACTCAATCAGTCCCATATTCTCTACTCAGCAACCGAATCAATTTAACATGGATTGATGATGCCTTAATAATGAGCCAAAACAGTACTATCGAAGCCTGTATGATACCCGGCAAACTAGCATGTAAACCTAATTTTATTTGTAAAGTCGATCCACCTACAACAAGACAAGCAAAAAATATGCTCACTATCACAGCAACCGATAATTTCTTGTCCGATACTAAAGCTATCAATATTCCCAAGAAACCATACCCACCAGATATATAAGGTACAAGTTTATGATAAATAGATCCTACCTGAATTGCCCCCGCTAAACCTACCACAGCTCCAGCTATCAAGAAACCCATAAGGATATAAGTATCAGGCTTCAAACCCAAACGTGAAAAAGCAGCTGGATTACTGCCCACACTCTTCAATTTCAATCCCAAAGCGGTTCTTGAATAAATAAATTTTAATGTCATATAAAGCGTAGCAAATAAAAGTACGGGAATTACGGGGAATTTGAATTCAAACAAATGAGGGAACCAACTCATGTTAGGAATAATATCAGTACCGCTAGTAGAGGCGATTCCGTCTTTTTTCCAAGGACCTATTACCAAATATACAATTAGGCCAGCTGCTACAAAGTCGAGACCCAATCCAGCAAAAATTTCATGTACTGAACCTTTGGTCCTCAAGATCCCACACAATATTCCGAATCCGCCTCCGAATGCCATTGAAGCCATTATCATTAAAGGTATCGCAAATAGCGTATCTCCTACAACGGTACGTGCAACGAATACTGCGCCAATAGCACCAAGCATCATTTGACCTTCGATACCTATATTCCACATGTTGCATGAAAAAGTTACAATCAATGCAAATGCTGACAAAGACATCACACTAGTAATTACTAAAACTCTGCTCAATGAATCTAAACCCAAAATAGATCCTTCCAGAATAGCTACGAAGGCATCCCAGGGTGATACTCCTAGCAGAAGAAGAAAAATTGATGTCATAAAAACAGCCAATGAAAAAGCCAACAGGTTTTCTAATACTTCTGGCGAGATAAACTTACTCATTTACATCTACCAAATTTCCAGAAATACTATTTACGATGTCTGATCTGGAAAGCGAATTGATATGACCAGATAAAACAATCTCTTCTCCGTGGAAACATATAACAAAATCAGCATGCGCTAATATCTCATCTATGTCATACGAAGAAAACATAGTTAATATTCGAGCAGTTTTATCTTTATTTAATTTATCCCAAATGTAATCAGCAGACTGCAAATCAAGGCCTCTAGTGGGATGTTCTAGCATTGCAACATCAATATCATCTCTTAACATAGACAACATCAATCGTTGCTGATTACCACCAGACAATTCTCTAGCCCGAGTATTGGGAGTTCCAATAATTCCATACTCTTTTATCAAATCCTCGCACATGATCCTAGTACGGTCCCATTCAATCACTCCCTCATTCATACTGTGAGACAAAGCATGATGATCTAATATTGTCAGCTCAGGAAACAAACCTTTCTCTAATCTATCAGTTGGCACATATCCAAAAGTCGATTTAGCAATCAATTTATTTCCCGTTGATACAGAAAAACTTTTATTAAAGAACATGTCTCTCAAAAATCTATCAACACCTGATCCCTGTAAGCCTATGGTCCCTACCATCATCCCTTTAGTCAAAGGAAACTCCATTACCCCATCTGAGTCCTTGACGTTGACGACAATATCACCTTCACTTGTCTTGGCATCTGATTGGGTGATTTGTTTTTCTTGATTCTCACCAAACATCAAGTCAACCAAACGGCTGGGTTCTTGAGGCAATAATAATGTATCTATCAAAACTCCCTTTCTCATAACAGTTACTGAGGATGCATACTCTAAAACATCTTCAAGTTTATGAGACACTAAGACCACAGTACATCCTTGATAAGTTAATTCGGTCAATGCAGCAAATACTTTGTTCTTTTGTTCGGTTGAAAATCCGCTATTGGGTTCATCCAATATGATTACTTTAGCTCCGTTGGACAGCAGTCTCATTAATTCAACTTGTTGTCTCTCACCAACAGACAATTGGTGAATTTTTTTCTTAGAATCTATGTTGAATGTATATTTAGAATTCAAATTCTCAAAATCTTCACGAAGTACTCTGTTGCTCTTTGATTTACTACTAAGACGGTGTCCCACTGTGAAGCTTTGCATTACCGTCAAATTACGGAAATCCATTGGATCTTGCCCTAACAATCCAATCCCAAGCTCAATAGCATTCTGAGTTGAAAATCCTTGAATCACGCGGTCATCAACTCGTATGTAACCCGAATCGGGGGTAATTTGGCCTGATAACATCTTCACGAGCGTAGATTTACCAGCTCCATTTTCACCTATAATTGCATGCACGCTACCTGACTCGATATCAAGAGTCACAGCATTGTTTGCAATTACTTCACCATATCTTTTTGTTATTGAATCAAATGTTATCTTCATTTAAACAAACAAATAGGCGACCGTTATCTAAACGGCCGCCTATTGATAATAAATATCTACCTGGATTAGTCTCCTGCATCACCTATGATGCCTTCTAGTAATCCCGTAGTGTACCAAATCTGTTTTTCCGAAGCTTCTTCACCAGATGCTACAAATACAGAACCATCTTGGTAATTAAGCGGTCCTTCAAACAAATTGATATCACCTGTTGAAAGTCCCTTAATAAATTCGTTGTTCAAAACATCCCAATCAGAGTCTCCCAAAGCCTCTCCTCTGGCAAAACCAATCATCGAGGTATCAAGATTGTTGATGTCTGACCAGTCAGGACCTATCCACTGCCAGTTTGCTTCAAAATTATCATTAGCAACCGCATTAACTATATTCAGATAAGATGGCCCCCAATTGAAGTAAGGAACTCCCAAGCAGGCTCCTGTAGCTTCCGCGCAAGCATCATGGTAGTCATAAGGAACTGCCCAAACTTGTTCTCCAGCACTGTTCCTTTTACCTGCTTCTACAATCACTTGGGTAGTGTCAATCCCGGATATTACTACATCAGCACCTGAATCATAGAACTCGTTCGTAACGACCGTAGGGTCTAATGTAACTCCGGGGATATGGAACCAAAATCCGATCCAGTTGATTTCAAAATTTAAATCAGCCACATCTCTACCGCGAGATTCTTCCCAACAGTACTTAGCTCCTAGGTAAGCAGAATTCGCTAATCGCTTTGTTTCTGCATTTATCAGCGGACCAACAAAACCTATATTACCTGTTTCAGTTTTCAAAGCAGCAGCACAACCTGCCATCATTTTGCCGTATTCCATCTTTCCCATTATGTTACCTAGGTTAGATAACTCTGGGTGATATGCATCTCCGTCAGCCCATGCACTATCCCCACTAGACCAAATCATTGGGACGTCCGGATGTGCAGCGGCAGCTTCAAGTATTCCATCTTTCATATCTTCCGAGGTCGCAAATATCAGGTCGGCACCTTGTTCTACCATCTGATCAACCACCTGAGCAACCGTTATATCTGGAGAATCCGCAGGATTTATAAAATCCATTACGATCATTTCAGAGCCAGTTTTCTGTGCTGCATAAGCACCACCATCATGATGAGCTTGAGACCATCCTCTATCATTTCTTGGACCAACCAGAATCATTCCAAACTTAATAGGCTCGGAAGCCATTGGTTCTGTAGTTGGGGATTCAGCATCTCCTCCAATGTTACACGCCATGATAGCTGGAACTAACATTATCAATAAAACACTAAAAATCATCACTTTGATTTTTTTGAACGAACTCACCATTACAATTCTCCACCATAAATTTCCCGTCGATAATTAACAGGGTTAAAATATTGTCACATAAATTTGTTAATTTTATATTTCAATATGTCAGTAATTTTATATGTTCGTTTATTTTTTATACGCGGTTTTTATTCGGATCACCTGAGAATACTAGCAAAATAACACTGATCAAAGAACCAGCCATAAACACCCAGAATGCCCCTTGATATTGATTTGTTAAGTCATAAATAAATCCGGATATAACTGGTCCTATAGCCAAACCCAAAACCAAAGTAACTCTACTCAAACCATTGATAGTTCCCAAAATTTCTCTACCAAACACATCATTCCACAATACAGGTATTAGTGGGTGTACAGTAATTAAAGAAAACCCCCAGACCGACACAAATATAAATGTTTCTAACATCGAGTCAGCTCGTATTAAAATGATTAAACTCAAGGTCGCCACCGTACATCCTATAATCATCAGATATTTAACGTTGAATCTATCGGCTAATAATCCTGCTATTGATATACCAATCGCACCAGACACGGCAAATACCGACACAGTGGAACCTATAACTACTGGCGAAACCCCTTGTTGCGTCAAATGAGCAGCGAAATGCAAGGTTATACCAGGACCCGCCGCTCCAACCATGAAAAGGGACACAAACACGAACCAAAAAAACCTAGTCCTAAGAGCCTCACTTAGGGACCATGGATTCCTTCTATAGGAATCTTCTATCACATCGGCATCTTCTGTAGCACCGTCAACCATTAGCCCCATCGATTCTGGATTTTTCCTAATAAACAAAAATGCCGGGACTATACCAAATATTATAGGAAATAACGCCAACGTCATCCAAGCTACACGCCAACCCAATTCTCCTATAATTATTTGATAAACAGGTCCGCTTATAGCGGCAGCGATTGCCCCTGTGAGCATAATCAATGACGTTGCTTTACCTTTATATTTTGAAAACCATTTTCCTACGGTCGGATATGTTGCACTATTGATTACCCCTTGGTCCATAGTACGTATGATGGTATATGTTATAAAGAACGCTACGATAGTCTGCAGAAACGACATATAAAAACATGATAATGCTAGTACAATTGCGCCTATTGGCAATATATATCTAGCACCATAGGTATCAACCAGTTTGCCTATGAATGGGCTCAATATAGCACCAAACACACTACCAAGACTCGCAGGCACAGATATCACTGTCCGCGACCATCCAAATTCTTGCACCATAGGCATTACGAACAAGCTTAATAATGTGATCGATGCACAGTGATTGCCTAGTTCACTACAACACGCAGCAAATGAAACATACCACCCATGATATATTTTCTTAGGATTAAATCTACTTAATTTAAGCATACAGTTAAATAGACTAACATGGTTAAGTCCAAATTACTGTAAAAAATCCAATCAAATTCGCAAGAGGTTCATCGTAAATCTATAGAAAATCATACACAATATAAATATAGTATAGAGCGTTTATGGGAATATTTGAGAAATATCTGACTATATGGATAGCATCCAGCATATTAGTTGGGTGGTTACTAGGACTAGTGATACCGACCCTTTTCACGACAATCTCTGAACTAACTATATTTAACACCAATGTTATCATCGCCATATTGATATGGTTAATGATTTACCCAATGATGTGCCAAGTAGAAGTAACTGGGCTTACAAAAGTCTTTGTTAAACCCAAAGGCCTTATCCTAA
>CAYFGT010000014.1:0-33990 GCA_964343075.1 uncultured Dehalococcoidia bacterium | reverse complement strand
GCAGTAGCTGAAGAAACTACTGAAGAAGCAGTAGCTGAAGAAACTACTGAAGAAGATAAAAAAGACGAGTAACCTAGAATGGAATTAGAAGTTAAGAATATAAACGGGGATAAAGCTGGATCAGTAACAGTAAATGAGAACATATTTGATGCGCCAATGAATAATTCATTAGTCCACCAGATAATAGTCGCTTATCAAGCTAACAAACGCCAAGGTACAGCAAGCACAAAAACCCGAGCACAGGTTTCAGGAGGCGGAAGAAAACCTTGGATTCAAAAACATACAGGAAGGGCACGACAAGGTAGCATACGGTCGCCTCAATGGAGACACGGAGGAGTTGTATTCGGCCCTCATCCAAGAGATTATCGGCAAAAAATCAACAAGCGACACCGAAGGGAAGCTCTTAAGTGTATGATTTCTGACCGTATCAGGACTGGTAATTTTATATGTGTTGACGAATTTTCGTCCTTAAACGGAAAGACGAAGTCCATGGTAGAAATGCTTTCTAACTTATCAATTAATGGATCATGTCTGGTAATCACAAACGGTAGCAATACCGATGTTCATCAAGCAGGAAAAAATGTGCAAAAAGTATGGACATGTCCAGCAAACCTTTTAAATGCAAACGAAATCATTAAAAGGCAGACCATTATTATCGAGAAAGAAGCTCTCCTAACGATAGAATCAGCCCTTGAAGCGACCATTAATCGCGGGGCTAATAAAATCGCCAATGCGGAAAAGGTGGCTTAGTAATGAATCTGCATAACGTACTTCTTAAACCTTCAATTACAGAAAAGAGCACATTGCTTCAAGAATCAGGAATCTATTCCTTCGAAGTAGCTATGAAAGCGAACAAAACGCTAGTAAAGCAAGCAATTGAGTCTGAATTCGGAGTAACTGTACTTAAAGTAAACATCACCAAAACCCCTGGTAAACGGAAGCGTTTTGGAATCAAAATCAAGAAAATGCCGGACACCAAGAAAGCAGTAGTGACCTTAAAAGCAGGTGACCGCATAGAAGTATACGAGGGATTCTAATATGCCACTAAAACACCTAAAACCAATCACTCCAGGCATGCGAAACGCCGTTACCCCTAATTTCGACGATATTACTACTAAACGTCCAGAGAAAAGTCTACTAGAACCTTTGAGAAAAACAGGTGGGCGTAACAATAGAGGTAGAATGACTACACGGGGACGAGGTGGCGGACCTAAGCGAATGTACCGTGTAATTGATTTCAAGCGAAGAAAAGATGGAGTGCCTGCTATAGTAGCTAGCATTGAATACGATCCAAATAGGACTACCCGCATTGCCCTATTAAAGTATCTCGACGGACATAAGAGCTATATTCTAGCCCCCATTGGTTTGAAAGTAGGGGATACTGTAAAGTCCGGTCCTGATGCAGATCCAGCGCTAGGCTGTAGTCTTCCTTTAAGGAACATCCCAACTGGCAGCATCGTACATAATATAGAATTAACTCCTGGAAAAGGCGGACAAATGGTTAGAAGTGCAGGTGGGTCTGCACAAGTACTCTCTCGCGAAGGGAGATATGTGCTAATCAGACTACCTTCTGGGGAAATGCGTAGAGTGTTGCTCGAATGTAGGGCAACCTTAGGGCAACTTTCTAACCAAGATCATAAAAACGAAAATTTAGGTAAAGCGGGTGCAAAACGCCGACTTGGGCGAAGGCCTAAGGTGAGAGGAGTTGCAATGAACCCGGTTGACCATCCTCACGGCGGAGGTGAAGGTAGATCTCCTATAGGAATGCCTGGGCCAAAATCACCTTGGGGACAACCTACTCTGGGCTATAAAACTAGAAGGAAAAATAAAGGGTCCAGTAAATTTATAGTAAGAGGACGGAAACGTTAATGTCACGATCAATTAAAAAAGGACCTTACGTTGATGCCAAATTGATGGCCAAAGTTAACAAGGTCCAAGAATCCGGAGATAACACTGTGATCAACACTTGGGCTAGATCTTCAATGATTATGCCTGAAATGGTTGGGTTGACTATAGGGGTACACGACGGACGCAGACACGTACCAGTATATATTTCAGAAAATATGGTTGAACACAGATTAGGCGAGTTTGCCCCTACTAGAACCTATCGGGGACACGTAGCCAGGTCCGAAAGAACCAGCAGGGTAAGATAAAATGCCAGACGTACGAGCAACAGCAAAACAAATAGGAGCATCTACGAAAAGACTCCGACCTATGATGGACTTGATTAAAGGCCAGCAAGTGGACGATGCAATCGCTACATTGCAGCTTATTACGTCGCCGTGGGCAAGGACCATATCCAAAGTTGTTCAATCTGCTGCAGCAAATGCCGAAAACAACATGCTCATGGATCGAAGGCAACTCAAAATTTCCCAAATTTTTGCTAATCAGGCCAAGCCGGCAAAAAGGTTCAGGCCTAGAGCGCGAGGACGAGTCGGACGAATCACCAAACCATACAGCCACATTACAGTAATAGTCAATGAACTAGGAGAAGGTAATTAATGGGCCATAAAACACATCCGTTAGGGTTTAGATTAGGTATCATCAAAGACTGGAAAGCACATTGGTACAGCCAAGGTGCGGCAGGTTACAGCGCACAAGTGAAAGAAGACTTACAAATCCGAGATATTGTCAAAGATGAATACAAATCCTTCTCTGATGCTGGAATTGCGAAAGTAGAAATAGACCGTGGTTCCCAAGATGGAACTATCAACATCCATACTGCTCGCCCCGGTATATTAATTGGGCGTGATGGGGATCGTGTAAAAAATCTAAGAACCAAACTAGAGGCAGTAGCAGGCAAGAGAATTCAGCTAAATATCATTGAAATAGAAAAACCTGAGATTAACGCTGTCCTAATCGGTAAAAATATAGCGGAAGCCCTTAACAGACGAGTAGCATACAGAAGGGCCATGAGACAGGCTGCCCTGAGAGCTATGCAAGCCGGAGCAAAAGGAGTCAAAATCCATTGCAAAGGCAGAGTGGGTGGCGCCGAAATTGCTCGTGTTGAAAAATTAATGATGGGAAATGTCCCCTTACACACACTCCGAGCAGACGTTGAGTTTTCTATAGCGGAAGCCCATACCCCTATGGGTGTGGTTGGGATCAAAGTGTGGGTGTATACCGGAGACGTATTGCCCACCATACAAGACCGTCAAGAAGAAGAACAACTAGATACAATCGAATTAAATGTCACGCCAACGAGCGCGGCTGATTTAGGTGTGAACCTTAACGAATACGGGGAATTGCAAGAAGATGCTGATGCCCCTGACCCAGTCGAGCCGCAGGGAGATGAAAATGTTACAACCTAAACGTACTAAATTCCGAAAAGCATTTAGGGGCAGAAGGTGCGGAGCGCCTACTGCTGGAAGCTCCGTAGAATTCGGAGAGGTAGCATTAAAAGCTCTGGCAGCAGACTGGATCACCGCAAGGCAAATAGAATCTGCAAGAATAGCTATCACACGCCGTCTACAAAGAGGTGGGCGGGTTTATATCAGAGTCTTTCCGGACAAGCCAGTATCCAAGAAACCTGCTGAGGTGCGTATGGGAGGAGGTAAAGCTGCAAATGAGTACTGGGCAGCTGTTGTGAAACCCGGCAAGATTATGTTCGAAGTATCTGGAGTCGCCAAAAGTGAAGCAGAAGCGGCTTTAAAACTAGCGTCATACAAATTACCGATTCCTACTAAAATAGTACACCGAGACAGAATCGGAACATTAATGGGAGGATAGGGGGCAGCCCTAAAAAAATTGTGAATACCCAAGATATAAGATCGCTAGACGATCATCAAATAGAAGAAGAAATACAAAAGTCTTATAGAGAGTTAATGAGCTTGCGATTTAAGGCTGCGACTAATCAAGTCACAGATACGAATGAACCTCGCAATGTAAGAAGAACCCTCGCTAGGCTTTTAACTATAAAAAGGGAACGTGAGATCCTAGGAGAGATGAATGGCTAAAGAAATGAGAAAAACCAGGATCGGTCAAGTCGTTCGTCATAACAATGACACGACCGCTACCGTCGAAATGGTTTGGAGACAACGGCACAGAGTATATAAGAAACAAGTGCGTAGAGTCGCAAAATTTTACGTGCACGATGCAGAAAACGCCTGCAGTGTCGGGGATACGGTAAAGATCGAAGAAACCCGCCCCATATCTAAAAATAAGCATTGGAGATTAATTGAGGTTGTTGCTCGTAAGCAAATAGCAGACATACAACCCAATGAAATAAGCTAATCATGATACAAACATATACAAGATTACATGTAGCTGATAACAGTGGAGCGCGAAGAATCCGGCTGATGAACATCCCGGGGGCTTCAAAGCGTAAATACGCAAAAGTAGGTGACGTCATAGTATGTACAGTGAGGGACGCAGCGCCTAACTCCCCTGTGAGAAAAGGTTCAGTGATAAAAGCTGTTGTCGTACGACAAGCACAACCATTGAAGAGAGAAGATGGCACCTACATCAGATTCGATGACAACGCAGCAGTAATTCTCCAAGAGAACAACATGCCAAGAGGCACTCGGATTTTTGGCCCAGTAGCTCGTGAATTAAGAGACAAAGGGTTTATGCGAATAGTATCCCTGGCTCCGGAGGTAGTGTAATGTCCGTTAAAGCCGGAGACATGGTGTTAGTAATAGCAGGAAAAGACAAAGGCAAAACAGGCCGAGTAGAAAGGCTCGTCACCAGCAAAAACAGAGTAGTAGTATCAGGAGTCAACATGGTGACTCGTCATATCAAACCACGCCCAAATGTCCGGCAAGCTGGTAAGATCGAAATGGAAAACCCTATACACATATCTAACGTGATGTTGATATGTAACAAATGTAGTAAAGCAGTCAGGCCTAAATCGAACAACTTAGAAGATGGGACTCGTGTAAGGCTATGCACCAAATGCAATGAGGTTATAGACGATGGCCAGTAATACCAACACTCTCACATTTCCTAGGCTGAAAGAAGTCTATCGGGAACAAATTGTGCCAACAATGCAAGAAGAATTTGAATACGGTAGCGTCATGGCAGTACCGAAATTGATAAAAATATCTTTAAATATTGGATTAGGGGAAGCACTAACTAATGGCAGGGCCTTAGAAAGCGCGATTAATGACTTAACAACCATTACGGGGCAAAAACCTGTCACTACCAGAGCCAGAAAGTCCATAGCGAATTTCAAATTGCGAGAAGGAAATCCGATCGGATGCTCTGTCACTCTACGAGGAGACAGAATGTATTATTTCCTGGACAGGTTAATAAACACCGCTTTACCTAGGATCAGAGACTTTCGAGGACTGGCAAGGAAAGGTTTCGACGGCAGAGGGAATTATTCTTTAGGGTTAAGAGAACAAATTATCTTCCCTGAGATCGACTACAATTCCATAGATAAATTTCGAGGATTACAGGTGACCATCAACACCTCTGCTAAAACAGACGAGGAAGCTATCAGACTAATTTCATTATTTGGAATGCCTTTTGTAAGGCAAACGGGGGGTTAACAATTGGCTAAAAAAGCAATGGTGCAAAGATGGCTTAAAGGGCCAAAATATCCTGTAAGGCAATATAACCGATGTAACAGATGTGGAAGACCACGCGGGTACATCAGGTACGTAGGCCTATGTAGAATATGTTTCAGACAACTAGCACTCCTGGGTGAACTCCCTGGAGTACGAAAGGCTAGTTGGTAAGGAGTAAACATGGCAGTAACAGACCCAGTATCGGATATGCTAACCAGAATACGGAACGCAACTATGATGAATCATAATGACGTTAGTATTCCAACGTCCAAACTCAAAGTGGAAATCGCTAGAATATTATCCGAGCATGGTTATATCGACAAATACGAAGTGTCCGACGCTGGAACTATAAAGATCAACCTCTCTTACAAGACAGATCGAGCCTCAACCATAGAAGGACTCAAAAGAGTAAGTAAGCCAGGGCTTCGCGTTTATGTTAAGAAAGGAGAGATTCCTAGACTCTATGGAGGATTAGGTTTAGCAATCATATCTACTTCAGAAGGCCTAATGACAGGTAGAGATGCTTGGAAAAAAGGTCTTGGAGGAGAATTACTCTGTTATGTCTGGTAACGAAAACACAAATAATGTTAGAACTCTTTCACGAATTGGAAGAAGGCCAATTGCCATACCTCAAGGGGTAACAATCGAAATAGGAACAGGATCGATAACAGTCAAAGGACCTAAAGGTGAACTCACTCAGAAGTACCACCCTGAGGTCAATGTCTCTGAATCGGACGGGCAAGTAGTGGTCGAACGATACAGTGACAGGAAATTTCACCATGCTCTGCACGGTCTCACGCGTTCATTAATTCAAAATGCAATCATAGGTGTCACTGATGGATATACGAGGACTTTAGAACTTATGGGAGTGGGGTATCGCGCACAGCAAAGCGGTGCAGGGGTAAGCCTGGCTGTAGGATATAGCCATCCTGTAGAAGTATTCCCTACTGAAGGGTTAACAATAGAAGTAGAAGGCAACAACCTAGTACATGTCAGAGGAATTAACAAACAGCAAGTTGGCGAGCTAGCAGCGCAAATACGTAAGGTTCGTCCACCTAATGCTTACAAAGAAAAAGGAATCAAATACCAAGACGAAGTATTACGATTCAAACCAGGAAAATCGGCAGCACGAACTGCTTAGTAAAATTTAAGAGAATCATTATGTCAAAAGAAAAAAACGCAGTAAGAATGAGAGTTGTTCGACATGAAAGGTTAAGAAAGAAAGTAACCGGTAACGTTGAGCGTCCAAGATTATCTGTATTCCGTAGTTCCAAAAACATATATGCGCAAGTCATTGATGATGTAACAGGGACGACCTTGGCATCATCATCAAGCGCCGACTCAGCACTTTCAGGAGCAACCAAAACTGAAAGTGCAGAAAAAGTCGGAGCCAATATAGCACAAAAATGCAAAGATAAAGGCATAAATCAAATAGTTTTCGACAGAGGCGGATACAAATACCACGGTAGAGTCAAAGCCCTCGCCGAATCCGCAAGATCAAATGGGCTAGAATTCTAGTCACGTAAGGAGCCAGCAAAATATGACGACACAGACTGACAATCGTACACAACAATATGGTAACAACAGAGACTCAGAGTTTATCGAAAGAGTTGTGTACACTAGGCGCATTTCCAAAGTTGTTAAAGGTGGAAGGCGACTTCGATTCAATGCTCTAGTAGTCGTTGGAGATCGATCCGGACAAGTAGGCGCTGGATTAGGGAAAGCAATAGCAATTCCTGATGCTGTAAGAAAAGCCACAGCTGAAGCTAAAAAGAACCTAGTCAAGATTCCTCTCAAAGGCAATACTTTGCCACATGATATTACTGTTAAAAAAGCAGGATCAATTGTCGTGATAAAACCCGCAGGCGAAGGGACAGGTATAAAAGCGGCGGGTGTAATGAGAGCTGTACTAGAACTAGGTGGGGTCAGAAACGTTACTGGGAAATCACTTGGATCCCGGAACCCTATCAATACAATCCAAGCAACCCTTGAAGCCCTTAGAAAATTAAAGTCACCACAAGGGTCTAATGAAGCACCACAAGAAACTCCTTCAGAGGACTAAAGAGGAATAATGGCAGAAATAAAAATCACCTGGAAAAAAAGCTGTATTGGTTTTCCTAGTAAACAAGAAAGAATAATTGAGTCTCTAGGACTGAAAAGGCTGCATCACTCAGTCATCCATCAGGATAGTCCAACTATTATGGGGATGGTAAATAAAGTTACACATCTTGTTCAGGTAGAACCTGTCACAGAGCAAACACAACCTTCGTCAAAGGGAAACACTCAGGCGAAAAAGGTAGCCCCTAAAGCGGCTTCACCTGTTGAGAAGGAAACAGTTCAAGTTGATAAAAACACTGAGTCTGATGGTTCGATTGACTCATTAGGACTATCAGTAAGGACTCTAAACATCCTTAAAAAATCTGATGTGTCTACCATTGAACAAATAGCCAAAATGACTGACGATGAACTATTGGCTCTACCTAGTTTTGGAGCCAAATCACTCGACGAAGTAAAAGAAAAGCTAGGAGCGGCTTAAGTAAGGAACTGAAATGCTAGAACACGATCTTAAACAAGCTGAAAAAGCACGAAAAAACAGAAAACGAGTTGGAAGAGGCGATTCCTCAGGCAACGGAAGCTACTCCGGCCGTGGCATGAAGGGACAAAAGTCCAGATCTGGTAAGCCCTTAAGACCTGGCTTTGAAGGCGGTCAACTACCTCTTATTAAAGGTTTACCTATGAAAAGAGGTTTTAACAACATATTCAAAACACAATATTCGATAGTTAATGTATCAGACTTGCAAATATTCCCGGACGGAACTGAGATTTCAAGCAAGACGCTCTTCGAAAACGGCTTAATCAGTACCCTTAGACATCCCGTCAAAGTTTTAGGTAATGGAGAACTATCTAGCAAAGTTACAATAGAAGCTAACAAGTTCACCAAATCTGCCCTAGAAAAACTAGAAAAATCAGGATCCACAGCTAAGGAGATTTAAGATCTTATGATCCCTACTGAAGCACCTGCGGGGAGATTCCCCCGTCTTCTTCAAGCCGCGATAGATGCGTTCAAATTCCCAGATTTACGTAATAAAATTTTATTCACACTGGGAATACTAGCCTTATATCGATTTATCGCTTACATCCCAATCCCAGGCATCGATCAAGGCAGACTAGACAACCTTTTCCAGAACAATGAATTACTAGGATTCTTGGACTTATTCAGCGGCGGAGCTCTGAGCAGGATGAGCATAGTAGCGCTAGGAGTATTCCCATACATTACAGCTTCTATTGTTATGCAGCTTCTTACTCCCGTAATACCCACTCTCCAGCAGATATCCAGAGAAGGTGAGGCTGGAAGAGCGAAAATGAATAAAATAACTCACTGGCTTACAGTACCAATCGCAGTAGCACAAGGATTCGGGCAAATCACACTATTACGACAAAGCAACATTATCGATGGATCTACCATAGGTATAGCTACAGTGGCTGCTATCATTTCAATGGTCGCTGGCACAATATTCCTCATATGGCTAGGCGAACTGATTACTGAACGAGGAATCGGTAACGGGATATCCTTAATTATATTTGCAGGAATAGTTGCTGGTTTTCCTGGGCTTATAGGACAAAGCTTTGTGAGCACAGCAAATGTGCTTGGGATAGGGTTCTTCGTGATTATTGGTATCATCATAATCGCTTTGATCGTGATGTTTAATGAAGCCCACCGCAGAATTCCTGTACAGTATGGTAGAAGTGTATTCAGAAGCGGAAGAATGTACAGACAAAGTGGTTCGTCATACCTTCCTCTAAGAATAAATTCAGCTGGAATGATACCTCTAATCTTCGCTTTTTCGATCGTGATTTTACCCGGTACAATTGCTAATTATCTAGCAACCAACCCCGGTATAGTTGGCAGAATAGCAAGAATTTTCGCTGACCTGTTCAACCCTGGAGCTCCCCTGTACTGGGTATTAGTATTTCTTCTCGTTGTATTATTTACTTTCTTCTATACAATGGTCGTTTTCCAACAACAACAACTGGCAGAAAATCTACAAAAAAACGGCGGATTCGTATTAGGAATTCGACCAGGTCAACCTACTCAAGACTACCTAAATAAAGTTATACTAAGATTAACAATGGGAGGAGCACTATTCTTGGGATTTGTAGCAATAGTCCCCTATATAGCCTCATTAATTACAGGGGTCCAAGCATTGACTCTATCAAGCACCAGTTTACTCATACTAGTGGGTGTAGCTCTTGATACATTACGGCAACTAGAATCCCAGTTAATGATGAGAGACTACGAAGGATTTATGCGTTAATATGCCTAATTCCAATATTATACTAGTCGGACCTCCAGGTGCCGGTAAAGGTACTCAAGCAATTATGTTGCGAGAAAAGCTAGATGCACACTATATAAGTACAGGTGACTTATTTAGGTCTCATCTATCGAACGAAACAGAGCTCGGCAAACAAGCACAAACATATATGAATGCCGGAGAACTGGTACCTGACACATTAACCATTAATATGCTATCTGAAGAACTTGAAAAAAAAGATGGCAGCCAAGGATTTATCCTTGACGGTTTCCCGCGAAACGTTGCTCAAGCAGAAGCATTGTCGAAATTACTCGAAGACAAGCAACTTAAAATTGATGTTGTATTGTTTTTCAATGTACCAACTGACGAATTGGTTCGTAGGTTGTCTACTAGATTCACCTGTAGGATTTGCCAAGCGCCTGCCAACCTCAATGATACGGAATCACATTCAAGTTCCAGCTGCCCTCAATGTGGTGGCGAATTATACCAAAGACCGGATGATGCTCCAGAAGCAATTAAGAGACGTTTAGACGTATATGAAGAAGAAACCAAACCAATACTAGACTACTACGACACTCAACGCCTGTTAACAGAAATTGATAGTATAGGTTCAATCAATGAAGTATTCGAAAAAGTAGCAGGTGCACTATAATTGACTAACAAAAACGTACAGACAGCCTCTAACACTCCTTCGCAACACGCTGGAGGGATAACAATCAAATCCCGCCAAGAGCTTGATCATATGCGACTAGCCGGGCAAATTACTGGCGCTGCATTGAAAAAATTGAGAGAAGCTGTTGTCCCAGGAATTACGACCAAAGAGTTGGACCGAATCGCCGAAAAAGAAATTAGAAGCCTCGGAGCAAAACCAGCTTTCAAAGGCTACATGGGATTCCCTGGCACCATATGTGCTTCTGTTAATGAAGAAATAGTCCACGGGATACCAGGGAAACGAGTCCTTCAAGAAGGGGACTTATTTAAAGTAGACTGTGGAGCGACAATAAATGGCTTTATAGGTGATTCTGCGCTATCTTTACAGGTCGGGAATGTAAGCCCCGAAGTACAACATCTCAGCCAAATTACACAAAAAGCTCTATATGCTGGTATTGAACAAGCTACCGTTGGTAATCGCATAGGGGATATCGGTGCTGCCGTCCAGGCCCTAGCAAACGAGTACGGCTTTGGTCTTGTCAGAGGATATACTGGGCATGGTGTCGGAAGATTTCTGCATGAAGAACCACAAGTTCCCAATTACGGAAAACCAGGACGTGGTATCATATTAAAGGCTGGAATGTGCATTGCTATTGAGCCTATGTTTAACCTAGGTACCGATGAAACCTTATTACTAGACGACCAGTGGACTGTGGTAACAGCTGATGGCTCCGTGTCTAGCCATTTTGAACATACCATAGCAATAACAGAAGACGGACCAGAGATTCTAACTATAAATGAATAAAATTAACGTAAACGGACTGTAAGTATGGCAAAAAAAGAAGCGATAGAAGTAGAAGCTCAAGTTAATGAAGCACTGCCTAATGGCATGTTCCGAGTCGAGCTACCTAATGAGCATGAGATTTTGGCTCATGTATCTGGCAAAATTCGCATGAATTTCATTAGAGTTTTGCCTGGAGACAGAGTTCTGGTAGAATTATCTCCTTACGATCTAACTCGCGGTCGCATAACCTACAGATTCAAATAGTAGAAGGGAAAAATGAAAGTAAGCGCATCAGTCAAAAAACGCTGCGATAATTGCAGGGTTATAAAAAGAAAACGAGTTGTTCGTATCATATGTACAAACAGACGACACTCACAAAGACAAGGGTAAATAGGAGTAAAGCATGGTAAGAATAGCAGGCGTCGACGTCCCTGACCGCAAGAGGGCTCATATCGCATTAACGAGCATATATGGAATTGGACCACGTATGGCAGCTGAAATTATTGAAAAAGCTCAATTAGATCCTGTAATACCACCTCGGATGAACGAATTGGATGAAATCCAAGTAGACAGAATCCGAGAGATCGTAGATAAAGAATATTTAGTAGAAGGAGACCTCAGAAGAGAAGTACAACAAAACATACGACGTCTCATAGATATCGGAACCTACAAAGGTCTCCGACATAGAAGAGGACTGCCCGTAAATGGTCAAAGAACTAAAACTAATGCTAGATCCAGAAAAGGTGTCAAAAGAACAGTTGCCGGTAGAGGCAGGAAATCTGGCGGTAAATAAGGAGTTATGAGAAAGCATAATGGCTAGACAACGATCAAGAAGAAGAGATAGAGGTTCGGTAGCTTCAGGTAGAATCTACATCTACTCCACATTTAATAACACACTAATCACGATTACCGATAACGAAGGCAACGTCTTGAATTCTGGTAGTGCGGGTACTGCTGGCTTTAAAGGATCCAGAAAAGGCACTGCCTTCGCAGCACAGAGAGCTGCAGAAGACATCGCAAAAGCAGGTGTTGACCAAGGATTAAAACAAGTTGATGTATTTATCAAAGGGCCTGGACAAGGCAGAGAATCGGCAATTAGGGCCTTAACCGGTATTGGACTAACTATCACAAGTATCCGCGATATTACTCCTATTCCTCACAATGGGTGCAGGCCTCCCAAACGAAGGAGAGTGTAATGTCACGATACATAGGACCAGTACAGAAAAAATTAAGATCATTAGGCCTCGAATCATACGGGTCTATCCGAAGAGACGAGAAGAAAAATGTTGCCGTGATGGGAAGACGTAGAAGAGTTTCTAACTACGGCCTACAACTTAAAGAAAAACAAAAAGCACGATTCCTTTACGGAGTGCAAGAGAAACAATTCAGGAAATATTATGAGCGAGCTCTAAACATGGATGGTATCACCGGTGACAATCTGATGATCTTGCTTGAGCGTCGACTGGATAATGTTCTATACCGGTCTGGTATGTTCCTAACTCGTAGGCAATCTAGACAAGCAGTAAACCATGGGCATTTCAGAGTAAACGGGCAAAAGGTTGACATACCATCATTTCAATTAAAACTCGGTGATCATATAACATGGACCGAAAAAGCTGCTAAAAACTCACTGTACCAATTCGCAATAGAGAATTCAAAATCTATAGCACCTCCACACTGGGTAAGCTTGGACAGTAACGATATGTCCGTCAAAGTGACGACGGACCCAACAGGTGAAGATGGAGAAATCGTAATCGACACCGTTCAAATAGTAGAATTCTATTCTAAGAGGTAACACGTAAATGACAAGTTTTGAAACTTACATTCTCCCTCCCACACCACCGGAAGGGGAAATACCCACATTAAATCCACTTGTGAAAGTGATAGAAACAGACGAAGTTAGCTACGGCAAATTTGCGTTAGAGCCTCTTACAAAAGGCTATGGCATTACTATTGGGAATCCGCTAAGACGGGTATTACTAAGTGCAATCCCCGGATGTGCAATAACGTGGGTCAAGATTGAAGATATTGTTCACGAATATGACTCAATCCCTGGCGTGAAAGAAGAAGTAATGCAACTTCTATTAAATATTAAACGGATAAGAATCAAATCTGAGACCGGCAGAACCGGAAAGATGCGACTCGAAATTCAAGGGGAAGGCTCTGTATGTGCAGGAGATATTTCTACCTCATCCGATTTCCAAATAGTAAATCCTGAGTTGCATCTAGCTACTTTGAATACTCCAGAAACGAAGATATCTGTGGAGTTTAACGTGGAAAGCGGAACCGGGTATATACAAGCACAGCAAAATGAAGAAGGATCTGGCATGGCCGTAGGTGTGCTTCCGGTAGATGCGATATTTAATCCAATCGTAAAAGTGAATTATGCCGTAGAGCGAACTCGTGTAGGGCAAATTACCGATTATGAAAGATTAATTTTAGAAATATGGACTGATGGATCGATTAGCCCAATGGATGCGTTAAAAGATGCTTCTGAAGAACTTGTAAACCATTTCTTCATGTTTAAAACTATTAATCGTGAAGGGGATGAGGCACTTAACAATCCTGCGACGTCTGTTGCTCCAGAAATATTCCAAACTTTGATAGAACGTCTAGATCTATCTCCAAGAACTTTAAACTGTTTGAAGAGAGCGAACATATCCAAAGTAGGTGAGGTACTCGAAATGTCAGATGCCGACCTACTCAAAATCAGGAATTTTGGCGAAAAATCGCTGCATGAACTTCAAGATAAACTAACCGAACTAGGAGTCGGGGCATCATCAGATTCGCAAGAGGACGAAGAAGAGGCAGCTGTTGCCGAAGAGGTGCAAGAATAATGGCAAGTCACAGAATCGCAGGTCGGCGCTTAAGCCGCAAGAAAGATCAAAGGAAGGCTCTTTTAAGGAGCCAAGCAGTCTCATTAATCACTAATGAACGTATCAAAACAACTTTGCCAAAAGCAAAAGAAACAAGAATTGTAACCGAAAAACTGATAACTTATGGAAAGAAAGGCGGCCTCCATAATCGGCGCTTGGCCATCAAGAAATGTCCTAATTCATCTGTGATCGACAAAGTGTTTGACACCTTAGCCGAAAGATACAATGACCGCGCTGGCGGGTACACCAGGATTACCAAATTAGGGCCTCGGCAAGGAGACGGTGCGGAGATGGCTATCATAGAACTAGTATAGAGATAGTAATACCTATCTCATGACCTATTTCGCATTGATAGTTGAATACGACGGCACCAATTATAAAGGGTTCCAGAGCCAACCTGACTGCCTAACCATACAAGATAGCATCGAAGAATCTCTTTATAAACTAACGCAAAAAAACATTCGCATCACTTCTGCAAGTAGAACCGATTCTGGAGCTCATGCTTATGGGCAAGTAGTTAATTTTCAAACTGAAAGCGATTATCCAGCGGAGGTAATACAAAACGCTCTAAATTATCATCTACCCAATGATATAAGCGTCAAACGAGTCTATACGGTAGATCCAGAATTCCACTCGCGAAAGTCTGCTTATTCCCGAACTTATCGTTATCAGATAATTAATACCTACAAAAAAATTGCAATTTACCGAAATTATTACGCTAGAATCCAGCAACCTCTAGACGAAAATCTTATGAATCAAGCATGTCAACATTTGCTGGGAGTCCATGATTTTAGAGAAATAGCGAAGCCAACATACCCGGAGGGTACTACTGTGCGAACAATATACGCATGGGAAGCAGAACGACACGAAGACAAGATAATAATCACATGTGAAGGGAACGGTTTCATGAGGTACCAAATCAGAAAAATAAATGCGATATTAACTGGAATTGGAAGTAAAGCTTTCCCTGTAGACACAATTCATAAGTTGTTGCGATCCGAAAATCCTTCTAATATTCAATATTCTATGTTGCCAGCTTGTGGTCTGTTCCTAGTAGGTGTAAAATATCACGGTCCATTCTCATATATTGGTGAATAATTAAAAATGAAAAGACTAAGTACATACTTTCCTAAGCCTTCCGATAAACCAGAAGAAACTTGGGAACTAATTGACGCAGAAGGCCAAACGCTGGGACGGCTTGCTAGAGACATTGCCGTAAAATTACAGGGAAAAGATCTCCCAACATTTACTCCCAGCAGTTTAGTAGGTGCTTTTGTAGTTGTAATTAATGCTGAAAAAATACATGTAACTGGTAACAAATACGAAGATAAAATGTATTATCGGCACAGCGGGTATGTTGGGAATCTAAAAAGCTTCACTTACAAAGAAATGAGTGAAACAAATCCAGAAAGAATTCTGAGACTAGCAGTAAAAGGGATGCTTCCAAACAATAAACTTGGAAGGAAAATGCTAACTCGACTCAAAATATATACTGGCGATACACATCCTCACACATCACAGATACACTAAGAAAATTTAAGGGCGAGGCAGGTCACAATTGGTTCAACAACAAGAACAATATTATTACGGTACGGGTAAACGCAAAACTTCTGTAGCTAGAATAAAAATCTATCAGAGTGATTCTAATTCCATAATAATCAACAACAAACCTATGGAAGAGTACTTCAACTGGCAACCTTGGCAAGATACTATTAAACAAGCCTTAAATGTTACGAACAATCTTAATAATTTCCGAGTGGAAGGAAAAGTATACGGCGGAGGGGTAAATTCACAAGCTGAAGCTATCCGCCATGGAATAGCCAGAGCCTTAATAGCATTCGATGAAACATTAAAGAAAGAACTACGACAAGCAGGGCTGGTAACTAGGGACTCAAGAATAAAAGAAAGCAAGAAATACGGTCTAAAACGGGCTAGAAGAGCTCCACAATATACCAAGCGTTAAACCTCCAATCCTATTGTGAGCCAATAAAAAACGAGGTAGCTTCCTGCTATTAATAGCAGGAAAATAGTAGCCTTGCTTAGAATCAAATTTAACGTCTTCCCGTTAAATACCAAATTTGTTCGTAATAACACTGTAATCAATGTTACAAAAAATATTACAGCCCCCATTCCTAAACTATAATTAATATAAGACATCAATACTGCCCAAATACTGTCACCTGTAAATGTACTCGTAACAACTACCATGAAGATGGGCAAAGCGCACCCAAGCGATACCAAAGCATAACTCATTCCAAAAAAGAAATAGCCACGTATGCTATTTGTTTGAAATACTGTAAGCATGGAAGATAATCTAAAAGGAAGTGTGCTATATGAGAATCTATTGAAACCAAACAGCAATAGTCCAGATAACACTATCAACATTATCCCTACTCCAATGCCAAACCAAGGAAGTAAAGAGCCTATCACTGATCTTAATCCAAAGCTCACGAGAGAACCCGTCACACCAAAAATAATTACAAATCCGGCAGTCATCGCAACAGCAACTTTACCAGCTTTAATTAATCGTATAGGCAACTGGTTCTGCACATCATCCTCTGAAAGTAAATACACCGCGATATAGGAAGGAAGCATAACGAATCCGCAGGGATTCACCGCTGCTATCATCCCTGCCCCAAAAGCGAATCCTATCGGTATAATCGTTGTCATGCTAGTAATCGACCCGGACAGAAACCCAGACAAGGATTCAAAGAAATAATTGATCCCATCAGTCCCATCCTGGTCCAATAAAAAGTAGGCAGAAAGAACGATCAGGCAAAGGACCACCAACGAAAAAGCCAAACCTTTTAATCCTTGTAGCTGCAAATATCACACCCCCAAAAACGCCTGCACATAATCCATCAGACTATCTACACACTGTTGATCATTTGACTCACTGTATATTCTCAATAAAGGCTCAGTGCCAGACAATCTGTAAGCAACCCATCCTTCATCACAAATCAATTTCACTCCATCAATCAAATTGACATGTGTTATCTGCATTGGGCAATTCTGAATTGGAATATCTGTAGAATCAAATGCTTGTATACGATTTCTTTCCTCTTCATTTAAAGTGATATCCCGACGCGAATAAATATGTGTACCTACTATTTGATAAAGTTCTTGCAATAATTGTGAGCAACTTTTACCAGTAAGGGCTATAAACTCCAGGATATATAATGCACTTAGTATCCCATCTCGTTCCGCGATGCTATCTCTAAACGCAAACCCTCCACTTTCTTCTCCTGCCAAGATAGCATCTGTGTCTATCATCCGTGGACCTAAGTTCTTAAATCCGACTGGAGTTTCATGCACGTCAACGCCATAGATCTGACATAATTTATTAATCATGTCGGAATGAGTAATGCTTTTAATTATTGGTCCTTCGTGCTTTTTGTAGGACAGGAAATAATATGCTATAAGAGCAAATGAATCCAAAGTAGAAACATAATTCCCATTTTCATCAATCAAACCAATCCGATCCGCATCTCCGTCAAAAGCTAGACCAATATCAATGGAATCGTCTGAACAAATAGCATTCATAACTTCTTGCAAATTTTGTTCGATAGGCTCTGGGTGCCCAATCCCAGGGAAATTAGGATTGACCTTTCCGTGTAGTTCGGAAATCTGAATATTAGGACCATTCAAGAGCGGCATTAGATAATTCATGCCCGCCCCATACATACAATCAACAATTACATTAATCTTTGATCGTTTAATCAGACTTAAGTCAACAACATTATCCATATGATCGAAATAGGATTGCTTTGCAGGAACACACTCAACCAGTCCAGGATTCAAATCAGATTCATTATCCATTAAAGGTGATACTGAATTCGCATATTTTTCTATTTTATCGATGATGTCTTGAGTTGCACTACTGGCTTTGTGAGATTTGAATTTAAATCCATTCCAGTCATAAGGATTGTGGCTGGCAGTAATTATGATAGCTCCGCCGGCATTACAATTTGTGATCATATAAGTTATAACTGGTGTCGGAGTAGGCCCGTCAATCCAATATACTTTAATTCCATTATTAACTAGCACATTTCGTGCTACCAAAGCGAATTCTCTGGAAAGAAACCTTGTGTCATATCCTACAACAACGGACTGAGGCAATGAGTCTTCTTTTTTTATATATTCAGCTACACCTTGAGTGCATTTCGCCACATTTTCAAATGTGTAATCTTGGGCGATTAAAGCTCTCCAGCCATCGGTCCCAAAATTAATCATCTTCTACCTCAAATTTGTGATATAAACTTGCTAAAGTCCCGCAGATTTTCGTAAACCCGCCGCTTTATCTGTTCTTTCCCACGGTAAATCTAAATCTAATCGCCCAAAATGTCCATATGCGGCTGTTGGGGAATAGATAGGTTGTCTAAGATCCAAATCTCTTATAATTGCATCAGGCCTCAAATCGAACGTCTTCATAACCAAATCGTTTATCATCTGATTATCGACATGGTTAGTGTCGAAAGTTTCGACGCTAATCGAAGTTGGGGTAGCAACACCAATAGCGTACGACACTAAAACTTCTGCTCTATCAGACAATCCTGCCGCGACAATATTTTTTGCTACATATCTAGCAGCATAAGAACCTGATCTGTCAACTTTTGTACAGTCTTTACCAGAAAATGCTCCTCCCCCATGACGTGCGATCCCCCCATATGTATCAACAATGATTTTGCGTCCAGTCAAGCCAGCATCTCCTGCAGGGCCTCCTATTACAAATCTACCGCTAGGATTGATGTAATATTTTGTCTGGTCATCTAGCATATTTGCAGGAACTATCTTCGAGATAACATGTTCCCGGATGTCTTTATCAATAGTACTGTTATCTACATCAGGATCATGTTGTGTACTTATAACAACTGTATCTACTCGCTTAGGTTTGCCATTCTGATATTCAACTGTTACTTGTGACTTGCCGTCTGGTCTCAAGTATGGCAATGTCCCGTCCTTCCTAACTTCAGCCAGCTGCCGAACTAAACGATGCGATAGGCTGATCGTTAATGGCATCAATTCTTCTGTTTCGTTACAAGCAAAACCTACCATCATTCCTTGATCACCCGCTCCCGTTGACTGGTCCCCATCACTATCTCCTCTGGTTTCTATCGCATTACTCACCCCTGCGTTTATGTCAGCAGACTGCTCTCCAACACTAACACTCACCCCGCAGCTGTCAGCATCAATCCCATAATCCGAATTTGTATACCCAGCTTTTCGAAGGGTGGCCCTCACTATTGCGGGTATGTTTAGATTGGCCTTGGTGGTAATTTCTCCCATGACAACAACCAAACCGTTAGTCATAGCTGTCTCACAAGCTACTCTGCCCATAGGATCATCTTTCATAACAGCATCTATAACTGCATCAGAAATCTGATCACATAATTTATCTGGATGTCCTTCAGTAACTGATTCCGAAGTTAACAAGTAACTCGGCGATTCATTGAACAATAGTGGCATTTTATACTCCTTAAGATTAGGTTCCTTCTTCCCAACTATTTATATATTTTTCTTGTTCTTCTGTAAGCGTATCAATCGAAACACCTAATGCTGCAAGTTTTAGTCGTCCCACTTCTTCATCAATATCTCTAGGAACGACGTACACTCCATTTTCCATGCTTTTAGCATTAGCCATAAGATATTCAAGGCTTAAGGCCTGGTTAGCAAAACTCATGTCCATCACAGCGGAAGGATGTCCTTCTGCAGCAGCTAAATTTATTAATCTACCCTCACCAAGCAAATACAAAGTTCGCCCGTCTGGCATGGTATATTCGTCTACAAAATCTCTGACATTTTTTTTCGCGACAGCCATATCTTCCAATGCGGGAATATCGATCTCAACATTGAAATGCCCACTATTAGATAATACCGCTCCGTCTGGCATCACCGAAAAGTGTTCTTTACCAAGAGTGTGAAGTCCTCCTGTTACAGTAATAAACACTTCTCCAATTGCGGCAGCCTCAACCCCTGTCATTACTGTGAAACCGTCCATAACAGCTTCAAGAGCTCTTATTGGCTGAACTTCAGTCACAATCACATGAGCTCCAAGTCCTTTGGCCCTAGAAGCCACTCCTCTGCCGCACCAGCCATAACCACTTACTACAACATTTCTACCAGCCCATAACAAGTTTGTTGCTCTGGTAATACCGTCCAAAGTGCTCTGACCAGTTCCATATCTATTATCAAAAAAGTGCTTTGTGTCTGCTTCGTTAACAGCGATTATAGGGTACTTGAGCGCTTTATCAGCCGCCATCGCATTCAAACGTATTACACCAGTGGTAGTTTCTTCAGTTCCCCCAATAACTTCATCGATTAAATCAGGATATTCTTTATGTAAAATACTAACTAAGTCAGCTCCATCATCCAAAGTGATTTGGGGTTTATGGTCTAGTACTGCCTTAATATGAGAATAATAAGTATCATCATCCTCTCCTTTGATAGCAAAGGTTGGAATTCCGTATTCTTTAGTAAGGGCAGCTGCTACATCATCTTGAGTACTTAATGGATTACTAGCACACAGTACCAAATCTGCACCGGCTGCTTTGATTGCTATAGCTAAATTAGCTGTCTCAGTCGTTACATGCAAGCACGCTGATATCCGGATCCCTTCTAATGGTTTTTCTTTTTCAAATCTTTCCTGTATCAATTTGAGTACAGGCATCTCTCTACCCGCCCAATTGATTCTATTGACTCCTTCATCAGTCAAATTTAAGTCTTTCACGTCCCCGTTTTTAGATGTTGCCAATGGTTCCCTCCATAATAATTTACGAGCCTAATTTCTATATCAATAAGTTGTAGGAAGTCCTGCAGATATCCAAGCAGGAGTACCATCTTCAATGTTATATAGCATTTCAGAATCAAATCCTATACTGGCTGCCATTTCACATGCCAAACCACTCCGTACGCCTGCTGCACATATGAAAAATACTTTCTTGTCTGTTGGAATTTCATCCGTCCTATCAAGCAAGTCATCAACAGGAATATGCAGCGCATCAGTAACATGACCTGTCTCCCATTCGTCATCCCGTCTAACATCAATCACAACTGAGTTGTCTGGATCAGCGTGTAGAATATCATGCGCTTCAGGTGAGTCTACTCTGTAGTATGGTTCTCCATTTTCTTTTCTAGGCATATTTTTCTCCTATTTAGTTACTTATCGAAATATTTTGATAACAGCGGCCTTAATTTATTTTTTTGTTCATCGTTTATTTGACCTGGGTCAGTGATAATTGCAAATTTAAGTGCTTCATTACATCCACAATTTTGTAACTTACTTGTCTGTTTAATTACCTTAGCGAGAATATCTTTAGATACATTAACATTATGTTGCAAATTTTGTATAACTATCTCTACCGAAACATCTTGTTCGTCTTCTCTCCAGCAGTCATAATCCGTCACCCATGCCATTGCAGAGTAGCAAATCTCAGCTTCTCGTGCCAATTTAGCTTCGGGCAATGCTGTCATACCAATAATCTGAGCTCCCCAATTCTTATACAGAAATGATTCTGCTCTTGTCGAAAATGCAGGGCCTTCCATTACCACCCAAGTAGCATCTTTCTTGGAATTGATGTCAAATTCTATCGAATTGTCATAAATCAATTCAGACAAAACTGGGCAGAAAGGGTCCGCCATACTTACATGAGCTACAATACCATCTTCAAAGAATGTGGACTTACGCTGCCTCGTACGGTCAATCAATTGATCAGGCACCACCAAACTACGCGGAGGTAATTCTTCCACTAAACTCCCTACCGCACTCACTGATATAATTCTTTTAACTCCTATAGTTTTTAGCGCAAATATATTGGCTCTATATGGGACTTGAGTTGGATTTATCTTGTGTCCTTTTCCATGTCTAGGAAGAAAGGCTACGTTGACGCCATCCAGATTGCCTACAGTGATACCGTCGCTAGGTGGACCAAAAGGTGTATTTACATCTATAACTTGGACGTCCTGAATTCCTTCCAAATCATACAATCCACTTCCGCCAATGATAGCTGTCTCTATATCCATCATCAACCTACATTATATTAGCGATAGATTGATCATATGGAGGTCTGCATATCGCCTTTTCTGTGATTATTCCTGATATGTATTTTGCCGGAGTGACATCAAACGAAGGATTCAATGCCGAAACACCCTCAGGAGCAATCCTAGTACCAGAATGATGAGTAATTTCAGTCTGATCACGGTATTCGATATCAATTTGTGACCCAGATTCCAAGCTCATATCAATAGTGCTGGTCGGAGCAGCTATATAGAATGGTATCTCATTTTCTTTGGCCAAAACGGCTAAGCTGTATGTCCCGATCTTGTTTGCACTGTCTCCGTTCGCTGCTATTCTATCGGCCCCAGTGATGACGCAACCTATTTTTCCTTGGTTCATTAATGATCCCGCTGCCGAATCCACTACTAATGTTGAGTCAACTCCTAATTTTTTAAATTCCCAAGAGGTGAGTCTTGATCCTTGATAAAACGGCCTTGTTTCGGTATTGAACACTGAAAATGCCAGTCCCGATTCTATGCCGGCACGAATCACGCCAAAAGCGGTACCATACCCAGAAGTAGCAAGTGCACCAGTATTACAATGAGTTAATACACTTGGTACATCAACAAGAACTTCTTTACCTATATTTCCCATCTGTCTATTTATTGCTTCATCTCGTTGATGAATTGCTATAGCTTCTTTAAGAATTATTTCCGGAGCCTGATTAGTGTCTTCGATAGTGTTGCACAGTTCTATCATTTGATTAACAGCCCAAGACAAATTAACAGCAGTTGGTCTCGCAGCAATCATTTTAGATGCTATGTTTTTGAATTCGGCCATAAAATCAGATAACGGATCTATATTTTTTGCTGCTATAGCCATACCGTACCCCGCAGCAACTCCAATTGCAGGAGCTCCTCGGACTCGAAGTGATTGAATAGCTTCAATGACTTCTTCATAATGGGTTAATTCAATCACTTCTTCGACTTCTGGCAATTTAGTCTGGTCCAGAATGTGAAGAGCATCGTTCTCCCAACTGATTGGTATAATTTCTTGCAATCCCTAGCTCCAAAAAAAAAGCTTCTCTTAGACAGAGAGAAGCGGATAAAGTTGTGTCTTCTTTCCTAACTTAAGCGTTTACCAGTGGCCAAGTCCGCAAGTATAAGTTTGTATGTGCGTTGTGCCCCTCGTCCACAGCAACAATTATCTCTGTAATTGTATATTTATGTCAACAAGGTAAAACCACAATTAGACGTTGTTGTTTATGGCCCAAGGTTTCAAAATCGCATACAACGTGCTGCATATTGGAGTAGGCACACCAACTTCTAGTCCCAATTGAACCACCCTACCTGTAAGCCCGTCTAATTCTACGGGCTTACCCTCAATAAAATCTTTTGCTAAAGACGCCTTCCCTGTTGCAGGGAATCTATCCAATGAATTTTCCGCCCACGAAACGGAATCATCAGTTATTGATTTGCCTAGAGCTCTGCCTACTGCCAGTACTTCAGCGGCTCCTTCTAGAATCAATTGCCGAGTATCAGGGTTACTTCGCATTGAACCATAGTCTGAATGGCTCGCTGAGCATACTGACGCCGCTGCTACCAAGTATGCAAACTTTTTCCATAATACTCCTTCCATATTCTCATGAAGCTCTACATCCCATCCCGCATTTTCAAAAATCTGATTGAGCGTTCGGCCTCTTTCTGTTAATCCAATAAATTGTTCTCCAAACGCTGCTATTCCAGGTCCTCCTTGACTAATTATCCCGGGAGCCTTAATTCGGCCTTCAACAAATGCGGAGCCAATCATCACATTGTCATACCCAAATGCTTGTGATAACAAGTGTCCATTATCAATACCGTTCTGAATAGACAAAATAGTTGTATCCGGGCCAACAGAAGGTTTGATCAATTCGATTGCCTCTTGATTCTGATACATTTTCACAGAAAAAATGAGCAATTCTGGGGTATCAGATCCATCTGGCGAGTCAGTTGCTTTACATCCTACGGTGAAATCACCTTTATTGGAGCTTTCTACCGTTAAGCCTGCCTCAACAATAGCTTCCAAATGTTGACCGCGAGCAACAAACGTGACATCATGCCCCGCTCTAGCCAAGAGCCCTCCAAAATATCCACCTATTCCCCCAGTTCCCATTACTAGTATTTTCACAATAAACTCTTTACCATGTAGTCAAATTTAATAGAATTGTAGCCGGATTTCATCAATAGTCAATTTGCGCCTTACGATGAGGATTCACCATGAAAATATGTGTCTGTATCAAATATGTACCCGTTATATCTAGAATCACATTTGACCATGAAACAAAAACCATAAATCGTGATGGGGTTCCATCGGAGCCTAATCCTTTTGATATGTTAGGTTTGAATAGAGCATTGCAAATATTTTCAGAACTAAACTTACCAGTAGACATCACGGCATTATCCATGGGTCCTCCGGATGCATCCAATGGTATCCAGCAAGCTTTGGCGTTGGGAGCTACGAGAGGAGTACTATTAAGCGATCAGTCATTTGCAGGTTCTGACACCTTAGTAACTTCTAGAATATTACATGCTTTCCTAGTAGATGAACAATTTGATTTAATCATAACCGGCCGGAACAGCTCAGACTCAGAAACAGGGCAAGTCGGACCTCAAGTCGCTGAACTACTAAATATTCCCCATATTAGTGACGTCAATCATTTTGAAACAAGCCCTTCAGGACACAAATTAAAAGTCTTCAAGAACTCCACAAACGGAACCGATGTATTTGAGTGCTCCACTCCGTGTTTATTGACTGTAGGAGAGGGTGTTGCAGAAGAAACATGGCCTTCAAAAGAACAAATGGAATACGCAAAAACATTACCAATAACCACACTTAATGGTCCTGATTTAAAACTGTCAAAAGAATCTGTAGGATCCATGGCATCACCCACTTGGGTGGAAGACATTCGTATTGTGGAAAGCGAACGCCGCGGCATAATCATTGATACAGAAACACAAATAGACGAAGCATGTGATGAAGCTATCATGCATCTTACAGAGGCTCTTGCGGAGATGCCAGACAATCACGAACAATCTTCATTCTCTACCAATCTCCGATTCCCTAACGGTGACCTTAGTATATGGGTTGTCACAGAATCGGAGAGAGATGTCTTGCGCGCGGTAAGTTTCGAGCTTTTAGGTAAGGCGCAACAATTGAGTGCTTCTCTTAAAAGCAATATTACCGCGATTACATTTAGCAACGAGAATGATAATCAGTACTTGGAGTTATCCAAGTTCGGAGCCGATTCCGTCATTAATCTGGACTATGAGTCATTAGGCCCCGTATGGAGTGATGCAACTGCCCGGTTCCTTGCCCAACAAATTGAACAGCACAATCCTTACGCTGTGTTATTCCCTGCGACGCCCAATGGGAGAGATCTAGCATCCAGAATATGCGCTCACCTACAATTGGGATTGACTGGAGACGCTATAGATTTAGAGCTAGACAACACAAATCAACTTGTCCAACTCAAACCAGCTTTGGGTGGCAATATCATCGCGCCTATTTTATCGAAAACTAAACCTTACATGGTCACTCTACGAGAAGGCATGTTAACACCTGTATCACGTGAAACATTCTCTAACCCTGAAGTTATACAAATTAAACCTAATGATATTCCGAGTAGCGCTATAACTGTGATAGAGTCCCGAGAAGACGAAGAGACGGGGGCTATTCAACAGACCAACCCAACATTGTGTTTAGGCATAGGTATGGGAATAGGATCGCAAGATAATGTATCCAAAATCATCGAAATAGCAAATTCCCTTAATGCCTCACTGGCTACGAGTAGAAACGTAGTGCATGAAGGTTGGCTACCTTACAAATTTCAAGTCGGCATTAGTGGAACCACTATTTCACCAAAGATATATATTGCGATTGGACTAAGGGGGGCATTCAACCATACTGTGGGAGTGCAAAAATCAGGGATTATTATTGGTGTCAATACAAACAAACGACATCCTATTTTCAAATCTTGTGATATCGGCTTAGTAGGTGATTGGGAACAGATTGTTCCGGTCTTGGCGACAAAATTGAAACCGATTATCCAGGGTTTAGAAACCAGTCAAAACCACAAAAATCCCTAGCTAAAACGAGTTTGGGAATCTAAGGTGGTTATTCAATACTATGCAAATTTGACACTACTGTTTGAAACCGTCAAAATATCTAGGTCATCATTGTTAAGATTCCTCATAATATAGGAGAATATATGGATTTCGCATATACCCCCCAGCAAGAAACTCTTCGTCAAGAAGTACAAGCCTTCATTAAGGAACACATAACCAACGAAGTTCAAACTGAAATTGAACAGTTTGGATCAAGACAAAATAGAGGTTCACTTACAAGCGATATCTATAAGATGATCAGTGAAAAGGGCTGGGTTGGAATCAGCTGGCCAAAGGAATATGGTGGCCAAGGGGGTAGTAGAATCGATCAATATATCGTAGAAGAAGAATTTTCTCGTGTTGGAATACAGGTCGGAGGTGCTGGCAGCGGAGCCCCTGCTATCCTCGCAGCAGGAACTGAAGAACAAAAGAAGTATTTCTTGCCAGGGATGATTAAAGGGGAAATATCTTTTGCCTTAGGATTTACAGAACCCCAGGGGGGTGCTGATTTAGCTAGTCTACAGTGTCGCGCCGTGCGCGATGGAGATGACTTCGTTATCAACGGGCAAAAAATGTACACTACTGCTGCTCACTACGCTACTCACATATATTTAATGGCTCGAACAGATCCAGACGCACCCAAACATAAAGGTATATCCATATTCTTGATTCCAATGGACACTCCTGGGATAACTGTTCGCCCTTTATGGACAATTCAAAACGAACCAAAGGCTCCTCATAAAACCACATACGGAGACGACCGAACCAACGAAACATTTTTTGAAAATGTCAGAATACCTGCCTCAGCAATGTTAGGGGAAGAAAACCAAGGTTGGTACGTTGGGGCGATGGGACTAAATCTCGATAGAGTGGGTGCCAGTAGATACCTTCTATCAGTACGCAGAGACGAGGATATTATTAATTGGACCAAAGAAAACTCGTTGGGTAATTACGACCTTACTGAGGATCCGTCAGTTACCGACAAGCTAGCCGATTTATGGATAGACGGGCAAGTGTGTAGATTGATGACGCTACGTAGTATGTCGATGGTAGAACGAGGAGACACTTTTACTTATGAAGGATCTGCCGAAAAAATTTGGGCTCCAGAGCACGGAGTACGAACTACCGAGTCAGTATCGCAAATGCTCGGGTTGTACGGGCAATTACTCAACGGTTCCGAAGACAACATTGATGGTGGCGTGTTTGCTCACAACTTAATGGGAGCCTTTCAGTCTGGAATAAATCATGGAAGCGTTCAAGTAATGAAAGACCAAGTGTCTAGAAGAGGATTGGGATTACCTAGAGGATAAAAAAATCATTTTACAAAGGGAACATAATGGACGTACTACCTAACGAAGAAGAACAAATGATAAGAAATTCTGCCAGAGAGTTTTTTGAGGCAGAGTGCCCCACATCTCTTGTAAGGGAAATGGAAAAAGACGACCAAGGATATTCTAGAGAGCTGTGGTCTAAGATGTCAGAGGTTGGCTGGCTAAGTTTAGTAATCCCAGAAGCCTATGGAGGTAGTGGATTTGGAATGACTACTCTTGGCATAGTGATGGCAGAAACAGGGCGCGTTTTGGCTCCTGTACCGTTTCACAGCACTATGACAGCAGCATTAGCAATATCAAGTTTTGGAACAGAACAGCAAAAACATGACATTTTGCCACTTGTTGCAGATGGGAACCAAATTCTAACTTGGGCATTCACGGAAGAAGATCCTAGATATCTTCCTGAAACTATTCATACAACTGGAGAAGTCCAAGGAGACAAATTAATCGTCAATGGCACAAAGATGTTTGTAGATAACTTCGAGGCAGCTGACCAAATTCTAATAGTTTGCAGAACTTCTAACGAGACCGACCCACAACACGGTTTGACGGTATTTATTGCTGACGCGAACGATTCTGCTTTCACAAATATTCCACTAACAACTATAGCTAAAGACAAACAGAGCCGGATCGAGATCAATAATCTATCAGTTTCAATTCGAAATATTATTGGTGAAATAGGAGATGGTTGGACAGTGATATCAGAAATGCTAGACAAATCAACTGCACTCCTATGTGCCCAATTAGTAGGAGCAGCAAGAAAAGATTCAGAAATTGCTATCGACTATGCTAAGAACAGGACTGCCTTTGGCAGACCTATCGCAGCTTTCCAATCAGTAAGCCACATGTGTGCAGACATGACGATTTGGGTCGACGGTTGCGAACTACTGACTTTCGAGTCTCTCTGGAAAATGGACCAAGGATTACCCTACTCGATAGAAGTGTCTCAAGCCAAGTCATTTTGTAATGAAAAATGTCTCAGTACAGCAAGGACTTCTCAAGTGATACATGGCGGCATGGGCTTCATGATGGAATTCGACCTGCACTTATGGTATCGGAGAATTGCGGCATGGACTATGCGATTAGGAACAACTTATGAACATCGTAAAAGAATTGCAAGTGCTTTAATTGCACACGATGGTCCGGTAAGACTGGGAATGAATCTAGAAGCAGCAAAGACGTAATAGGAGTAATAAATGCATACATGTATAGTGTGTAAAACAGAAATTGATTTAGATGCAGCGAGGTCTACAACAGGCCAAACAACTCATGGTGCGGATGAAGTAGATCCTAATGCAGGGACCCGTAGTTTTTACAATGGAGAATGGTACTATTTCTGTGGATTGCAATGCAGAAATAACTTTCTAGCAGCACCCACCAATTACGTAAATTAATAACAGTATTTTGGGAGCGTAACATGAAACACATCGGCTTGGTTATGGAATGTGATTTCCGGAAAGATGCATCGCAAGAAGAGGCTTTTGCTGAAGCGTTTAGTTTAGCTGACACAGCAGAAAAACATGGTATAGATGGAGTATGGCTGGCAGAACGACATTTCGCAGCCCATCGAAGACCTACAGATCCTATGGGAGGAGGAATCCCATCCATTGTCTCAGTCCCTCTAGTAATGGCTGGAGCTATTGCTGCTAGAACAGAGAAAATTAAAATTGCTACCGGTGTTAGCGTGTTACCTTTGTGTCATCCTATACGACTTGCAGAAGAAGCTGCCACGGTAGATCACATAAGTCAAGGAAGACTAATCTTTGGAATAGGAAGAAGTAGCTTCCCAAAATCATATCAAGGATACGGTGTCCCATATTCTGAAAGTAGAGATATGTTCCAAGAAAACCTGGACATAATATTGAAATCATGGACTGATGAGAGACTTAATCATAAAGGCAAATACTATGAATTCGAAGATGTAGCCGTTATGCCACAACCTTATCAAACACCTCACCCTCCTATAATTATCGCAGCAAACACTCCTGATACTTTCCCTGTTGTAGGCCATCAAGGTTTTCCTTTAGCTACGGGCTTGAGAGGTTCCGACATACCTGCAGCAGCAAAAAGCCTACAACTTTATAAAGACGCTTGGAAAGAAGCTGGGCATTCTGGAACCCCTGAAATTTATATGCGCATACCAGTGTATGTGCATGAGAATCCAACAAAGGCATTGGAAAACCCTAAGGAAGGTGTAATGAATGCATTCAAGAGACAAGCTGAAAATGCGGTTAACGCTGCCAAGAACGCTGGACCAGATGATGCCGATAATCTAGCAAAACGAGCAGAAGCCTTGTCTAGCCTAACTTATGAAGACTTGCTTGAAGGACGACTTGCCTATGGTACCCCAGAACAAGTTATAGAAAAACTCAAGTACGCTGAACAAGAAATGGGGCTTGCCGGAGTGGTAATAGAACCAAATGTTGGAGGGTTACTCACAAAGGACCAAGTTAATGAATCCGTCGCACTGGTTGCGGAAAAAGTATCTCCTAAACTAAAAAATGCTATAATATAATCGCATTGTACAATAAAACTGCTACAGCACCTGAGAATTTATTACAATAGAGAGACACTACCATCCCAATGAAAATCCTATTAACGGGCGCAACTGGATATATTGGATCACACTTATTACCCACGTTAGTATCTGCAGGACACGAAGTAATTTGTTGCGTTAGAGATAAAAGTAAATTCAATCCCTCAGTTTCTATAATCGATCATGTTACGACCATACAAGTTGATTTTCTTGACCCCCAAAGTCTCAATCAAATCCCTACTGACATAGATGTAGCATACTATTTGATGCATTCCATGTCTGGATCATCCAATTATGCAAACCTTGAGTTGGAATGTGCGAATAATTTCCAGCATGCGATTTCCAAGACCCAGGTAGACCATGTTATATACCTAGGCGGAATATTAAACGAAAACAACTTATCTAAGCACCTTGCCTCTCGAAAAGCAGTGGAATCGACTTTATCAAGCGGGACTTACAATTTCACATCCATAAGATCTGGAATAGTTGTGGGTTCAGGAAGCGGATCCTTTGAAATTATCCGAGACTTAGTAGAGAAATTACCAGTAATGATCACTCCCAAATGGCTAAAAACCAAATGTCAGCCAATATCAATTTTTGATGCAATCCAGTTTTTACATCTGACCATGAAAAACACCTTAACCTACAACAAAGTATTTGACATAGGAGGCCCAGACATCCTGACGTATAAGGAAATGTTGTTGGCCTACGCTAGATTCCGTAAATTACGACGGCTAATTATCAGTGTCCCTGTGCTAACCCCACGTCTATCTTCATATTGGTTATATCTAGTAACCGCCACTTCGTATAGATTGGCTCATGCATTAGTAAGTAGTATGAAAATTGATATAACTTGCCGTGATAACTCATTACAAAAATTATTAGGTATCCAACCAATGAATTATGTTTCTGCATTATCTATAGCAATGCCTGAACTAGAGCATTCTTACATTGCTACTACAAAAGCTAGACGGTATAAGTCCCAAGATCAAATTGATATACCATCAGATTGGATATACACACCGACCTTCGGATGTGTTCAAGATAGAAAAACCTCACCAATTCGAGACATAGCAACCACTTTAGATAGAATATGGTCTATAGGAGGAGATACCGGTTGGTACTACGCAAATTGGTTATGGAAACTTCGAGCCTTGCTAGACAAAATGATAGGAGGAATAGGTTTCGGTATCGGTAGAAGCGATCCTTCAGAAATAAATGTCGGAGACAAGATCGATTTTTGGAAAGTATGCTTTGTAAGCAAAAAGGACCGTCGTTTAATTTTGTTTGCGGAAATGAAGGTACCTGGACAAGCGTGGCTTGAATTCCAGATTCGAGATAATACATTATTACAAACAGCCACATTTAGGCCTCGAGGAATCTTAGGTAGAATATACTGGTACATATTGTTACCATTTCATGCGTTCATTTTTAGGGGTTTGATAAAGGAACTATCAAAATAATTGAAGGTCGCCTATGTCTTTTTATCAATTAAATTATCAACAGTTAATCAAAGCTGACATGAATACAGTATGGGAGTTTATAGCTAATCCCCGCAACTTGAAAATCATAACACCCGAGTACATGGGGTTTGACATCACATCACCTGACATTCCAGAAGTAATGTATGAAGGCATGATTATTTCATACAAAGTTAGTCCCTTCTTCAACATCAAAAACGACTGGGTTACAGAAATTACTCACATCCGTGAAAACGAGTTTTTTGTAGACGAACAACGACTTGGACCGTATTCTTTTTGGCATCATCAGCATTTCTTTACAGAAACTCCTGACGGAATCGACATGAGAGACCTTGTTACCTATTCTCCGCCTTTTGGGATGCTCGGAGATATATGTAACAGCCTATTCATAAGAAAAAAACTGGAAGAAATATTTAACTATCGTAAAGAAGCAATCGCTAAATTGCTATCTTAATTAACCCCTAATTTTTCAGCCAATTCAGCATCGGATGGTTCTACCAACATTGAACCATCTTCAAACAGGATAGTCGGAACAATTCGTTTACCGTCATTTAAGCTTTTTACGTAATTTTCAAAGTCGACGCTAGTGTCAGTATCGAACCAGTCAAATTCAATATTGTGTTTTTCAAAGAAGGCTTTTGCCCGTTTGCAATCCCCGCACCAAGTTGTGCCGTACATCTTAATTTCCATTATTTCATCTCCTGATTCATATTCAATTGAGGCTGCCGAGCCGCTACTGTCAATACAGCACAACCCACATAAATCATTCCAATCGTAAGATAAACCACGGTATAAGAACCAGTCAAATTATGCAAGAACAACCCAAAAGTAGTCCCAAACCCCAATGCAGTGATTTGCATCGGGCCAATAGCACCGCTGAGACTACCATACGAATCACGACCAAAATATTGTGCTAATACAGCCTGTATAGTCATTTCTTGAACCGCTCCTGAAAAAATCCCCCACAGAATTGCAAAAATCCAAACCTGATATATATTGCTGACATTTATAAGAAGTATCATTAATCCTGCCCCGACCAACAGGATAAATATCAAAACCAGACGCGGACTTATCCTGTCAGAAACAATTCCCCACAACACAGTTGCAAGTGCTAGCAAAGTCCCCACACTGAAAATGGTAGCAGATTGAAATTTAGATAAACCAACAATGTCCACATAATATGGAACAAGAGTAAACTGAACGCTAGAAGATGCTAAAGTTACAAATGAAGCAACCATAGCCAATATCCAAAATGCTTGTGTCTTAATAGCATCTTTGAAATTCCAACTGAATTCTCTAGTAGGATGAACGGTATCTGGATTTAATGAGTCAAGGTCAAGGTCTCCATCTGGGTTTAATCCTATATCTTCAGGCCGACGCCTCATTATTAAAAATAGCGGTAAACTCAGTAAAATTGAAAACCACCCTAATATGTTAAAAGCAGCCCGCCATCCATAGATTTGTGTGATAAATGCTATCAATTGGACATTAATAGCGCCTGCGACTGGACGAGACATCATAGCTATTGATAAAGCCACTCCTCTCTTTCGTCTAAAAAAATTGACAGCGATAGTGCCAGGGACAATACTTATCAAGATTGGAGAGCTTAGTGCCCTCGCAATAATATATCCAACCGAAAAGGTCCAAAATCCAGGAAAACCATAAATCGTGAAATAACATAAACCAACGATTAATAAACACAACGGCATCATTTGCCTAGGTCCGTATTTATCTGCCAATTTCCCAATAAATGGACTGATGAATCCCGATATCCAAGTCCCCAAAGCAATCACAATAGAAAAATTAGCACGGTCCCATCCGGTATCGTCCAAAATATAAATTTGTATGCCTCCAAGCACGACTTGCGCAACAGATGTTGCAGCGAACGTAGAAAAGAAAGAGGCGATTAATATGAGCCACCCATAAAAGAAGGGTACTCTAGGGTACCAATTGTAAATGTTTTTGAGCATTAAACCCTTTAAAAATGAAACAATGGGAGATCTTTCGATCTCCCATTGTAAACGAGTGTATTTAGTTAAATGGTTATGCGTTAGCCCTGAACCGATTGATGCCTACAAGCACAGTCGCTACAACATAGCCAACATAAGCTATTCCTAGAATTTGAGAGTCATATGCAGCGATGCAAATCACTGCTCCTATTATTCCTACCAAAATAAATAGCCATGCGATAATTTGGTTAAAGTTTTTCTGCAGTAAGATTCCTATTCCAACTATAGCAAATCCAACAAATTGAATCAGAGTACCAGCAAGCCCTACAGCTTGACCTCCAGTATAGAAGTTGTCAGAAAGTACAACATCCGCAATACTTCCAGAAGCATAATACAATCCAATTTCAGCAATGATGACTGG
>CAYFGT010000013.1:0-41534 GCA_964343075.1 uncultured Dehalococcoidia bacterium | reverse complement strand
TTCTTATGGAATTCGGTTTATTTATGATGCCACTACATCCGCCTCATAGGTCTTATGCAGATTCTTACGACAGGGATTTAGATTTGATTGTGAGAGCTGACAAACTAGGTTTTAAAGAGGTTTGGGTGGGAGAACATGTTACTGAAAAATGGGAAAATGCTCCTTGTCCAGATTTGCTATTAGCTAAAGCATCAGCTATGACAGAAAATATATTGTTGGGCACCGGAGTAAGTCTATTGACGTTGCATAATCCAGTAGAGCTTGGCCACCGGATTGCAATGCTTGATCATCTCACCCGTGGAAGACTGCAATGGGGTATAGGCCATAGGGCAATTGCTGAAGATTTGAAATTATTTGGTTTAGACCATTTGAAAGGAGACGAAGTTCGAGAACGTGCTGCTGAAGCCTTAGATTTAATATTGGAAATGTGGGAATCTGAAGGAGAATTTTCATTTAAAGGGAAGTACTTTGATATCAATGCTCCTGAGTTAGATCCAGTTCGAGAACGTGGTTACCATATGAGACCATTACAACAACCTCATCCTCCCATCTTCGCAGCAGCAAGTTCTAGTAGATCAGCTTCTATAAGAACCGCAGCACAAAGAGGATACAAACCAATGAGCAGTTCTGGATTAGCTCCTCGATATTTGTCTGAACATTGGGATGTTATAGAAGATGCTGCTGCGGAAGCTGGTACTGCAGTAGATAGAAGTGACTGGCGTATTGCGAGAGATGTTTTTATCGCAGAAACTGACGAATTAGCTAGAGAAAGAGCAAAAGCGGTGTTAGGACGGAACTACATTCAGCACCAACTACCCAATAGGGCAAACTCTGGTCAAATTCAAAACGCTAAGATTAATGATAATGTTGCGGATGATGATCTAGATGTCGATTATATGATCGATAATATTTGGATAGTTGGTGGACCAAAGGAATGTGCCGAGAAAATAAGGAATTTATACAATGAAGTTGGTGGATTTGGGCATCTGCTAGCTATAACTCAAGACCCCGATGATCCTTCGTGGGAGCATGAGACTTTGGATTTGTTAAAAGAAGAAGTGGCCCCTCTGGTGGCCGACTTAGTTTAGTATTGTAAGTCAGTTAATAAGTACTACTTGAGTTTGAACTGGAGATGATGCTTCAGGTCCGTCAGGACCTACAAATACGTCTATTTCAGAACGCATACCAAACCGGTTTGGTATGTAAATCCCGGGTTCTATAGAGAATCCCGAACCTTGCATGATTATTCTAGTGTCATGAGTTTCCCAGTTGTCTAGGTTTACGCCCTCCGAATGCACGTCTTCCCCTATGCCGTGACCTAATCTATGTGTAAAATATTCTGAGTAGTCATAGGAGTTGATTACATCTCTAGCTATTTGGTCCACTTGCCAACCTTGTACTGTTTGATTCTGATTAAACTTGTGTTTCAGGAAAGATAATGCGGCATCTCTAGCTTCCAAAACTATGTCAAAAATACTTTGATGAGAATCAGGCACTTTACGACCTATGTAGGCTACCCAAGTTATATCTGAATAAATGGAATTTGGGACATCCTTTTTTGCCCATAGATCGATTAAAACCCAGTCGCCATGTTTGAAAGTTTTGGATTTTTTATTAGGTTCGTAATGCGGATCTGAGCTATTTTCATTTATTGCTACAACCGGTCCATCGCTAGTGATTAGATTGTTGTCTTCAAAAAGGTTCCGGATGTATTCAGCAACATCATATTCAGTGATCTGTTTGCTTAAGTTTTCTCCTATGAAACTGAAGGCTTGATTCACAATGACTCCAAGTTTATCACCTGCATCTAAATGGGTATCAAGTTGCTCGTCATCCCAGGTTTGAGTTGTATGCTGGACAATGTTTGAAGAGGAGACTACATTTGTATTGAGGCTTTGGACGAGTTCTATGGTACCTGCGTCAACTCGGGAAATCCTGGGTAATTCATTAAGGGGAGAATATTCCATAGCTACCTCACTCACGTTAGATAGTAGTATTTCTAAATTACTAATCATTGATTGGCGATTGTTATAAGTCAGTATTTGGAGAATTTCTGGGTCAAAGCGGCTTAAATCAACATGATGAGTAAGTATTGAAGGGCGATTGTGTGGTGTTATTAACATAAACACTGGTCTTGTAACATGCCCAGATGGCTGCAAGACTTTATTAAAAATAGGATTAGAATTCAAATAATCATAAATGAGCCAACCTTGTATGCAGTTGGCCACCATGAATTCCTGAGCACGCTTTATAGGTTCTTTCCCCATTTTTTGTTCCAATATGTTTTAGATAATAGAATTATCTCTAAATCGTTGAATATCTTCATCAGAGTATCCGATGGAAGCTAATATTTCATTATTGTGTTCCCCTAGCAAAGGTGGTGCTAGTTTAAGTTCTCCAGGGCTTTCAGAAAATTTTATAGATAAACCTGTTTGTTTAATCTCTCCTGCTGTCGGGTGATTCATGGTTGTAAACATATCTCTTTCTAATACTTGAGGGTCATTGAATACAGCCTCTAAATCGTTGATTGGGCCACACGGTACATTTTGAGCCTGAAGATCCTCGACCCAGTCATTAAGCGGTCGCTGCAGAAAGTGCCCCTGCAAAAAAGGGATTATCTTAGATCGGTTTTCGACTCTTTTTTCATTCACAGAGTATTGTGGGTCATCTTTCAATTCGGGTAGCCCTATTCCTGTGCAGAATCTCTCCCAAATTCGTTCAGAACCTACGGCAATATTGATGAATTTATTATCCTTACACATGAACCCTTGATAAGGGACTAAGTTAGGATGTGCAGCTCCTAATCGTTTGGGGGATTCTCCCGTTGCGAAATAGGTTCCAGCTTGGTAAGTTAACCAAGCTATTTGGGAATCTAGCATAGAAACGTCTATATACTGACCTTGCCCTTGTTGCTCTCGGTAATATAATGCGGTCATAACTGCATATGCAGCCCACATCCCAGATCCTATATCTGTGACGGCTATTCCTATTTTTTGAGGATCCCCATCAGGTTCGCCGGTAATGCTCATTAGTCCACTCACGCCTTGCATTATTTGGTCCATGGCTGGTCTTGAACGGTATGGTCCGGTTTGTCCGAATCCAGAAATAGAGCAATATATGATGTTGTTGTTAACGTTTTTCACGTTTTCATAGCTTAATCCGAACCGTTCCATGACTCCTGGGGTAAAATTTTCTACAATAACGTCAGCTTCTTCAGCTAGTTTGAGAAAAATTTGTCTCGCTTCGTCCTCTTTGAAATTGAGCGTCATGCTTTTCTTGTTTCGGTTGATTGAAAGGAAGTAAGCACTTTCTTCGCCAATAAATGGAGGTCCCCAATGCCGCGTGTCATCTCCAGTTCCAGGTATTTCTATTTTGATCACATCAGCCCCGTAATCTCCCAACATTAACGTGCAAAAAGGTCCTGCTAGAGCTCGTGTTAAATCCAGCACTTTGATGCCTTCCAATGCTCTCATTGAGTATCCTCCGTATCCAATATATAAATAATTTGTGTTCGAAAATGGTACCACAGCAATACAGGGCAGCATAGTTCGGGAGAGGATTGCAATACAGGATATAATAGTTTTCTAGGACTCCCAAAATTTGTTTGTTAAGGATAGTGATATGACGCAAAAAGTGGAAAATAACTCTCTCACAAGGTTCAATAAAGAATTCGGAGCGCCATCAGAACGAGCAGCTACAAAAGTCAGGCCTTTCTTGAATTCATATGTCAAAGAATTTATAAAGCATTCACCTTTTGCTGTAATGGCTACCAGTGGCAAAAATGGTGAATGTGATGCCTCCCCTAAGGGAGGAATGCCGGGTTTCATAAAGATATTAGACGATACGCATCTACTTCTACCTGATGTAGCAGGTAATAAACTGTTTCAGTCATATTCCAATATCGACCATAACCCTAATATCGGGATTTTATTTTTCATTCCTGGTCTAGATGATACTGTCCGAGTGAATGGTTCAGCATCAATAATTTCTAAAGAAGAATTGGAAGCTCAAAATGTAAGCCTTCAATTGTATGAAACTGATGACAATAGCAAGCATCTTCAAGGCGTTGTTATCGAAGTACAGGAATCTTATGGGCACTGCCCTAGAGCTTTCAAATTCTCAAAATTTTGGGATGTTGAAACTATTTCTGGAAATCGTACCAACAGACCTATTTCGGATAGATTAGATCAGTTTTCAAGCCAATAAAAGTTAGTCAAGGTAATATTTAAATGAGTGATATTAAGTATACAAAAACCACATTAGATAATGGAATGGATGTGATTCTTCATAAAGACGATTCGATCCCGATGGTGTCCGTAAATGTTTGGTACCATGTGGGTTCCAAAGATGAAGAGTTAGGAAAGACAGGGTTCGCTCATTTGTTTGAACATATGATGTTTGAAGGATCCAAACATCATAATGAGAATCATTTTGAACCTTTGCAAAAAGTTGGTGCTAGTTTGAATGGTTCTACAAATATGGATCGGACCAATTATTGGGAAAATGTTCCAAGTAATTATTTGGAATTGGCCTTATGGCTTGAAGCTGACAGAATGGGCTACTTGCTCGATGCCCTAACGCAAGAACGGTTTGATAACCAACGTGAAGTTGTTAAGAATGAGCGACGGCAAACTTATGAGAATCGACCATACGGTATGGCTCACTGGAACATGCAAGGGCAGTTGTTTCCTAGCCCCCACCCTTATAATTGGATGACGATAGGCTCTCAAGAAGACTTGGACGCTGCTAGTTTGGAAGATGTTCAGGCGTTTTTCAGAAAATATTACAGTCCTTCAAACGCTAGTTTGGCTATAGCAGGAGACATAGACATCAATAAAAGTATTGATATGGTGAATAAATATTTTTCCAGTCTCCTTCCAGGTCATTCAAATGACAAAGTTTCCAGGTTTGATTCTTCGCTTAGCGGGAGAGTTGAATTATTTATGCCAGATAATGTGTCATTACCTAAATTATACATAGGATGGCCTACCCCTCCACATTTAGATAAATCGGAACCTGAATTAGATATATTGAGCCTTATTTTGGCTGACGGTAGAAATTCAAGACTCTATAGTAAATTGGTTTATCCTAATATCGCTCAAAATGTTTCTGCCTATGCTTATTCGTCTGAAATAGCTGGTCAGTTTTTTATCGAAGTGACAGCATCGCCCGGTCATTCATTGTCTGACATTGAAGATATTGTCGATGAAGAATTAGAACGGATAGTATCTGATCCGCCTACTGAAGAAGAGATGGAAATCGCACTAAATAAAATCGAGCATTATAACTATTCTCAGTTATCAAAGATTGGAGGCTTTGGGGGTAAAGCCGACTTACTCAATCATTACAACATATTTGCGAATGATCCAGAATATATCAACACGTTTATTAAGGAGTATGAAAAAGTAACGGTTGAAGACGTTGTATCTGCTCGGAAAAATATTCTCAATCAGGATCAAGTGAGATTGAGAGCGGAACCCAATGCTTCGTTGATCCCTGTTGAGTTGGAATTGGATAGAACAATTGAACCAACAGCTGCTGAACCTCAAGAGTTTAAACCTCCTAAGCATCAGAAGACTAAACTTTCTAACGGCATGGAACTTGTATACCTGACAAAGCCTGGACCACCATTAATATCTTGTGGTGTCCTTTTGAAGACAGGAGCGACAGCAGATAAAGAAGATTTGCCTGGTTTAGCGTATTTCACAGCTATGTTAACCAGAGAAGGCACTACATCCAGAACTAGTGCTGAAATTTACCATAACTTGGACAAGTTGGGTACATCTATGAGTATTGAATCCAGAAGAGAGTTTATATTCTATTCTACTGAGGTGCTCACAAAGCATTTTGAAGAAGGGTTAGAAATTCTGGCTGATGTTATAAAGAATCCAACTTTCCCTCAAAAAGAAATAGATAGGATAAAAGAGAAGCAGTTAGGCGACTTACAACGATCAAAAGATGAACCCAACGCTGTAGCAGACCGGTTGTTTCCTAAGCTTATTTATGGTGAATACTCAGGATATGGCCATCCTGTGACCGGTAATGAAGCCTCGATAAGAAATTTTACAGCCGCGGATTTGAAAGCCTTTAAAGAAGTTGCTTTTATCCCAGATCAATCACAAATAATAATTGTAGGTAATGTGGAGTTTGAAAAGGTGCGTTCTGCTTGCGAGGCCTATTTTTCAGATTGGAAGCCGAATCACCAGTTGGATGGAAAGAGTTCTGATACTCCGGATCTAGATGATCAAATGCCAGTGGGCATTTATATTTGTGACAAACCAGAATCAGCACAATCAGTGATTAGGGCTGGACATACTATCTTCCCAAGGAGAGATGATCGATACTATCCAATGAATTTAGTAAACTTCATATTTGGAGGGCAATTCTCGTCCCGCTTGAATCTGAATCTGAGAGAGGATAAGGGATACAGTTATGGATTTCACTCGGGAGTCTCTTGGTACAGTGATGACTCGTTGTTGGTGGCTGGAGGGTCTGTTCAAACTGATAAAACTACAGAATCGATTGTTGAAATTCTCAAAGAATTTAATGACATTATATCGGATAGACTGATTACCGAAGAAGAATTGGAAGATGCAAGGAACCAATTACTACGAGGATATCCTGCGAGTTTTGAAAGATCGGGCCAAATTATGGATAATATGATTCAGTTGGCAGTCCATGACTTGCCAGATGATCATTTTGAAAAAGTCCCTCATAATTTACGGTCTGTGGATTTGACCCAAGTCCGACATACCGCAAATCAAATAATTAATCCTGATGATTTGAAGATTTTGATAGTTGGGGATAAAGAGAAGATCCTTCCCGGTATAGAAACATTGGGCCTTCCTATTTTTGAAGTGGACAGTGAAGGCCAGCTCTTGGATGACTAAGGTCGTTCTCCCAATTTCAGCGGAATTTGAAGTGTTTCTGTGGTTTCGTCTGGGTTGATTCTGAATATTTGAAGTTCAATAGTGTCATCAGGTGCGTAATCGTGTCGGAGCATTTTTGTTAATTCCATAGTACTGGATGTTTTGTTCCCGTTAATTGCCATAATGATGTCCCCAGGGACCAGCTCACTTAATGCCGCTGGAGCTTCTTCTACGATGGCCTGTATGACAACACCTTCACGAACTGACAATTGATAAGCAGCGGCTTTTTCAGGATCCAAGTCTGATAGGTAAGCTCCCATCCACGCCCATTTTACTTTGCCTGCGTTAATCAGTTGTTTGGCGACTAGTGCGGCGGTATCGATATTTACAGCGAATCCAATCCCTTCGATACTTGTGCCGTCGTTAGCATTGCCTCGTACTACAACAGTGTTTATGCCAACAATATCACCATTCAGGTTTAGTAAAGGGCCTCCGCTATTCCCAGGATTGATTACCGTATCCGTCTGGATAAGGTCGGTTAGAGTAGAATCCCTACTGATATCAATATTTCTACCTAAAGCTGAAACCACTCCTACGGTAACAGTGGGACCACCTGGTAGCGCCAGAGCATTGCCAATTGCTATTACCCAGTCACCAACCCGGAGCGTACTCTCGTTTTCTAATGGAATAAAAGGGTAATTCTCTCCAGGGATTTGAATTACTGCCAAATCAGAGAGTTTGTCATAGCCAATAATATCGGCTTCTTTTTGGCTGCCATCGTCTAAAGTCACTGTGATTTTGGTGGCGTCTTTTATTACATGGTTGTTAGTAAGTATGAGTCCAGACGAATCGAATATCACTCCAGAACCAGATCCCTCTCCTTGGCGTAATCCAAACATGTTTCTAGATACTGTGTCAGACACTATCGAAACTACAGAAGCACGGACAGATTCTACAGTGTCGGCGATGTTGGGGAACATGACTGTTTGGGAAGAGCCTAATTGGACAGTTTCTGCAGCTTCTTTAGAAGGGATAGAACCCTTATTTCCTTCTTGTATAGTACACCCTAGTATTGATATCAAAATGACTAAATAACAGAAGTAGTGGATTCTGGAGATATTACGTTTCATTGGCTGTGGTTCCTGCTAAGTATTTGTTTTGTATGGAAGTTATTTGTTTTGTAGCGTTTGTTGCTAATTGTAAAATTCTTGGGATCGTGTCAGTACTAAATGCACCCGCTTCAGTTCCACCTTGGATTTCTATTAGGTCTCCTTTGCCGGTCATTACAACATTAAAATCCACATCTGCTTGGAAATCTTCTTCGTAGCATGGATCTACGAGCAGATTATTTTTTATCAATGCAATACTGATTGCACAAACATTACTTATTAAAGGGGATTTTGTAATTCTATCTTCAGCGAGCAGTTTTGATATGGCTTGGCTCATTGCAATGAAACCGCCATTGATAGATGCTGTTCGTGTTCCAGCATCTGCTTGGATAACATCGCAATCTATTTGAATAGTTAATTCCCCTAAAGAGGTTAGATCTGTAACTCCTCTTAAAGCTCTTCCAATTAAGCGTTGAATTTCTTGTGACCGACCGTTTATTTTGCCAGTATCTCGTTCTCTGCGATTCCTAGTATTTGTTGCTCTCGGCAGCATACTGTAATCAGCTGTAACCCAGCCACTACCAGTCCCTTTTAGGAATGGTGGGACTCTGTCTTCAACTGATGCGGAACACAATACCTTTGTATTTCCTGTTGAAATTAAAACAGAGCCTTCAGGGTAAGTTTGCAGTGTGGAGTCTAAAGTTATGGGTCGAAGTTCTTCATGTGGTCTGCCGTCTATTCTTATCAATTTGTGACCTTTAATTCTTTATATTGAAAATTATACAGAATAGTTAACTCTATTTGCACCTTTTAATTGGTATTAAGAAATAATCAAGTTAGGGTTGTGTTACATACTTAAAGTTGCTTATAATCATTCGATACCAGATGTAGGAGCCACACCCGTGAGCAATAATGAATTTGATCATTTGAATACGTTTTTCCAAGGAGCCATTGTCCCAGTACCAGAGTCCAAGGTAAGTGTTATGACTCATGCATTGCATTATGGGACTGCAGTATTTGAAGGAATACGTGGTAACTGGAACGAAGAAAAAGGAGCAATCAGCATATTTAGGTTGAGAGAACATTATGAAAGATTATTGCGTGGATGCAAATTGCTGATGTTGGATATTCCATATTCGTTGGATGAATTATGTGATATTACGGTAGACCTTGTTCAAAAAAACAAACATGATTCTGACATATACATTCGACCGTTAGCATATAAGAGTGCAGAAGTTGTGGCGAATTTGAAACTTCAAGATTTGGCTGCTGATTTTACATTAATAACTGTACCGTTTGGTAATTACTTAGGTTCAGACACCTTAAAATGTTGTACATCCTCATGGAGACGAGTAGATGATTTGATGATTCCTACTAGGCTTAAGATAGCTGGTATATACGTAAATAGTATTTTGGCTAAAACTGAAGCCACGCTCGCAGGATTCGATGAAGCAATAGTACTAAATCAAGATGGTCATGTTTCTGAGGGGTCGGGTGAAAATATTTTTGTTTATTCGGACGGTACTTTGATAACAAGTAGTTTAAGCGATAATGTATTGCCTGGAATTACAAGGAATACAATTATTGAATTGGCAACCGAAGAATTGGGTATCCCCGTTGTAGAGCGTGCTATAGACCGGAGTGAGCTGTATCTTGCTGATGAAGTATTCTTGACAGGTACAGCAGCTCATTTGACACCAGTTGTAGAACTGGACCGTAGACCGATTGGTAATGGTGAATCAGGAGAACTGGCGACTCAGTTACAAAAGATGTATTTCAACATAGTGGTTGGGAATAATCCGAAGTACAACCATTGGTGTACATATGTCACCCCTGATAAATAGATAGTTTGTAATTAGGAAGAATATTAGAATGGGTAAGCTAGATGGTAAAGTAGCGTTGGTAACAGGATCCGGCAGAAATATAGGACGAGCTACCGTCCTTAAATTTGCTTCTGAAGGGGCAGATGTAGTTGTGAATGCTCGGACTAACAAAACTGAAGCTGATTCGGTTGCCGAAGAAGCTAGAGGTTTAGGTGTAAAAGCTCTGTCGATTATTGCTGATGTGTCTGATAGTTCGCAAGTGAGTAGCATGGTCAGCCAAGTGGTAGATGAATTTGGAAAGATTGATATTTTAGTGAGCAATGCCGCGATTAGACCGCACGATAATTTTACTGAATTAACCTTGGAAGATTGGGAGAGAGTTAGAGGTGTCGTGCTTGACGGAGCATTTTATCTAGCTTGGGAATGCTTAAAGCATATGTCTAATCAAGAATCAGGAAATATAATTTTTTTCACTGGCGAAGGAGCCTTTTTGGGTAGTGCAAAAAGAGCTCACGTATCTGCTGCGAAGATGGGTTTGGTTGGATTGGCACGAGGCCTAGCCAGTGAGTTTGCTCCCAAAAATATTCGAGTGAATGTGGTGTCTCCAGGAAGTATAGATACTGTTAGGGCAAATCCTGAATGGTATTTAGGAAGGGTGCCTGATCACTCAGGGATACCTTTGGGGAGACAAGGAAAAGTAGAAGAATTGGCTTCCACATGTCTTTTCTTAGCCTCAGATGATGCTGGTTACATAACAGGACAAACTATCCATGTTAATGGTGGAGCACTATATCATTAAGAAAATTGGTGGTTAATGTCTTTTAAACGATCTGTCATAGTATGTTTGTCAAAGTATATTGATTTTAATGGTCGCTCAAGCAGAAGCGAATTCTGGTGGTTTCAACTATTTGTTGTACTTGTGCAGATACCGTTTGGAATCGTATTGAATACGTTAGATACGGATTCTGTTAGATATGATATTGTAAACGTTTTGAGCTACATATTAGCTGGGGCACTATTTTTACCTAATTTATCTGTTACTTCTAGACGATTACATGATGTTAATAAAAGCGGATGGCTTCAGATGATTCCATGGGCATTGGGCGTCACGTATTATGTAGTATCAACGATTGTTGGTGATGAGAATATATTCGCTTTACTAACCATATTGGGGGCAGCTGTAAGTGCGTTAATTTTGTTGTTTTGGCTTGTTCGGAAGTCGGATGATACCTCAAATGCATATGGCGATCCAGTTGTAGTAGTTCCTAGTGATAATTATAGAGATTCCATAGGATACAACGATATGCATGATAGAACTCTTGGAAACTGCACACTATGTGGTACACCAGGTGGCAGTGATCACGTTTATTGCATCAAGTGTGGTGCAAAACTGTAGAACTAAACTACGAAATGTCTTCCGGAACCTTGATTTGCGTCGGTGTTGTCTCTAGTACGAACTTCACACAAGTTTGGATCTGGGGTGATTTCTGCATCACTAAGCTCTTGGATTTCATCTACTGACCATCCAGGGGCATGTTCTTTTAAAATGAATCCGTTGCCTGCAATTTCGAATAATCCCAAATCTGTTGATACTAGCTTTACTACACCTGGTGCTGTTACAGGGAGTGCACATTGTTTCAATAATCTGGGTTTCCCATCTCTAGTTGTGTGCTCCATAGCTATATAAACCCTTTTAGCACATGCGGCTAGATCCATGGCTCCGCCTATGCCACCACCTTTCCTTGTGGGGATCCTCCAATTGGCGAAGTCCCCATTCTGGGCCACTTCATAAGCTCCCATAACGGTAACATCTATCATTCCGCCGCGTATTAGCATAAATGAGTCTGCATGGTGCACAATTGCCATGCCTGGAATACCAATCACATTTTGGCCACCTGCATTAACGAGGTGCTTATCTTCTTCACCTTCGGGTGCTATAGGTCCATATCCAATTACACCATTTTCTGAATGATAGATGAGTTCTCTTGAATCATCTTTATAGTTCGAGCACAAAGTTGGCATACCTACACCAAGATTCACTATCCAACCATCCTGAAATTCCATAGCCAATCTATCACACATGGTTTGTCTATCAAGTTTTTGCTTATCTGTCATAATCGTCCTCGTAATTTTAATATTAATAGAAGATCCCATCTTCTGGTATCAGTACGATTCTGTTTACGTATACACCGGATACATGAATTTGATCTGGATCAAGTTCTCCGACTTCTACTATTTCTTTTTCGACTTCAACTATAGTGGTTTTGGCGGCCATTGCCATAATAGGGTTGAAGTTTCTTCCTGCAAGTCTAAATTGAAGGTTTCCAAACGTATCTGCACGATATGCTCGTATGAGAGCATAGTCAGCATGTAAAGGGAACTCTAGTACGTGCATCCTCCCATTTATTTCACGATGTTCTTTCCCTTCAGCTAGTTCAGTTCCTACACTAGTAGGTGTATAGAAACCGCCGATACCTGCTGCAGCGGCACGTATTCTTTCTGCCATTGTACCTTGTGGAACTAATTCAGCATCTAACTCGTCATTATTGTACATCTCTACGAAAGGAGTGACTTGAGAAGGGTGGGTTGGTGCTGTAAATGCACATATCATTTTTTTTACTTGTTTGGCTTGGATTAATGTGCCAACATCGATACTATCACCAAGAGCACCTGCATTATTTGAAATACCTGTTAGACCTTTGGCTCCTTGCCGATTTACTGCTGCGAGGAGGTTTCGTGGTACGCCAACATTGCCGAAACCTGGCGACATAAATATAGAATTGTCTTGGAAATCTTTTACTGCGTCATCAAAATTTGGGAATACTTTATTCTTCATTATATGCTCCGGTGGCAAGATCCGACCGTGTTTATATCACGCGTGATCGTGCAATGAATTCTGATCGGGGACTATTATACGACAACTCGGCAAATTTGGTATAGAACAGAATGAGTATCCATAGAATACTATAAGAGTAAATCCGCGGTGTGGTATCATCGTTCGACTCACATTGAGAATAATTTGATTCTGTTATTTGACAACTGGGAGATCATGGTTTGAATAATGTTAGATTGACTTCGATTACTCACGATACAGACATACACCAATTAGAAGAGATGGTTCTTAATTTGGATGAAATTTCTATATATATTCCAGGATTCAAAGTTGTGAACGAAGGAGTTCTTACAAATCGCCATTTAGCTGAATCGGGGTTCCATGGAGATACCGAAGATTATTTTAGCAATCAAGGTAGGAGGACCGGATTCATGCGAGAATTTGGGATTCGTAACTTGGATAAAATTTCAGATGGTGATGATTTTGTGGTCGGATGTGTGGCTCATTCTTTTGAAAAAGATCGGGACGTTAACGAATGGATGGAACATGTATTTCTTAAACGATTCATGGATAGAATTGGAGAATTGATTGGAATAAACCAAAAACTCGTAGATGTTAAAGAGATCTTATCTGAACATTTTTTTGATCATTCTTTAGCAGTGCATTTAATTGAAGAAAGTCCTGAAGGGCAGGTCTCTTTTACAATTATTGATTTCAAAATTGGAAGTCTGTTAGGTGTTTGCTTTGTAGGCACCAAGGGCAATTATTCTAAAATGGAATTATGCGAGCAAATAGGTTTGAGCTTGGAACAAAAAATGGTGACATCTTTACTAGACTAACCCATTAGTTTGATGATTTCGTCAGTTACCTGAGAAGTGCTCGCAGTTCCTCCTAGATCGGGTGTTAATACTTTTCTGGTAGTTAGTGAATTGATGATGGCATCATTCAGTTCGTTTGCAATCGAATGTTCTCCTAAATGTTCCAACATCATTGATATTGCAAAAAATGTTGCGATAGGGTTAGCGATTCCTTTCCCCGTGATGTCAAATCCTGCTCCATGAACTGGCTCAAACATGGATGGAAATTCTCTTTCAGGGTTTATATTGGCACTTGGAGCTAATCCCATACTCCCAGTAATGACAGCAGCAATATCGGACATAATATCTCCAAATAGGTTTGATGCAACAATAACATCGAAATTTTCTGGCCATCTCACTAGGTCCATGCAGGCAGCATCTACTAATAATGACTCCGTTTGTATTTGGGGGTACTTTGCTGCCACCTTATCGAACACTTCGTCCCAAAATACCATGCTATGTGCTTGTGCATTAGATTTTGTTACCGATGTGACTTTTAATTTTGAATTGCGTTGTAGACAGTATTCGAACGCGGCCTCAATTATTCGCTCAGTTCCTCGCTTAGTAAAAACATTGGTTTGTACTACGATTTCATGCTCGGTTCCGGAATATAAACTTCCTCCTACCGGGGCGTATTCTCCTTCAGTATTTTCTCTAAATATGACCATGTCAATGTCGCCTGCTTGTTTATCTTTGATAGGAGATCTCACACCAGGATACAAATAAGCAGGTCTGATTGATATTCCTTGGTCGTATTGTCTACGCATAGGAAGTAATAGCCCTTGCAATGTGATGTGATCAGGTATTTTGGGATCACCTACTGCGCCAAACAGGATAGCATCGGAGTCTTTAATGTCATCAAGGCCGTCTTCTGGCATCATGAGGCCGGTTTGTCTGTAATATTCCGAACCCCATGGTAAGTCCCGATAATCGAATTTAATTTCTGGATTTGTTTCCTCTATATGCGTCATAATCCGTTTTGCTTCTGTGATAACTTCGATTCCAATTCCGTCGCCTGGAATTACTGCTATTTTGTGTTGTCTCATGTTTTTCACCTTATTTTATTTCTATGGGTCCAGGTTGTGTGCTCCGGAAGTGAGTGATAGTTTCGTATACTTCCAGTTTTTGTTTGGCTTGTTTTAGGGCATATGTCATCGTTTTTTGTTGTGGATCAAACAGAAGAGAAATTATGGTGCCACTATGGGCCATCGATACTCCTCTTGCATCTAATGATTCTCCTAAAGTTAACATTGCTTCTAAGTTAGGATTAGGATCTATTTTATTAGACGTAATGGTATTAATGGTGGCTCCTTTGCCTATTAAGCTCACATTTTTATTTGTAATGCCAAGTTTAATATGGTTGAGAGCGTTCTCAGTCTCTTTTTCAAATTTTTTCCATTGAGCGAATCTATCGACAGTATTATATTCTACAGTATCAATGATTCCGCCAAAATCCACCGCTAATATGTCAATTGAAGGTAGCTCACCTAATGTATTGATAATGTTACCACTGCGATGTGCAAATAATACCATTTCATGAAACATAGTGGCGTCGCTTGGTTCGATGTTTACGGCTAATGCTGCTATTTGATCAGGTGTGATATATTCCCCTATCGCTTTAGCGGTAGCAGCAATGCTCGATGTTACGTCTGACGTGCTACTACCTAAACCTTTTGATTTAGGCATTGGATTGCTTACTGTTATTTCCGCTCCGATGTCATGATAGCCAAAAAACTTCAATGTATTGATGACTGCTTGTCGAGATTTGTTGAGATCAGGAATGCACTTTATAACACCTGAGTCATTGAGCCTAACAGTTACAGTGTTATAAATATTGACTGGACATGAAATTAGTACAAGGGAATCTTGGATTACCCCTTGAAGTAGTTCTCCGCATGAAGCGGGGGTTTTGTATGTTGCTTGATTGGCTAACATAAATACATATTAAATATTTGATTGTTATGACTTTATAGTGAGTACATTGCCAGCTACTACATAGTCGACAGTGTCAGATGAGTTACTTAGGAGCTGATTTATATTGCCTATCAGATCCTGAAACCACCTGCCCATTTTGTGCTCTGAAACTAAAGAAGCACCAACTTCACTTGTAACAATTATTGTATTTACTGGTTTTTCTTTGCAAGTGTTTATCAGCATGCTGGTTTGCTCAGCCAACCAAGATTGGTGTTGTTCAAAAGTAGCATCAGGATGATCTAATAACCTATTGGTTATCCAAAAGTCGATGCTGTCGATCAATATTGTTATGGGAATGTTGGATTCTTGAATGTGTTGGTTCACTGTTTGAGATATGAAGGAAGGTTCTTCTAAAGTGATCCAATTTTCAGGCCGTCTATGCTTATGAGCTTTTATCCGCTTTTCCATTTCTGGATCTGTGTTTTTCCCAGTAGCTATATACAATACTTGGTGTTGTAAAGAAATCGCTAGATGTTCTGCATGATCACTTTTTCCAGATCTAATTCCTCCTATTACAAGATGGATGTTGTTAATCATAGGAAATCCTTAGGATCCTACTTTGGCTTCTAAACCAGTGACCTCATAAAGGAAATCAACGTCTATACTGGCTCGTACCCAGTCTGCCAACTTATTAAATTCATTATCCATTGAATATTCCTCTTGTTCACCTGTTATAGATATGCCTTTAGATTCTGCCACTACCCGTACGATTGATTCACGGATATGAGTGTTGTGGAATAGGCCATGTATGTATGTTCCAAAAATCTTGCCATTTTCTGACTCTAATCCGTCAGGTAATGGTTGGAAATCTGGCAGATCTTGTCTTGCGTCTATGATAAAAGGAGAACTTGGAGAAGTTTGGTCTAGGGATAATCCCATGTGTATTTCATATCCTGATACTGTGGAACCGTGAGCATATTTTAGTAGCCCTTTGGAACTATGTACATGTCCAGTTATCCTGTGAGTGGATTTATTTGCAGCAAACGTTGTGGTGTGACTAAGCAATTTAAGGCCAGGATATTCTGGTAAATTTGATTCGACTAGCTCAGGATCTAATAATCTACTTCCTAGCATCTGGTACCCTCCACAAATACCGATGATAGGAGTTCCATTATTGTTATGTAGCTCAGAGAGTTTTTCAGCGATTCCTGTAGATTCTAACCATTGTAAATCTGAGATCGTTGATTTGCTCCCGGGAATAATTATTAAGTCACTTGTATTTAATGATTCACTAGTCGTACTAAATTCTAGATTAACATAACGGTCCCTTGATAAAGGATCAAAATCATCGAAATTTGATATGTGAGGCAGTTGTATAACATTGATATTAATGGGTGTTTCGTGTGTTGAGTGATTTGGTAGGTCTAATGCTACAGAATCTTCTTCTGGGATGTGAATATCTCTGTAGTGATGTATCACTCCGGCTACCTTTTTTTGAGTCTTTTGTTCAAGCCAGTCTAATCCGTCAGTTAAGAGGCTAATATCGCCTCTAAATTTGTTGATGAAAAATCCTTTGATTAGGTCTTTTTCGTCGGGGTCTAAAAGTTCTAATGTGCCGACTAAAGAGGCAAACACTCCGCCTCTATCGATATCACCGCATAAAATGACTGGAGCTTGGCAATATTTTGCGACACTCATATTAACTATTTCATTCTTTTTTAAGTTTATTTCGGCCGGGCTTCCAGCGCCTTCTATGACTACTATATCGAATTTACTACGAAGTTCATCTATTGAGCGTGTGATTGATTCCCATAATGTAGGTTTTAATTCATAATAATCCCGTGCTTCTGCGGTGAGTAGCGGCGTACCCAATACAACTACTTGAGATTTATGGTCAGCTTCAGGTTTTAATAACACGGGGTTCATTTGTACGATAGGATCTATGCCGCATGCCTCCGCTTGAACTGCCTGAGCTCTACCTATCTCTCCGCCATCTAACGTTACGAATGAATTGTTTGACATATTTTGTGCCTTAAATGGGGCAACCTTAAAACCTTCTTGACGCAATATCCTGCAAAGTGCTGAAACTAATACACTTTTACCGACGTGCGAGGCGGTTCCTTGCACCATCAACACTTTGCCTGTCATCAGTAACCTTCCTTGGTAGCAGCGTTATCTATATGATGGGTGTCGTTGTAGGCTAGCAAAACGGTATTGTCGGTGAAAGTTTCGAAAATGGTTATCCCGCAATTGGACAATACAAATTTGAAAGAGGCCTCTAGAGGTAATTCCAGGAGTGAAGTGAATGCACATCTCATAGACCCACCATGACCCACGATTAATATCGTTTCTTCAATGTGTTGATTCTTATAGTGTTGTACAGCTTCAGATATTCTTATGTAGGTCTCTGTAATAGTTTCTCCTTCAGGGGGAGAGAAATCAATATTGTTCTTAGTAGATTCTTTGAATAGGTCTGGGTAAGTTTCTTCTCGTTGTTGAATGGTTAATCCTTCAAAAATACCAAAGAAACGCTCTCTTAAAGCGGGGTTAGTGACCACTTTTACGTCGGATCGACTCGCAATAATTTCTGCGGTTTGTAATGTACGATCCAAGTCGCTGGAATATATAGCATCGAACTTAACAGAACTTAATCGTTCGCCAGCTAATTTAGCCTGAGTTTTTCCAATGTCAGATAGTGGAATATTTGTTTGTCCTTGAACTCTACCTTCACTATTCCATGTTGTTTCGCCATGGCGCACCATGTAAATTTTACCCATGTTTTTCCTCTTCTTTTAGTATAGCAATTTATTTAATTTGTTGAATTGCATTAATGAAATATTGACAATCCTCCATTGATTTAACACCAATCCGTATATGTTGTGGCAATCCAAAACTCGTGCAATCTCTAACGTTAATACGTTTATTTAATAGTTGCGATCTGATGTGATGAGCGTCATTCACTTTAATGAGTATGAAATTCGTTTGTGATGGTTCCACTACATATCCTAAACTTGTTAATTGTTCTGTCAGGTATGTTTTGGATCTATTCACCATTTCCTTAGCGCTGTCGACATAAGCGTTGGATGATAATAAGTGCAATCCTGCTCGTTGGGCCAGTGAATTAACGGACCATGGAGGGAGATGTTGATCTATTTGTGAGATTATATTTGGATTCGCTAAACAATAACCTAGTCGTAAGCCGGTTATTCCGTAGGTTTTTGTCATGGATCTAAGGAGTATCACATTATTGCTATGAACTAAGTCAGTAAGTGTATCGTGTTGATCAACAAAATCTATGTACGCTTCATCAATAACTAATACGGTGGGAGAATGCCGAACGGATTTTAATAACTGTAAGATTTGGGATTTTTCGAAATAGTTACCTGTGGGATTATTAGGATTACATATAAAAATTACTTTGAGTAGGTTGTTTTCTATGAAATTGGACGCTAAGTGCCAATCCCATTCCCATCCAGGATTTGTATATTCAGGTGTTATCAACGAAATCTCTGATTTGAATAATGTGCAAGCGGTGAAATATTCTCCGTAGGTAGGATGGAAAATTAATGCTTTGGACTGCTGGTCGGAATTTTGATACAAAAATGATGATGCTATAGCATAAATCAATTCAGTAGAACCGTTTCCTATGGAAATATTGGAAGGATTTATAGAATACTTGGCAAGAGATTTAGCGATGCTTTCTTTAAGGATGAGACAGTCTGGATCAGGATATTTTGATAAGTCGGTATCACGAATGACAGTGAATATGTTTGCAGATATATCTAACGGTGAAATGCTTGCGCTGAAGTCTAGGATGTCTCCATATGATAAGTCCCTGGACTCAAGTATATTTGTTCCTCCATGAATAGCCTTCTTATATGGAGTTTCTTCTTTCGGTAAAGTAATGATCTGTGAAATTAATTCCATTTTAGTAAACCCTGCTGACACTAATAACTGAGATGATTAACACGAATATTACTGATGAGGAATATAAGGACTTTACTGAATTCACGATATCATTATGTGATATTGAATGTTTTGCGTTGCCGAGGCTGTAATGTCCTTGTTTTGTTAATTCAATTTCTAAAGCTCCCGCCATAGCTGCCATAGGCCAGCCAGCATTTGGGCTTTCTGTATTCTTGTGATGTTTTAACATTATGCTAAGACTCGATAAAAACTTTTGTGAAGGGAGAAAACTAGAAGACAATACGATTAATATTGCTGATATTCTAGCAGGAATCCAATTAACTACATCGTCTAAACGTGCAGATGCTTTCCCTAACAACTCGAATTCCCCTCTGTACCCTATCATACTGTCTAGTGTATTTATACTCCGATAGGCTAATGCCCCAGCCACTCCAAATATAGCAAACATCAGTAAAGGGGCTATAACGCTGTCCGAAGTATTTTCTGATACGGATTCAATGGTTGCCGCGAGAACCTGCTGCTCTGTTAATTGGCTAGGATCTCTGCTAACTAATGCTTTTAAATCTTTACGAGATTGTTCCACATCTGATGATTTTATTGTATTTGATATATTGAGACTGGTGGATCCTAAGAGTCGTAGAGAAAAAGCGCTTTTTAGGAAATATATAGATACTAATATATATATCCACTCACTCATACTTTTCAAATATGCTAGTAGAACCCATGTTGAAATCAGTACAGCTGTAGGAAGGCATAGAGCTAGTATAAGCCCACATACAAAAGATCTACGTCCTGTACGAGGTAATGGCTTAGATATCTTACTAATTATATTCCCTATCCATACGGTAGGATGAATTTTGGCAGGCCATTCACCTATAAGCAAGTCGACTGCCAATGATGCGACTAATATCACCAAAACAGAGGAATCGGTATCTATTAAAACAGACATTCAGTTAATCATCCTAGCAATCCATTGGTATTGAATATTATTAGAAGTGTAATCATGCCAAGGACTTCAGAAGTTTCATTGATTGCTCCGTAACAGTCGCCAGTTAATCCTCCTCCTAATAGTTTCTTGCTTAGATAACCGAATGCTATAGCCCAACATCCCACTAACAGGATAGGTATAAGTGCTAGGTATGAGTTGGTCAAGAGGATTACAATGCCTATAGTTAATACATTGGCAATTATAAAAGGCGTCCTTGTTTTTCTTGTTTGGAATGCGCTACCAAGTCCCATTGGCCTTATGTATTTGAATGTTACCAGTGCAAGTACCATGGCCCACCTAGATAAAACAGGAAACATTATCATGACATATAGACTTGTTCCAGATTCTAAGGCATAGAAGATTAATGAGAATTTAATCATTAAGAGTACTACAACCCCTACTGTTCCGAATGCTCCTACGTGAGGATCTTTCATTATTTCCAGTCTGCGTTCTGAATTATGACCTCCAAAAAAGCCATCCATGCAGTCCATAAACCCATCTAAATGCAGAAATCGAGTAGCGAAAGTAAGAAACATCAAAATGAATCCTGCGGTTACATAATGAGGGAAATAAAATTCTAAACTCCAATATATTAGATAGCATATGCAACCAATGGATAATCCAACTACAGGGTAAAAAGATTTAGAAAAATTAAATTCTTTATTTTCATATATCATTTTTCTGGGAGAAGGAATCCATGTTAAGAATGAAAAAGCTAGTATGAAAGATTTAATGATTGATATCATTATGAAGAGTCTGACACGCCAGCTTCACCAAAGGTTGCCATATCGGTTAGACACTTTACAGACGCTTGTATTATTGGCATTACTAAGGCAGCCCCTGTACCTTCTCCAAGACGCAAGTTTAAATCAAATAGTGGGTGTAACCCAAGATGTTCAAGCGCAACTATGTGGCCTGGCTCAACAGATTTATGGGAACCTAGCATATAGTCGTTGACATGTGGGTTAATAGCATTTGCGATTAGAGCAGCTGCTGTACAGATAAATCCATCGATTAACACCGCTATGTTATTGCTTGCGCATCCCAACATAAGTCCTGCCAAGAACCCAATTTCAAATCCCCCAACTTTACTTAGTATATCTACACCATCCAAAGGGTTAGGATTGTGGAGGAGTATACTCTTTTCAATAACATCAATTTTCAATTTGAGAGACTCTTGGTCTATACCTGTCCCTCTACCTGTTACTTCTCTAGGTTGACGGTCACATATTATGGCGGTAATAGCACTGGCCGACGTTGTATTGCCGATTCCCATTTCTCCACATGCAACTAAATCAGTATTTTGTTTATGTAGTTCATTTGCTAGCGAAATCCCATTATTTACAGTCTTTTCGGCCTGTTCAATTGTCATAGCAGGTTGTTTAGCGAAATTCTTGGTTCCTTTATCAATTTTCATAGACAGAAGTTGTGGATGACTTGGTAAGTCGCTTTTTACTCCTGCGTCTACAACCATAATGTCTGAGTTGGAATTTTGTGATATGGCATTGATAGCAGCTCCCCCTGTCAAGAAATTTAGGACCATTTGTCCGGTAACGTCTTGAGGATATTGGCTTACTCCTTCATCCACTACACCATGATCCCCCGCAGCAACTACTGTGACTTTATTAGTGATTCTTGGCAAAGGATTGCGATAAATACCTGCTAACTGAGCCGAGAGTTCTTCTAATTTTCCAAGGCTTCCAGGAGGTTTCGTTAAATTATTTTGTCTGGTAAGGGCTTTCTCTTTGGCTTCATTATCAAGTGGTTGGATGTCTATATTTATCATATTAAAATTCTATCCCAGGCTGAGCTTTTATCCCTTGTTTGTATGGATGTTTTACCAATGTCATGTCTGTTACTAAATCTGCAAAATCAATTAGCTCCTGTGGTGCGTTTCTGCCCGTGATTATCACATGTAACATTTCTGGTTTATTACTAAGAGTCGTAATTACTTCATTCACATCAACCCATCCATAATGCATCGGGTATGTAAATTCATCAAGAATCAATAAATCGTGTTCTCCGCTTTCAATTATAGATTTACATTCTTCCCAATGTTCTCGGGCTAATTCAGCACTTTGATCTAGGTCTTTGGACCTCCAAGTAAAGCCATCTCCCATTGCTTTCATTGTTATGCCAAGCTTTTTTGCAGCTCTTTGTTCTCCGAAATTGGCTGTGGAATGCTTTATGAATTGCATCATTATTACATTCATACCTCTTCCCCATGCTCTAAACATGACTCCCATTGCTGCGGTAGTCTTGCCTTTCCCTGTGCCCGTGTTAACAATAACTAAGCCTTTATTAATTCTAGGTCCTGTAACTGATTGCGGGGTTGTGCTTGGATCTTTTGAAGTCATTATCACCTCTGATTATTTTCACAAAAATTTATAAAATTTTGAGCTAATTTGGGATTACTTGCTAAGTGTATATGAATGTAAGTTGCGTATGTCTTATTTATATTAAACCCTTCGATTCGATTCGATTGGTTTGAGATTTTGTATAAACCTTCCATTTCAGTAGTTTTCTTATTCAGATAGGACCAGTGAAACTCATGTCCTTTGGTCGATTGGTTTGTTTGTAGTATAGGAGTCTGAATTTGAGATTCGATTTGACGGTAACCAAGGGTTAGTTGGGCATTTTTCATCATAGACTGATATTGAAAGATCCCAGCCATTGGTAATGAGGTACCAGTGGCAGATATAATGTTACGGCCCAGATACATCAAACCTCCACATTCAGCATATATGGGAATGTTTTTTCTGGATGCTCCTACTATCGAGGTAATCATACTTTTATTTGAGGACAGTTCTTCAGCATACACTTCTGGGAATCCCCCGCCCATGTATATACCATCGATATTTGAAGGCAATTCTGGATCTTCGATTGGACTGAATGGGATGAGTTCTGCTCCCCAAGCAGATAATAGATCTAGTGAGTCTTGGTAATAGAAGTTAAAAGCACGGTCTTGAGCTATAGCAATTTTAACAGAAGGCTCGAGACTTTCTTGAGGGAAGATTTGGGAATTAGACTTTGCTAGACTAGCCTTTTGAGAGATCTTTAACAGCATATCTAAATCTATTGTAGCTTTGATTTGTTCTACAAGTGACTCGATCCAGTTGTTAGCAATAGTCCCTTCGATAGTGGGTATCAACCCCAGGTGTCTTTCAGGTTGGATTAATTCGGGTTTTCTTGGCATATAGCCTAGTACAGGTATTCCCGTTGTTTCTTCAATTTGTGGTTTGCAGAATTCTAGATGGCGTTCACTATTTATACCGTTTAGGATCACCCCTTCTATGTTTACTTCCGGGTCAAATAATTTGAATCCTAAGATTTCTGCTGCGACACTTCTTGCAACTTTACTTGCATCTGCAATCAATACCACGGGCAACTTTAACAATTTTGATACATGAGCTGTTGACCCGTATTCGTTCAAGTTGGAATGGCCGTCGAATAGACCCATTACACCTTCAACTATAGAGATGTCTGCTTTGGATGCAGACCGATTATAAAGCTCTACGATAACGGATTCATCTAACATCCAAGAATCTAAATTTCTGCTGACATTGTTGCAGACAGATGAGTGGTAGGATGGGTCTATATAGTCTGGTCCAGCTTTAAACGGTTGCACATTGAAGCCTGAGCGGGTAAGAGCAGACATTATTCCTGTTGCAATGGTAGTTTTACCGACCCCGCTTTTGACACCTGCTAGTACAAATCCTGACATAATTCTTAGTCTTCTGCCTGCACGATATCAGAATCCTTGAATAACTCGTTTACATTCTTAGGTATTTTGTTCATAGCCACTATCCCTCTCACAGAAATTTCAACTTTTTTGTTAACAGATCCATACAAAGTTTTTTCTTTTGTTTCATGATTTATTATGTCTATTCTGGGGCCATAGGTGCATCCAAATATGCATTTACATGGCGTTATGTTGATGTCTTTTGATGATCCGAATTGTTGTTTCAGTTCCCATGCTAAATCTAATGGGGTTTTACCTTCTATAGTTTTCCATAAACATCGTGCAGGGTCTACGCATACCAAAGCACTTATTTTCGGTTTGTTATTCATTAATATCCCTTATTAACAACTAAAGCACTTGCCATCTGACAAGTGCTTCGGTTTGGCCTTGATTCCGTATGCGCAGAATGTCAGACAGTTTCTCTGGCAGGTCTCCTGACTTACACGAGATAATCATAGAACCTTCCCGCCTTATAGACAGTGGTTACATACTCTTCAATGTGTTTACAGTGGCGCAACCGTGATGGACTCTCACCATCTTCCCTATTAAACATATGTGCCAAAGATGCTATATTAACTTTGCAGCTGATGTTATCACCATCGTAAATTCGGCGTCAATTAGGATGATATATTTAAGCAATAAGTAATGGAGGAATTTATGAAAGCTACATTTTCGTATGATCATATTCATATAAGGAGTAAACAACCACGGGAAATGGCAGAATATTTCAACAAAATGTTTGATGCCAAAATAATTGAATCAATACAATCTGACGGGCAAAGTAGAATCGATCTGGATATCAATGGATTGGCGATTTTTATTGCTGCTGTCCCTGAAGATTTAGATTTACCAAATAGTCCTGGCACTCCATATCTTGGTCTCGATCATTTTGGGTTCAAAGTTGATGATGTATTTGGTGCGGTAGAAGAATTACGAGCCAAAGGAGCAGAAATTGTTGTGGAACCTCATGAAATTCGACCAGGTGTGAAAATAGCATTTGTTCGTGGCCCTGAGAACGTTAGAATCGAATTGCTTGAAAGGGAGTGAGCCTAAATATACCCAGTTACAGTGATCACTGAAACTCCACTGATAATGGCTAAAGTTCCAAGGATTTTAAATATGATTGTAGCCCTAGTAACATCTTCGTTTACAATTGAATTTAAGAACTTTCCTAATATCAGGACTGTGGCAACTGTTACAAGCCCTGATGCACTTAATATTGCAGATACTAATGATACAGGCCCCAGAGAGATAGCCCAAACAGAAGAAATCAATGCGAATTGCGCAATCAGTTCGTTAGTAGTTACTAGTTTCAGTGCATTGCGCTTATGATTCCACCATTCAAATATTTCTGACCAAGTGGCTCGGTCAGAGTTAAATGCTAATAACATCAAAAATAGAATCATCAACCGAATGGCATGCGTAAGCAATATTGAAGAATCGTCAAGTGCTGGTTTGAGTAATGCGTTCGATGTACCGAGAATAGCGCTACTTAATAATATAGGTAGTAATGCTTTTAACAAAAGACTTTTTGCTGCTGCGCCTTTGTTCACGTCAATTGATATGATTATTACACCGGTAATGATTATCAATATAGCTACCCATTGATACAGGGATAGAATTTCCCCGAGTAAGAAAAAAGCTATAAATGCGGTAAATAAGGGGTGGGTGTGTACGACGGGGAAAATCCTAGATGCTTCTGTGGCATGCAGCGCTCTAAGAATGATTGTTGCGTGTACCCCGAAAAGACAACCGGATAATATGATCAATGCCAATCCATATGTGTTGGTGTGGCTGAAAGGTAAGACGGCTAATAGTAAGACTAGTGTGATAGGTAGACCTATAATGCCTATGCTTAATGGATAGGTTTTATAGTGAGTACTATATTTAGTTGGGATTATCTTATCGAAGACGTTAACGATTCCCATTAAACAAGCTGATAAGCAGGCGATTATTATCCAAATCAATAGAGTAAGTCCTTAGGAAATTACAGAAATAATTTCTTTACTAGATTAAATGTAAGCAATATAATTCCCAGGATTATTAAAATGTATCCTAATATCTGAGCAAGAATTTCGATTATTGGTGTTAGTGCTAGGACTGCTCCAATTAATATAATCAATGCACTGCATCCTATTGGTAGTAAAGGCCTTCTGCTATTATTCCGGTAAAACATATGATTCCTTATATTTATTAGCTACGAGTATGAAGAATACGTAGACTCGTTTTTCTTAACGAGATTTTCTTCGATTAACTTGTTGAGGTGGGTTTCAACGTTCCTTCCCGCTGCAGACCTGAGGTTTTTTCTCAAGTTTCTAGGATATACTTTATCAATAATTTGTTCGACTGTTTCACAACCTTGGCTCAGTGCATCTATAATCTGTTTTTCTCTTTCTAAACGATGATGCAAATAGAATTGGATACGGTTACTAGCATTTGATACCGTATTACCATGTCCTGGGCAAATAATATCAGGCTTGAGGTTTAACATTTTTCGCAGTGAATTAATGTATTGATTTAGATTTCTTACACTTCCAGTAGAATTACCTAAAATTGTATCGCCACTAAATAACACTTTGTCTTTTTTTAAGTGGTACACCACATGATCATCTTCATGACCTGGAGTAAAAACTGCTTTTAAGGTTACTCCGTTTGTAATTTGTATTACTTCGTTAGCTTTAAGTTTCTGTACTTCTGTAATGGTGTTAAGTTTATGTGATAGAAAAGGTGCTAGTTTGGGGTGGCATCTGACTTTGCAATTGAAATACTCTTGGAGCCTGTCTAGGCCACCTATATGGTCTCCATGACCGTGTGTAATTAGAATCGCCTTGATGTTTGGGCTACCGAGTTCGGTGTGGTAGCTAATAATTTGTTCGGTCCAATGACGGTAGTTTTCACCTGAATCAATCATGACCATTTCTTTTTCTGGGTCACCTACGAAATATATCTGTGTGCCTCCAGGGTGCATTGCTCCATAAGTGTTGGGATCTTCTTCAATATGTGTGCTATAAACATGTTGAGTCAGCTGCATTTTGAACTCCTATTTGTTTTTGATCATATTTTCGTTAAGTAAAGCAAGAGCAGCATTGGCAGCACCTTCTTTGTTCCCATTCCTATCAGAATCAATTTGTACTTTCTGTGCCAGGCTTCTACCATCTTTGGATGCAAAACCGATCCAAAATGTTCCTATTGGATGTCCAGACTTTCCAGCATTAGGGCCAGTGACTCCAGTAGTAGATAGAGCGTAGTCAGTTTTAGTGAGTTTGAGAACTCCTTTCGCCATAGCTATAGCCATCTCTTCACTGACGGTACCAAATTGTTCAGCAAGATTATCTGGTACCCCTAGAATACTTTCTTTGAGACCACCGGTATAAGCTACAACTCCTCCAGGGAAATACTTCGAGCTACCGGAAACAGAACCGAGCTTGCTACCGAGTAGCCCACATGTGCAAGCTTCTGCCACAGATACCGTTTGTTTATTAGCAATGAGAGTGTTGGCTAAATCTTCAATATTCATATATATCATCTCCATTGTAGTTATTTGTTAGTGAGTAGTCCAAAAAATTCTTTATTCCCATTTCTTCCCAAAATTGGAGACTCACAAATTCCTATCAAATTAAATCCTTGCTCAGTAGTCCAAGTAGCAAAGCTAGCAAGGACTTCTTTGTGTATGTGAGGGTCTCGAACAACTCCTCCTTTCCCAACAGCTTCTTTCCCTGCTTCGAATTGTGGCTTTATTAGAGACAAAAGTTTTCCATCTTGATTCATATGAGAAATCACTTGCGGGATAATTAATTTTGTTGAGATAAATGATACGTCAATGCAAACGAAATCTACCTTTTGCGTTAGTTCGAATGGGTACCTTGCATTTGTTTTTTCCATGACTGTCACTTTGGGACTTTGAGCGAGGCTGTAATGAATTTGACTGTGACCTACATCCACCGCAAAAACATGTTTGGCATTATTTTGAAGAGCGCAGTCTGTGAAACCACCTGTTGAAGCACCAACGTCTAGGACTACTAGATCTGTCAGATCGATTTCAAAATGTGTCAATGCATGAGAAATCTTTACCCCCCCTCTGCTTACAAATGGTAATTGCTCTTTAACTTTAAGTTGGTATTCAGGGTCTAGTAAGGTCCCGGGTTTTAAGATTTTGCCGGATGGGTCATAAACCGAACCTTGCATAATCATAGCCTGTGCTTTTTGGCGGCTTTCTGCTAGATTGGTTTGCACCATTAGAACGTCGGCTCGTATTTTAGATTTCTTATCTACCAAAATAGCTCACTATGAAAAATTAGATTCCGCTAAAATGGGCTTTCCGTTTCTCGAGGAAAGCATTGAATCCTTCTTTGTAGTCTTCCGTGTCGAATTGATTAAGAGGTAGGCTCTTTTGGTCTTCATTCAAATTATTAAGGTCCGGTATTTGGTAAATTTGGTTTAAAGTTTCTTTGTTAACGGCGTGAGACAAAGGAGCTAATTCTGCTATTTGTTCTGCTAATTCCAATGTTATTGATTCGAGTTGTTGGGGTTCGACTATTTGGTTGACGAGTCCCACTCTCAAAGCTTCTCTTGAATCCAAAAGCCGTGCGCTTAATAGTATATACAAAGCGGTGCTCCTTCCCACTAGTTCTACTAAACTTTTCATTTCAGTATGACCTATTGTAATACCTAGTTTTGCGACAGGTATACCAATTTTACAATTAGTTGATGCAATTCTTAGGTCACAGGCTACAGAAATTTCGCACCCTCCTCCGGCTGCTATACCATTTATCATAGCGATGATAGGAGTTTTTAGAGTTCGAATTGTTTGAAGTACAGTATCAACTTTAGCATTATAAATACGCCCTGTTTCTGAATCTATACGCTGGGTCTGGAACTCTTGTATATCTGCCCCCGCAGAGAAGGCTTTCTCCCCTGCGCCAGTTATAATAATACATCTGGTGTTGGGGTCTTCTTCTAGCTCTAACAATATATTTGCAAGGCGTTCCCACATGTTTATATTCATAGAGTTATGATATCTGGGTCTATTGATAGTGATTGTAGTTACTTGGTTTTGGGAGCTGCAAATTAAAGTTTCGGTACTATCTGTCATATGATTTGGCCTTCAATTTTTTTTACAGGCTACAGTTATCATTACAGTGTGTCAAACCTGATACAATTGCCTAGAGTTTGATATTTCACAAGGTTTGAATGTATGATGCATTAACTGAACGATTTTGGAGTGAATAATGAAAGCAGCTAGATTGACAGCACCTAAACATTTTGAATTTATTGATGTTGAGCAGCCTCAGGCTTTAGATGGAGAATGCTTGGTCAAATTAGAAAGAGTTTCCGTGTGTGGCAGTGATATAAGGCATCACTATGGCCCAATAAAAGATGAATCAGCATATCCAATGGACCCAGGGTTGCCTTGTCATGAATTAGCAGGAGTAGTCCTTGAGAGTAGAACTGATCAAATTCAAGAGGGTCAAAGAGTGATAGTAATAGCCCGACCTGGAACAGGTGGCTTGCAGGAGTACATAGTGTCTGATCCGGGGAGAATGATTGTGCTTCCTGAACAGGGACCACTTGAAGAATGGTTAATGTGCCAGCCATCAGGAACAGTTTTGTACGCATGTAGAAAGATGGGAAGTGTGTTGAGTAAGAATGTAGTTATATTTGGTCAAGGAAGCATAGGATTGAGTTTTACAATGCTTGTTTCAAGAATGGGAGCTAGGAAAGTGATTGTGGTAGATCCATTAGACTATAGGTTAGAAAAATCTAAAACTTTTGGTGCTACCCATACCATCAACCCAGATAAAGAAGACCTGACTGAAGCTATAAAAGAATTGACCGATGGGCAGGGTGCTGATATTACCGTAGAAGCAGCTGGCTATCCTGAAACTCTTAACCTTGCGTTCAATCATATAAGACAATTTGGGACTGTGATTGTATTTGGGATACAAAGTGATGCGCTGGTTCCAATAGAACATAATACTTTGATGAATTTACAACCAACTATTATTCCTACGACTGGCGCTCGAAGTTTAGATCCGATAGGACAGATTCAAGATCTTGTTGCCCTGAAGGAAAGAGGTTGGTGCGACCCAGCACCTTTGATCACTCACCGTATGGGTTTTTCAGATGTGCAAAATGCCTACGATATGTATGAACAACGGCAAGATGATATTGTGAAAGTAATCATGAACTTAAATGAGTGAAGTAAATTTATAGGTTGTTAAGATCCAGATGGAGTTATCAGATAGAATACGAGCCTTACAGCGTAACTTTTATCTATCATTGTCTATATTAGAAACTGCCAATAATGGCAGATTGAGTTTGGATAAATTTTCGTTTCTGCCACGTGACAGGCATCCGTTCGATCAAGTTAATATGAGAGAAGCAAACTCTGATTATGCTTATGGTTCGATTCTGCCTGCGGTTCGGAATAATTTTAAATCCACGTTTGCTTTTACAGTGATAGAACTAGACGCTATTTTCCGAAGTATTTACTCTTCTCATCCTGTTGCAGAGAAGGATATTAACGTTCGCTATATCAGAGTTTTGATTGCTTTGTTGGGAAGTTCATTAATCAACGATCCAATGAATCCAGTTTGGGATTGTCCTGCGGATTTCAGTGATGTTTATGAAGCGCACAATCCATACCGAAAATTTGACGCTAGAGGAATAGATGGCAAGCCACTAGATTGGGACCAATTTGGAGGGGTTGAAGGATTCGTTATTATATTACAAAATGCGTTGGAGATTGTTTTAGATAACGAGGCTCGCCAAACTGTTGTAAATTCTTACGTGCCCAATGAGTTGCGTCTTAGGTCTAGAAAAAGGTCTGAGCAATATGAGCATTTGAGGGACTTTATTATGGAGGAATGTCAAATAAGTGATTCTGCTATGTCATTGGCAGGAAGGTTATTTGCTTCATACGAAGAATGGGCAACTGCTGCTGGTATTACTCCCTTATCCCAGCGAGGATTTGGTATAGGCCTCGGTGAATTTGGATTTGAGAGGAAACGCAGAGGCCAAGGTAAGCACTGGTGGATGGGTATAAGTCTTATGTCAGACCATGAAAATAAAGAGCAGATCCATATGAGCTTAGATATATAGGGTGTGGGTTTCATTGCTCAATAGTATCAAGGGAAATTAGCTTTAACAGCTGTATTGATTCCCCCGCGTGTCTTATAAGTGAGATTTAGTGACATAGATCTAGGATTGGTTAGAGTAACTAAATCATTTAAAATTCGATTTGCTACGTGTTCTTGGACTATACCTACATCTCGGAACGACAGCAGGTAGTATTTTAGAGACTTCAATTCGATTAACACATTGTTCGGAACATACGATATTTCTAACGTTCCCAAGTCTGGTAGTCCAGTCCATGGGCATACTGCAGTAAACTCGTCTGTATCTAACTCGATCGATGCTAAACTCTCCGGGTAATCATACTTAAAAGTCAATAATACATCCGTTCTAATTGCCTCTTCAGTCTTTATATCTATTGCAAACTCAAGGTCAGTGTATTCGTTTTGTAGGTCATCTATGGTTGTCATCGTTCCCCCATGTAAATCATACATAGTTTATCAAACATAGGGATATAACAAAATACGGGTGCTCAATAGTTATCTTAAGATGTGAATGAAACATTAATGTAATAAGAACGTTACAAAGATGTAATGAGTTTGTAACGCTGCTGTAACTATGAGTCGATAAGCTCGGCGTAACAATTAAAATTCGGAGGAATAATATGAACGCTGATATGGCTTGGATTTTGACATGTTCCGCTCTTGTCCTGTTAATGACACCAGGATTAGGTTTTTTCTATGGTGGTATGGTGAGTCGGAAAAATGCAGTTACGACGATAATGCATAGTTTTGTTGCTATGGGATTGTGCACAATCGTATGGGTGCTATGGGGATACAGTATTGCGTTTGGCAGTAGTATAGCAGGTTTTGTAGGTAATTTGGATCATTTAGCGCTATCGGGAGTAGACAGTGCAGAAGATAAATTATTTATGATATTTCAATGTATGTTTGCGATTATAACGCCTGCATTAATAACAGGGGCATTTGCCGAAAGGATGAAGTTTTCATCTTATGCAATATTTGTTGTCCTGTGGTTAACAATTGTTTATGCCCCAGTAGCTCATTGGGTATGGGCTTCAGGAGGATGGTTATTTGAGATGGGTGCTCTCGATTTTGCTGGAGGTACTGTAGTACATATTAACTCCGGTATTGCGGCCTTGGCTGCTGCTTTAATCGTAGGTCCAAGGCTGGGTTTCAAAAATGCTCAAGGTGTTAAACATGATGCATCAGAACACAACCTTCCTATGATTATATTAGGTGCTGGACTATTGTGGTTCGGCTGGTTTGGCTTTAATGCAGGTAGTGCTTTAGCAGCAGATGAATTTGCGGTGAATGCATTTGTTGTCACTAATATTGCTGCAGCTTCGGGTTTGGTAATGTGGCTTGTTATGTCAGTGATTATGGGTAAGAAGCCAGGCGCTGTAGGTGCAGCTTCGGGTGCTGTCGCTGGTTTGGTTGCAATCACACCTGCTTGCGGAGTAGTTGGACCTATTGCCGCTATTTTCATCGGGATCGGTGCCGGCACGATCTGCTATTTGAGTATAGAACTTTTGCTAAAACTGGGAGTAGATGATGCTTTAGCTGTTTGGGGAGTTCATGGTATGGGAGGTACCTGGGGAGCGTTAGCAACAGGGTTATTTGCAGGTGTAGGTTTTGCTGCGGCAGGAATGCCTGAAGTCTTTAGCTCTGCCTATTGGGACCAGTTAGGAGTACAGGTTATTGGAATAGTAGTAACTTGGCTGTGGGCTTTTGTTCTGACTGCAATAATATTACTCGGTATCAAATATACAATTGGTCTTAGAGTGACGCAGGAAGAAGAAGATGAAGGGTTAGATCATAATCAGCATGGTGAAGCTGCATATAACAGGTAAGCTAATAATTACCTAGTGGCCTTCTAAGTTCAGATGTGAGTTTGTAACAAAATTGTAACATCATTGTAACCAATAAATGTTAGCATCAACTATTAGAAGAGAGCCACTAGGTGATTAGTAATTAAGGAGGATTTCTTATGGCAAATGAAGCTTCCAAAGTATTGAAGCTAATGAAGGATAACAATTGTGATATTTTAGATATCAAATTCACTGACCTGCCTGGAACTTGGCAGCACGTTTCTGCTCCAATAAGTGAAGTAGTGGATTCATTGTTCGTTGATGGCACTGGTTTCGATGGTTCTAGTATTCGTGGATTTCAAACTATTGATGAATCAGACATGTTGCTTGTACCCGATGCATCTACTGCTAAGATCGATCCCTTTTATAAAGGGCAAGTAACTATAATTGCTGATATTCGTGACCCAATAACAGGAGAAAATTACACAAGAGACCCCAGAAATATAGCCAAGAAAGCTGAGGCATATCTTAAATCTACAGGTGTAGGAGATGACTCATTTTGGGGGCCTGAGGTTGAATTCTTTGTATTCGATTCAGTGAGATTTAGTTATGGACCAAATCATGGATTCCATCACATTGATTCCGATGAAGGAATTTGGAATTCTGGTGAAGAAACAATGCTTGATGGCATGACGTTGAATAAAGGGATGCGTCCTACTCATAAAGGCGGGTATTTCCCTGTTTCTCCTGCTGATACCCAACAAGAAATGAGAAGTGAGATGGTTAGGACTTTGGTTAACTCTTTTGGCATAGCAGTGGAGAAACAGCACCACGAAGTTGCTACTGCTGGTCAAGGAGAAATCGACATAGTGTTTGATGAGCTACTAAAAACAGCTGACAATGTTATGGCTTATAAATATGTGATTAAAAATGTAGCGAAGGAGTTTGGTAAAGTAGCGACATTTATGCCTAAGCCGATTTTTGAAGATAATGGTACGGGCATGCATACTCACCAATCCATCTGGAAAGACGGAGTACCATTATTTGCTGGTGATGGGTATGCAGGGTTGTCAAAACTGGGACTGAATTATATTGGAGGTCTCATCAAACATGGTAAGGCTTTGATGGCTCTAGCTGCGCCTACAACAAATTCATACAAGAGGCTAACTCCTGGGTTTGAGGCTCCGACTATCCTGGCTCTGTCTGCTAGGAATAGATCAGCTGCATGCAGAATCCCTATGTATTCCCAGAGTCCTAAAGCAAAAAGAGTTGAGTTTAGGTCTGCAGATCCGACTTGTAACCCCTACCTTACCTTTGCAGCCATGCTGATGGCAGGTTTGGATGGTATTGAAAAAGGTTATGAACCTGGAGAGCCACTAGAACATGACTTATTTGATTTACCAGCAGACGAGTTGGCGAAATTACCTCAAGTTCCGGCTAGTTTAGACGAAGCATTGAACGCCTTAGAAGAAGATCATGAATTCTTACTCAGAGGCGGTGTATTTACAGAAGATGTGATATCAGCTTGGATAAACTACCGAAGAGAAAATGATGTGGACCCTGTTAGGTTACGACCGCATCCATATGAATATTTCTTGTCATTTGATGCGTAGAATCTAAATAGGAGACAGTTCGATAACTCGAAGTTAGGGCTTGATAGTAGGATACCTCTATCAGGCCCTTAGTCGTGGAGGAATGCATGGCTATAGATCATTCACAAAACGAAATAGAATTTGTATTGCGTAATGCTCGTGAGAGTGACGTAAAATTCATTAGACTTTGGTTTACTGATATATTGGGTAACCTAAAAGGGTTTGCTATAACTATAGAAGATTTAGAAGATGCTCTGTACCGCGGAGTTGGGTTTGATGGATCTGCTATAGAAGGATTTGCTCGAGATAATGAAAGTGATGTTAGGGCGTTTCCAGATCCTGCTACATTTACTATCTTGCCTTGGCGACCACAAGATAATGCTACTGCCAGAATGTTCTGCGATATATATTCACCGCAAGGAGAACCCTTCCCGGGTGATCCTAGGACCATACTAAAACAAAATTTAGAGCGGTTAGCACAATCCGGATACACTTATTATGTAGGGACCGAACTCGAATTTTTCTATTTCCAAAATGATGATAGTCCTGTGCTGTTGGATAAAGATGGTTATTTTGACCAAACATCTGGACAGGTGTCTGGTGATTTGAGAAGAGATACCGTTTTGAACCTAGCTGAGATGGGTATTCCTGTTAAATATTCTCATCACGAAGTAGCACCAAGTCAAAATGAAATAGATTTGCAATATACCGATGCGTTATCTATGGCAGATAATGTTGTTACCGCTAAGTTAGTCATTAAAGAACTAGCATCAGCGAGAGGGGTATATGCGACCTTTATGCCCAAGCCTATATCAGGAATAAATGGTTCTGGTATGCACACTTATCAATCCTTGTTTAAAGGTCCGGATAATGCGTTTTACTCAAAAACTGATCCATTCCATTTGTCAGACGATGCCAAGTATTTCGTTGCGGGTCTTTTGAAGCATGCTCCAGAAATTACTTTGGTGACCAACCAATGGGTCAACTCTTACAAAAGATTAGCGTCAGGGCATGAAGCCCCTCGTTACCTGTCATGGTCCCACTTGAACCAATCAGATTTAATACGTATACCTACTTTCAAGACAGGTGGCGAAAATGCTGTGAGGATAGAATATAGAGCTCCCGATCCAGCGTGTAATCCATATTTGGCATTTAGTGTAATGCTTGCCGCTGGATTGAAAGGGATTGATGGGAAATATGATTTGATTGAACCTGGAAAACCAGAAAATTCTAATACTTTGATCTCAAAACTGCCAGCTAGTTTGGAAGAGGCTATATCGTTGGCAGAAGGCAGTTCATTACTCAGAGCAGCTCTGGGTGAAAATATATTTGAAAGGTTTATACGAAATAAGAAAATCGAACTGGATTCATATAACACTGAAGTAACAGATTTCGAAATTAATAGATATTTATCTATGCTGTGATTTGTCTGTGGAAACCTCGTATTGGGCTGCTATAGAACTGTTTTCATTTAATGCTGAAATGGCAACGACATACCAAGATCCGTATTTTGGAATCGGTAGTGTCAGCTCCCCTTTATTGGCGTTGTCGAGTGTGATTGGAATGATTTTAGATTCTTGCCCCATTAGTACCACATTGACAATGAATTTTTGCTCAATATAGTCGGATATTGTGATAAATCCATTGTTTTGCCATTTTATATTGATTTCTTGATTCGTGTCCTTTACGATTGAGTCTCCAACACATATTCCAGGACCAGTTGTGCTTGCGTCTGTTATATATGATAGCTTTAGCAGAATTTCCTTTGAGCCATATTTACTGAGATCAATCGACGTGTTAGACCATGATTTTGAACCGGTATAACCATAAGATAGATGCTTCATGCTGTATGGTGCGGGTTCCATGTTTCGTGCATTCAAGGCTGTCCAAGTCGTCCCATTGTTTTCAGATACTAATAAATGTACGTAGTCCCAACCGTCTTCTATGTTGTAAGAAGTTCTGAGCTCTAGTGTAGGGGAATTCATTTCAGAAAGGTTTAAGGCAGTGGAAAGTGTAGTGTTGATAGAGTCGCCACGGTTACCCCATAGACATGTTTTATTGGGGGTGTCAATTGGGCTGAATGGACTATTGACAGTGGAAGCGCCATCAAACATTATGGTTAGGTCACCGTTTCCTTTGGGAACTGCTATATCTACATATTGCGTGCTGAATTGTTGTATTTCTCGATGAATTTTTTGACCGAATCCGATGCTATTCTGCTTGGCGTAATCAAACGTATCACCACTTAGATTCGAGTAGTTGTATTTGGAAGAATTGCCATTTAGCAGGTTATAAATCGCCCAGTCGCCAAAAATATCTTCGAAAGATTTTGTTATCCCAATTTCAGGTAAGTACTCATTTATTGATGCTATGCCATCCTTGGAATTCTTGGTTAGTCCATATAACAGGTTATCATTTTGTAGATATTGTTCCTGTAGATAAGTAAAGAATAATCTTGCTGAGAGATAATTCTGTGATTGGTTGTTATATGGCCAATGAATCAATGAAATTTCAGGATTAAATGAATTCAGATTGAATGGTTTGTATTCAAAGTCATTTAATGCTAATTCTGATAATCCTTCATTGAACCAGGTCTCTTCTGTAGGATCTTGGTTCCAATGCATCGCATGTTGTAGTTCATGGGCTAATACAGCTAAATAAGCGTCACTGCCGATTTGTAAATCTGAATGTAGGTAAATTGCGGTTATTTCATTACTCGAAGGATATATAGAGGTTGGATACATGTCAGTTGGTTTGAAGTATCCGGCAATACCTGAACCAAGTGGGACATGGATTATTCTTAATTTGTCATTTGTATTTCTGCTTGAGAGCCAGGGGGTTCCAAAACGTTGAACCATATTAGGATATATAGTATTTTCAAATATTTGAGCTACTTTTTCTACGTCAGGTAGCGATGTTTTGTTATCGGATGAATACCAATAAGCATTTGCTGATACCAGGATTTGGAAGATTGGATACTCAAAGTCCTGTTTCTTGGATATGTCAGTAACTAGAACTTTGGTGAGTTCTGTACTATGAGTTTTGGAGTGTTGAAGATGTTCACCTAGAAGTGAAATTTCATGACATATATCAAATTCTGGCGGGTTAGAAGTATTCCCAACGGATAGAAATGGCTTGTCTTGACAAATTTCTATACTTGATTTGCTTGATGATGGTATTGAATTGCTATAACAGCTTGTTGCCAAAATAAGTACAAGTAATGCGATTAGTAGTAGTTTGCTATAGCGCATATGTTAATTGAATGTATTCATTGTTAAATTAATATCATGGTTTATCCAGAATAATATAGCAGAAACAGACTCCGCCAGCGTTTTGGTTACTAGTTCTTGTTCTTCAGGTTCAAATTTCCCTAGCACCCAAGCTACTAGATCCATATCGGTTGAGTCAGGACTTCCGACGCCTATGCGTAGCCTGGGAAACATATACCCACCGGTTGATTCTATTATTGATTTGATACCGTTATGGCCACCACTAGTGCCATTCCCTCGAATTCGAATTTTTCCAACTGGTAAAGCAACATCATCATATATGATTAAGAGATCACTTAATCCTATATTGAATCGATCGATCAGGTATTTGATAGCAATACCGCTGTTATTAATAAAAGTTCGAGGCTTTACTAATACTATTTCAGTACCGTCGAGTTCTCCGAATTGTAGAGTACATTTGGATTTTCTTTCTTTTTTGGTGATATCTACTTGTTTGGAAAATTCATCTATTGCAGAGAATCCAATATTATGCCTTGTACCCACATACTTTGTCCCTGGATTACCGAGTCCTATGATGATTTTCATATTATTAGCCTGGTAATCCTAGTAAATTTAGTAAATCGGATTCAGTTAATATTGATGTGCCAATTTGCTCAGCCTTTACTAATTTAGATCCTGCAGATTCTCCTGCAACCAAATACGAGGTATTAGAGGTTACGCTATTAGTAACTTTGCCTCCATTTGTTTTGATAAGCTCTTCTGCATCTTTTCGAGATAATGAAGGTAAGGTTCCAGTAATTACGAATGTTAAATCAGATAAAGAGTTTGAAGTCTGGGGCATAACAGAGCTTTCCATTGTTAATCCCAAGGTTTGTAGTTCATCAATCAGCATAATATTATTATCAACGTTAAAATATTGTTGTATAGAAGTAGCTATCGTCGTGCCAATCCCATCTATTGCAACCAGATTGTCAAAGGATGCTCTGCTTAATTGCTGTAAGCTACCAAATGAGTGGGCTAGAATACTCGCGATTTCAGAGCCCACGTGTAGTATGCCAAGACCAAATATGATTCTGTCTAAGGGCTTGGATTTACTGGCTTCTATATTTATGAGCAACTTTTCAGCTAGTAAATTCCCCATACGGTCTAACTTGCTGAGGTCTTCCAGATTTAACTGATATATGTCACTGATTTTTGAAATCATATGGTTAGAAACAAGGCTTTCGCACCATTTTTCTCCTAATCCATCTATATCCATTGCGTTTTTGCTGACAAAGTGTTTAACGGATTCTAGGAATCTTGCAGGGCAACCGGAATTAGTGCATCTATGTATAGAATCATCTTTAATTATAGGTTCGTTACATTCAGGGCAGAACTTAGGCATAGTGAATTTACTTTCTGCTCCGGTTCTGGATTCGATGACCGGCCCTAGGATATGAGGAATTACATCTCCTGCTCGTTCTACAACCACTGTGTCTCCGATCCTAATATCTTTCCTGGTTATGTCTTCTTCGTTGTGAAGTGATGCATTGGTTATGGTTACACCTCCGATCTGAACAGGGTCTAGGATTGCAAATGGGTTTATGCTTCCTGTTCGTCCGACATTCAACCCTATTGATAGCAGTTTGGTATGTGCTGTTTCCGCTGGAAACTTGTAAGCAATAGCCCATCTGGGTTCTCTTCCTACAAACCCGAGGTCTCGTTGAGCCTGTAATGAGTTTATCTTTATTACAATACCATCAATTTCGTAGCCAAGATCCTTTCTGTGTTCCATCCAGTATGTATAGTATTCTTGGATTTGGTCTAAGGAATTGCATATTTTGGTTGTAGGGTTAGTTTTGAGGCCTAGTGATTGTACCCACTTAAGGTTTTCTGAATGGTATGCAAAATTATCATTAGGTGATTCATTTAAAGAATATATCCAGATATCGAGATTCCTTGACGCCGTAATCTTAGGATCTAATTGGCGTAATGAACCTGATGCAGCATTTCTTGGATTGGCTAATAAAGGTTCATTGTGGTCTATGCGCTGTTCATTAATTGAAGTGAAAGCATCTAGAGGCATATATACTTCTCCTCTCACTTCCATACGTCCAGGAAGTGGACACGTTAACGAAAGCGGGATTGCTCGAATAGTTTTGAGATTGGATGTGACGTCTTCTCCGACAAGTCCATTGCCTCTCGTTGAACCCTGGACGAACGTTCCATCCTCGTAGATTAGACTTATGGCAAGCCCATCTATTTTGAGTTCGGCAGAGTACTGTAAAGTTGTGTTATTGATAAGATTAAGGGCTCTTTGCTCCCATTCAAGTAAACCTGTGTAATCAAATGTGTTAGCTAAACTTAGCATGGGTGTGGCATGGGTAATGGGGTCAAATTGTTCTGTAGGTTCTCCTCCTACTCGCTGAGTTGGTGAGTCACTAGTGATAAGATCTGGGTTCTCGGATTCGATATGCCTTAGTTCTAGTAGTAACTTGTCATACTGAGAGTCTGAGATCACTGACTGATTTAATACGTAATAATTGTGGTCGTGTTGTCTTATTTGTGTTTTTAAATCGTTTAGCTTTTGTATATCAGGATTCATTACTTCAACGTCCTACTACAATGAATGTACACAGTATAAATCGTTTGATATCCTTAGTTAAATATTTTGGCAAACCAAATTTTGTTATTCAAAAGCGGTGGAGATTTTAAATGAGCGTGACGTCTAATGAGACTCGGACACAAATTGTAAATATGGTTAAAGATTTTGTTAAAAGAGATGTCGAACCAATTGCAGCTGAAATGGATAAGAATGATGAAGTTCCTTTTGGATTGATAGATACCATGAAAGATTTGGGACTGTTTGGAATTACAGTTCCGGAAGAATATGGTGGGATGGGCCTGGATTACACTACTTTTGCAATGATTTTTGAAGAATTAAGTAAAGGGTTTATGAGTATCAGTGGAGTTATTGGAACTCATCATATTCTGACTTACGTTCTTACTCACTTTGGAACTGAAGAACAAAAGAAACAATTTCTTCCTGATCTCGCTTGTGGAATTAAAAGAGGAGGCTTAGCTCTTACTGAACCTGGGGGAGGAACAGACGTTGCCAGTTTGAAAACCAAAGCAGAAAAAGATGGTGAAGAATATGTGGTTAATGGGTCCAAAATGTTTATCACTAATGCTAGACATGGAGACATATTTTGCCTTTTAGCTCGTACTGATCCCGATCCTGAATCAAAGCACAGAGGATTAACAGCATTTGTTATGGAGAAAGGGGAAGGATTTCGAATTGGTAGAGATTTGGATAAACTAGGATACAGAGGTTTGGATACTTGTGAAATATTCTTTGATAACTTACGAGTCCCTGAAGAAAACGTAATAGGGGGTTCTGAAGGGAAAGGTTTCTCGCAGGTTATGAGTGGGTTAGAAACAGGTCGGATTAACGTAGCCGCAAGGGCAGTCGGAGTAGCGCAGGCTGCTTTTGATGCTGCGATTAAATATTCTCAGCAACGATATAGTTTTGGGTCGCCTTTATCAGACACCCAAATCATTCAAACCAAATTAGCGGATATGGCAACGAAGATCCAAGCGGCAAGATTATTGACCTACGACGCGGCTGAGAAAAAAGACAGAGGTGAACGTTCAGATGCTGAATCAGGTATGGCTAAACTCTATGCAAGTGAAATTTGTCAGGAAGTAGCTATGGATGCTATGCGGATACACGGAGGGTATGGTTTTATTAAAGATCTACCAGTAG
>CAYFGT010000012.1:0-47425 GCA_964343075.1 uncultured Dehalococcoidia bacterium | reverse complement strand
TGCTGTTTGACAATTTTAATAATTTTCTTAAAATTGTAAAAAGAAATTGCTGAAAGAGTGCCTTGACAATCCTGTTAATCAGTATTCTAGAGTACCCAAAGTTAGGGCGCCTTGCACTCCAATCGTATTGGCTGGTTTGAGTGGGGACAAATGTAAGAGTGGTTCTTAGGAGGTAATTAGCCGTATGTTGTCAACCGAAGTGAAGATACTAAGCGACGGTAACATGAAGATGGATGGAGGCTCAATGTTTGGGTCTATGCCCAAGCTGTCCTGGGAAAATACTGTACCGACTGATCGGAAAAATCGTATAACTCTTGGCCTTAATTGTTTATTGCTGCAAATATCGGGTAAGAATATCCTTGTTGACACAGGGATAGGACCCAAAGATCATGAGAAAAATAAAGAAGCATTAGGTCTGGTGCCGAGCAGGTTATTGAAAGGGCTTAGAAACTTGGGGATTAGACCTAAAGATATCAATAAAGTAGTTCTCACCGATTTACAATTTGACCATTCAGGAGGATGTACCAGAATGGACAGAGCAGGAAACTTAGTCGCTACATTCCCAAAGGCAGAATACTACGTTCAACGAAAATGTTGGGATTCTGCAAGTAACCTTAATGAGAGAAATAAAGATAAACACGACGTTGACGATTATCAACCGTTATTTGAAAAAGGACAGTTGGAAATGATTGATGGCGACAGCGAAATAATGCCTGGCTTACAAGTCATTCGTACAGATGGTTGTGCTGATGGACATCAAGTAGTCTTGTTTAATCATGGTGGAGAACGGGTAGTGTTCTTGGGAGACCTCATCCCTACTCATCACCACCTTAACTTGGGTGTCATTTCTGCATTTGATCACTCACCAGAAAAAACATTGGAACAAAAGAGATTCATACTAGAAGAAGCAGAAAAGCAAGGATGGCTGTTGGTGTTTGCTCATGGCCATGACACCAAGGCAGGATACTTGGAAAAACGTAATGCGACCACGTATTTAAGGCCCATAGAGTTTGAATAAAAGTAAGAATCACCTATTTAACAGGATACTTCCCCATTCTCATTCACTCTAAGTAAAATTTCATCTGTTATTGTGTTGGAGCGTGTCGTGCTTTTGTTGGCCACTTTAATGTAATTGCTGGTGTACCCGGTTCCATTTCCTGCGTTATCCCGGGATTCCCACAACACCCGAAATTCTTTACCTAACATACTGTGCTTAAAGTTCTTAGCTGACTGTTCTTTCAGATAAATCGCAATTTGCATTCGGGATTTTTTCTTGGAAGATAGCACTTGGTCTTGTAGATATGCTGCAGATGTACCGGGCCTTATAGAGTAAGGAAATGGATGGATATCGGAGAATTGGATATCTTCAACAAAGCGAGCAGAGTTTGTGAATTGTGCGTCAGATTCTCCTGGAAACCCAATTATCCAGTCCGTTGTGATAGCAACGTTGGGCACGGCATCTCTAACGGCGGCCACGGACTTTTTAAATTCGGATGTCGTATATCTTCGTCTCATGCTTTGAAGTAAATCATCATCTCCACTTTGCAATGGTATGTGGAAATGATTTTGCAATCTTTGGTCTGACCAAAGTGAAAGCAAAGCCATATCTATTTCATGTGCTTGAAGTGAAGATACTCGGATTCTTGGAATAGATGTTTCAGATAATATTTTGTCGATAAGAGTTTTTAAGTTATCCTTACCGGTTTCAAAACCGTAAGTTCCTAGTTGGGTACCAGTTAAGACAACTTCATTAAAGCCCAGCTCGTGATAATTGTTCACTTGTGAGATGATAACGGACATTGGTATGCTTTTTTCTCTTCCTCTGACTTTTGGGACAATGCAGTAAGAACATACTTGGTTACATCCTTCTTGTATTTTGACCATAGCTCTCGTTTTATTAAATTTCGGCAAGAAACTAGGTAGATATGATTCGACAAAGCCTAATCGTTGGTTTACTGAAGACACGATATTGGGTTTGTCGTTATTGCCAAGTATGAGGCAGTTAGGATACGTCCCTTCTAGTACTTCTGATTGGGATTGCGCGTAACATCCTGTAATTACAACAAGTGCGGAGGGATGCTTTTTGCTCGTAGCATTGATATACTGCCGTGCTTTAGAATCAGCTGTTGCGGTGACAGTACATGTGTTTAGTACTATTACATCTGCTTGTTTAGCAGTTCTTGCAATCTCGTACCCATTTTCATGGAATTCGGTGCTCAATGATAAACTGTCGGACTGATTAAGCTTACAACCTTGGGTTTTGATGTAGACTGAAGGATTCATTTCTTTTCTTAGATCTTAGTTTGTTTTAAATAATGTTAACATGACTCACATGCTGATAGTGGATTTGTTAGAATACCAATGTATCAGTCCTACTGAAATTGGAGGTAAAGAATGGAGTTACGATACTCTGGATACCCTGTAAGGATACATGCTGGAGCCGATAGTTTACGGAGATTAGATTCTGAATTAAACAGAGTAAAGTCAAAACGAGCTATGATTGTCTGTGGACGCTCGATTGCTACACGGACAGACCTAATTGACCGTATTAAAGAAGTATGTGATCCTTCAACTAGAATAGCCTGTGTGTTTGCAAACGCTGAAACCAGTTCACCCTTACCTTCAGTTCTGGAAGGGGTTGCATTAGCGAGAGAAAACAACGTAGATTGTATAGTTTCGGTAGGAGGAGGCAGTTCGATTGTAACGACTCGCGGGATATTGATATTACTTGCTGAGGAAGGTTCAGCCTTTGATTTATGCACCAAGTATCCGGAAGGCCAACGACCTGTTAGCCCAAGATTAGATGCTCCTAAACTTCCAACGATATCGGTAATTACTACTCCTACGACCGCCACCAATAGGTCCGGAACAGCGTTAAAGGATCCAGAAACTAGAACTAGATTAGAATTGTTTGATCCAAAGACTAGGCCCATATCTGTTATATGGGACAAAAAAGCTTTGGAGACAGCTAGTAATGATCTAACCCGTAGCGCTTCTGCATCATTATTGACAGGAGTGCTTTCAGGATTGTTATCCAAAAACTTAAATTCTCTGGCAGCTAGCGATTTGTCAGGTGCGTTAGAGATATTGTTAAGAGACTTACCTCTACTTAATTCTGAAGTAGTGGATGGGGATTTGAACTTGAATTTGTGCGCAGCTTCCTTCTTGTATAACAGAGCTTGTGACAGTGGAGTAGGGGGGACTGCATTAGGAGTTGTAAGCGCGATATCTCATGCTATTGATACTAAATTCCCAAAATGTAGTCATGGTGACGCTTATTCTGTAATGACCTCCCATGGCATTGCCTTCAATGGACCTACGATTTATGACCAAAGCATTTTTGTAATTAATTTGTTACAACGTTTTAAAGCAAATCACTTACCTACGTCAGGAGAGCACATTGAACGTTTGTCGGAATGGGCTTCAACTTTTTTCGAAAATATTGGAATGCCAACTCAGTTGAGTAGTATTGGTGTCGACGTAGAATCCATAGATTCTATAGCTTCGGATGCAATGGAAGACTTCCCAATGCATAGTAATGTGAAGAAAGTAGCAAGCATAGAAGAAATTAAGATGTTGTTGACGGCAGCATTATGAGATGTCTGACGAATTGACATGAAATATGATTACGTGATTATTGGAGGAGGTTCTGCAGGGTGTGTCTTAGCATCTAGGTTGACTGAGAACCCCAACGTATCAGTGTTGTTGATTGAGGCAGGACCGGATTACAGTGATTTCCGAACCACACCTAATGATGTGAAATTAGGCCATAATATGTGGGTATCTGCATACGGTATTCATAGTTGGGGGTATCCTGCTTACCCTACTAAGGATAGGCTTGAGCCGATAACCATTCCCAGAGGAAAAGTTATAGGTGGATCGAGTTCTATCAATGGGCAAGTCATATGCAGAGGGGTCCCCGAAGATTATGATAATTGGGCTGAATGGGGCAATACTGAATGGTCTTTCTCGAAAGTTTTACCATACTTTATAAAACTAGAGAATGATATGGATTTTGGTGCTAGCGATATACATGGAGGAGATGGCCCCATACCTGTACGTAGGTTTAAACGTGATGAACTTCTGCCTTCTTTTGAACGTTTTTATCAAGCTTGTGTCAATTTGGGATATCCTGAAGATCCAGATCAAAATAGCCCAGAGTCTTTTGGTATTGGCATGCGGGCACTTAACAATATAGACGGTGTGCGTATGAGCACATCTTTCACTTATTTGGGTATGGCAAGGCACAGGGTTAATTTGACTATTAAAGGTAACGTGTTTGTTATTCGATTACTCTTTAAAGAGAATAAAGCGATCGGCTGTGAAGTACTCAGCGGAGGAGAGATGTTCAAAATTTTCGGAGAAAATATCATCTTATGTGGAGGTGCTATAGGTTCACCTCAATTGTTGATGGTCTCAGGAATAGGACCAAAGGAGAATCTCGAACAATACGGTGTTACTGTTATTCATGAGTTGGCTGGAGTGGGACAGAATTTAAGAGATCATCCTGCTGCATTTGTGCTTTTAAAAGCTGACTCTATTCCTCTTGATGAGTTTGCCCCTAGCATACAAATAGGATTGACATGCAGTCCTCCTAATTCTGAGACGCATTCTGATTTGAAGATATGCCCTATTCTAATGTCGAATGAGCATGCGCCGCCTAGTGTGCAAATAGATTCGGATTCATTCCATTTTGGAATAAGTTTTGCCTTGCAGAATGCTATAGGTTACGGTCAATTATCTATATGTTCTCCTGACGCAACTGTTCACCCTTTAATTAACTATAATTACTTGGAAGACCGGTATGATCTTGACCGAATGAGAGAAGCTTTAAGGTTGGTTTTGGATATCATAGGAGAAGAGCCTTTAAATAGCCACGTCATTGAAAGAATAAGCCCTACCGATGCAGATTTACTTAATGAAGCTTCCCAGAACGCTTGGCTACTAGACAATGTATATACTGACCATCATATTTCAGGCACATGTAAAATGGGTCCACAAGATGACGATTTTGCGGTCGTTGATCAATATTGTAATGTATATGGTATGGAAAATCTCAAGATTGTAGATGCTTCCATCATGCCAGATGTAGTTAGGTCAAATACAAACGTCACGGTTATTATGATGGCTGAAAGAGTTGCTGACTGGATAAAAGAAGAACGCAAGGAGAAATAAGAATGGAATACGACTATATTATTATTGGCGCAGGTTCCGCGGGTTGTGTTTTGGCAACTAGATTAACCGAGGATCCCAATATTTCGGTATTATTGCTAGAGGCAGGACCTGATTATCCTGAATTTGATAAAGTTCCAGACGATGTCAAATTAGGTAATAATATGTGGAGGTCTGCGTATGGGCCTCACAGTTGGGGATATCGTGCGACTGCTACGCCAATTCAGGAAGAACCGATAATTGTCCCACGAGGCAAAGTAACTGGCGGGTCAAGTTCCATTAACGGACAAGTTGTGTTCAGAGGAGTGCCAGAAGACTACGATAACTGGGCTGAATGGGGGAACGACGAATGGTCATTTGATAAGGTTTTACCATATTTTCGAAAGCTTGAAAATGACCTGGATTTCGCATCAAGTGATGTACACGGTAATGATGGACCAATCCCTGTTAGAAGATATAAAAAATCAGACTTGCTACCATCATTTGATAAATTTTTTGATGCTTGTTTGAATTTGGGTTTTCCTTCTGATCCTGACCAAAATAGCCCAGAATCAGAAGGAATTGGGATGCGAGCACTTAATAATATAGACGGTGTTCGGATGAGTACGGCTTTCACTTATTTGAGTCTTTCTAGGCATCGCACAAATTTGACAGTCAGAGGTAACGTCTTAGTTAATAAGATTATTTTCGAAGGAATCGATGCTGTAGGCGTGGAGGCAGAAAGTGAAGGAGAGGTGTTTATAATCAATGCCAAAGAAATCATTCTTTCGAGTGGTGCAATAGCATCCCCTCAGATATTGATGCTGTCCGGCGTGGGACCAAAAGATGTTTTGGAACAATTCGGAATACCTGTAGTAAAAGAAATCGACGGGGTAGGGAAAAATTTGCGTGATCACCCTGCGGCATTCGTGCTGCTCCGAGGAGATAGTCCATTATTGGATACAGATGCTCCTAATATACAAGTTGGTTTGAGGTGTAGCCCGAGCAATTCAGACACCAGAGCAGATCTTCAGATAAGTCCGATATTGATGTCTAGTGAACATGCTCCATCTAGCGTTACGATAGATACAGATGATTTTCATTTTGGCATAAGTTTTGCGCTACAAAATGCTATGGGATATGGCAATCTCACCTTGAATGATTCTAACCCAAAGACCCAACCAAATATAAATTATGACTATTTAAATAATGAGTATGATTTGGCACGTATGAGAGAGGGGTTGAAAATGGTATTAGACATAATCGAGTCCGACCCATTGCAAGAGCATGTTGTTCAAGTAGTAAGTCCTACACAGTCTGATCTCAAAGATGACGATTCGCAAAACAATTGGTTATTGAGAAATGTTTATACTCAACATCATTCGTCAGGGACGTGTAAAATGGGTACTCCAGATGATGGTATGGCTGTAGTTAATCAATATTGTGAAGTTTACGGATTAAATAACCTAAGAGTAGTTGATGCTTCTGTGATGCCAGATGTGATCAGAGCAAACACAAATGCTACCACGATGATGATTGCAGAAAAGGTAGCAGACTGGATAAAGAATAATAAATAATATGGAAGGTAATAGAATGTCAGGCGATGTAAGAATAGAACGAGACTCTATGGGAGAGATGGAAGTACCGGCAGATGCGTTATATGGCGCATCAACAATGCGTGCTGTCCTGAACTTTCCAATCAGTGATTTGAGATTTTCAAGAGACTTTATACGAGCTTTAGGGCTTATTAAACAATCAGCCGCTAAAGCGAATATGGATATGGGGTTTTTAGATCAAAAAATAGGTGAAGCTATAGTTGAAGCTGGTGAAGAAGTGATAGATGGGAAATTAGACAGTCATTTTGTATTAGATATATTCCAGACTGGTTCAGGTACATCCACCAATACAAATGCTAACGAAGTCATAGCCAATAGAGCTTCCCAAATTATGGGAGGTGAACTCGGTTCTAGATTAGTACATCCAAATGATAATGTGAATTTGGGGCAATCATCTAACGATGTTATACCAACTGCAATACATGTTGCGTCGTTAATTGCAATAAAAGAGCAATTAGAGCCCGCATTGCAAGTGTTACAAAAATCGCTGAATAATAAATCACAAGAATTCTGGCCTATTATAAAGACTGGTAGAACTCATTTGCAAGATGCCACACCGGTTAGGTTGGGGCAGGAATTCTTAGGTTTTGCAGGTCAAATTGAACAAGGACTAACGAGAATTGCGAGAATAAAAGATGCATTATCAGAAGTAGCGCTGGGTGGTACGGCGGTGGGTACTGGTGTAAATACCCATCCAGAATTTTCCCAAAGAGTATGTAAGATCGTTTCAGAGTCGGCAGGGATCAACGTTGTTGAAACATCGAATCATTTTCAAGCGCAGTCGACTTTAGATGCAGCAGTAGAAGCTAGTGGAATATTAAGAACAATCGCTACTAGCTTGCATAAAATAGCTAATGATATTAGATTTATGGCTTGTGGTCCTAGAGCTGGGATTGGAGAAATAACATTGCCAGAAGTGCAGCCTGGGAGTTCTATAATGCCAGGTAAAATCAATCCAGTTATATCTGAATCTGTTATCCAAGTAGTGGCGCAAGTGTACGGGAATGATGCGACAGTTGCTGTATCGGGTCAAGGTGGATACTTTGAACTTAATACTATGATGCCTGTTGTTGCGTTTAATATATTGCAGAGTATTTCTTTGTTGTCTTCATCCGCCAATAATTTTGCAGTTCAATGTGTAGATGGAATTCAAAGTACAACTACCGGCCCAGAAATGGTGGAAAGAGGCCTCATGCTTGGAACAGCATTGGCTCCAGAAATTGGGTATGATAAAGCAGCTGACATTGCTAAAACTGCTGCTCAAGAGGGATCGACTATCAGAGAAGTAGCTAAATTAAAGACTGATTTAACAGATGACAAACTCTCTGAATTGTTGAACCCAGAAGAAATGACCAAACCAAGTCTCGAGGTATCAGGGGGAGGAGGTTAATTCTGTTCGAATGCTTTGGCCTTCTCTCTTATAAGAGGTATAAGCTCTCTGCCATACTCAGTGGTATCGTGAAGGGGATCGAACCCTCGTATTATAAATTTAGTACATCCTAGTTTGTAATATTCTATTAGTGAGTTTGAGACCTGATCTGGAGTCCCTACTAATGCCGTAGTACTTCCTGAGGCGCCACTCGCCAGAGCTATGGGCATCCATAGTCGCTCATCATATGTGTCTTGGGTTAATGCATGATCTAGCACCCTACGGGATCCTGTAGACTGTGGCCTAGCTGATTCGCCTTTTTTTATTTTGGACCCCATGCTTTGTTTCACGTGATCCAAGATATAGTTAGCTTTTTCCCATGCTAGTTTTTCGGTTGATTCAATTATAGGTCTGACCGATAAGCTGAACTGGATAGGGTGAGAGCGTTTACGCTTGATACCTTGGATGGTTTGTATCTGTTGACGTATCGCAGCTAAAGGCTCACCCCACAAAGCATACACATCTGCATATAATCCTCCTATTCTGTTAGCAATAGTTGATGCTCCTCCAAAATACAAAGGTATAGAAGATAGGTTGTATGGTTTGATTTCACTGAACCCATTTTGGATATTATAGAATCTACCTTTGAAGTCGAAAGGTTCGGTGGAGGTCCACGTCTTAATAAGTATTTGCATGTACTCTTCAGTTCGGAGATATCTCTCGTCATGATCAACCCAATCCCCATCTCTTTTCTGGTCTGAATCACTGCCTCCAGAAATCACATGCAAAGCTATTCTTCCATCGGTGATATGATCTAACGTAGCGACTTGGCGAGCAGCCAAGGTAGGACTCACGAAGCCGGACCTGTGGGCTATCAGAAATCCTAAATTTGATGTTTGCGATGCGGCATAGGCTGCTATTGCAAACCCGTCAGGTGTTACAGCTGAATAACCAATCAATACCTTATCAAATCCACTTGCTTCATGTGCTCTGGAAAATTCTGAGATGTATGATTTATCTAGACCAACGGGGATCTCACTCCCCGGATTAATCACTCCACCGAACACGCTCAATGAGGCTCCTGTTTGTCCTTCTGATTCCCTATGGACTCCTATCATCCCTATGATTTCTGGTGGATAAGATTGTGTCATATTAGTGTGGGATTTATCCTAATCTATCGGGGCTATATGATTCTGGGCTTATGGAATCTAGAGGCAGTCCTTTAGCTTGGGCGGCGTTGACGCATTCTTGGCACCGGTCTTCCGTTGAATGATTAATAGCCGGCCAGATATCTTTACTGAATATTCCACAGATGAATAAAGGTGATACCTCTTCGATACCTAAGCTTTCAACATAATGCACGATCCCGGAACCATTAGGGGTGGGTCTCCACCAAGGAGTGGTTGATTCACCGACTGAATAAATATGTTCTCTATATTCATCTAGCCAAGCTCCTTCAGGTATTTCAACAACCCATGAACTTCCACCATGTGGCTTGGGTTGCCTAAATCCGTTCAATTTACCATCTTGTATGTATTGCCTGATGACTCGCTTGGATACATTTAGGATTCTGGATGCATCTTGTATGCTTACTACTTCTGGCATAATACCCTCATTGAGATTTCTGTTTATTTACACATATTATATTCAATCGGCGGATGCTGCACTAGTTAAAGGATCTTCTAATGTGTCGGGCAGTGATCCTCCAGGAGGTACCATGGGGAATACGTTAACGGTTGGATCTATCACAAATTCTATCAAATAAGGGCCATCATGGTTTTGTGCTTTCGACAATGCGGCAAACACATCTTCTTGTTCTGTAATTCTAACGGCCGGTATACCATATGATTCTGACAATTTGACGTAATCAGGTCCAGGCATAGGGATTTGGTTCAAGTGGCCGTCAAAATACATTTCCTGCCATTGTTTAACCATGCCTAAAACACCGTTATTTAGCAACACAATTTTCACGGGCAAATTTTCTTGAGCTAGTACCATCAATTCTTGGAGCGTCATTTGAAAACCGCCATCCCCTGCAATCGTCCATACTGTAGATTCAGGAGCAGCGACTTGAGCACCTAATGCGGCAGGTACTTCAAATCCCATAGCTCCTAGACCACCTGAAGACACGAACGTATTAAACTTGTCTAAAAACAAGAACTGAGCGGCCCACATTTGATGCTGCCCGACCCCTGTGACTACGTTGGTATTAGGATTACTTTGAATGATTTCGTTAAGATCCTTTAAAACGTGCTGGGCTAGCAGTTTATCCGTTTTGGGGATAGCCAGTGACGGGTGCTCTTGTTTGATTTTGTTGATTGATGCAACCCATTCGCTATGGTCGGCAGGTTCTAGTAGTGGTAATAATTCGGTCAAAACTGCCTTGGCGTCTCCAGCGAGCCCCACTTCGGTAGGTACATTCTTGCCTATTTGCGACGGCTCAATATCTATGTGAATAATTCTGGCGTGTGGAGCGAATGCCGCAGTGTTACCTGTGACCCTATCATCGAATCGCATCCCTACACCGAATATTACATCTGCTTGATCGGTAGCCATATTAGACCAGTACATCCCGTGCATTCCAAGCATCCCAAGGGACATATCGTTATTACGTGGGAAATTACTTAATCCCAACAATGTATTTATTACAGGGATACCGGTTTTGTCTGAAAGTTGTATTAATTCTTCGTCTGCTTTAGATATCAATACTCCGTGTCCTGCTATAATTACTGGTCGTTCTGCTTGATTTATTAGTCTGGCAGCATCAGGGAGTTTTAGACGTGTTTCTTCTGTGATAGTTGGAATTGGAAGTGGTTTGACCTCTGGGTAATTGAATTCGGCTAGCTCCAGTTGCACATCTCGAGGGATATCTATCAGTACTGGACCAGGTCGCCCTTCCTGAGCAACTTGAAACGCTTCATGGATAGTGTCTGCAAGGTCATCGGTAGACATCACCAGATATGTTCTTTTTGTACATGCTGCTGCTATCGAACATATATCGCATTCTTGGAATGCTTCCGACCCTAGGGCTGTTCTCGCTACTTGACCTGTAATGGCGACCATAGGAATGGAATCTGCTTTGGCTCCCATGATTCCAGTCACTAGATTGGTTGCTCCAGGACCTGACGTAGCAACGCATACCCCTGGTTTGCCTGTTATTCTGGCGTAACCATCCGCGGCATGAGCAGCAGATTGTTCATGACGTACCAGTATGTGTTTGAGTTGTGGATAGCTCCAGAGTGCATCGTAAAATGGAAGAATAGCTCCTCCGGGATGCCCAAATAGAACTTCTACCCCTTCTTTTAGTAAGCTTTCGCACACTATTTCCGCGCCTTTTAATTTCACTTTTACTCCAATTTTTGGGGCTATTAAAAAGAAAAATCCCGCCCCTTAATACAAGGGACGGGATTTTTGCCCGCGGTACCACCCTAATTGCTTACGCTAATGCGAAAGCCTCTCGATAACGACACCAACATGCCGCGTGATTTTTACAGGCCACGAACTCTGTCCTAGCTTACTTAATTTAGTTGTTCAGCAGGCCGCTCCAGAGGGATTTTCCTTTAGCTTCCAGTGTCTGCTTTCACCGTACCAGACTCGCTTGCCTTTCCGCTTTAAGTACTCGTCTCTTTCAACGCGTTTATATTACGATATCACGCAAAATTCAACAGTGTCAATACAACGATTCTATTTTGCTGGGGTTTTATCATGTAGAATAGGACTAATATTAAATAGGCTCGTTATTAGAGAACATTATGACATCTTATCTTACGAAAATACGGGGAATTCCAGTGAAGGGCTTAAACATACACAGGATTATTGATAGTAATCAAGGTATTGTTGAAGAACCGGGACAAAAAGTTGATTTATTGGTTTTGACCGAAACTACCATTTTGTTATTTAGATCTACTCCTGCCAATAAAGCACATATTATCGATAAGAATTCTATACAACATATTTCAGTGCAGGAAAACAAAAAAAATACCCCGATTCTTACTATGCTGTCGTTTTTGATGTGTTCGGTGATCGTGTATGTGGGACTTGGGTATGGTATCTCTAGTCAGATAAATCAACCCATTATCCCTCTGGCTAACATGGGAGTTATCCCTTTTTTCTTGTTGATTGTTATGGTCTCAGGATTGATCTGGATGTGGAAAATCTATTCGTTTAAGGACGGCATAGAACTCATTATTAATTGCGACCAATCTCTTTCTTGGAAGTTCACTGCCTCGCTTAAAGTCAAACAGGTATTACTAGAGAGTATCGTATATTTTAAGACCAGGGTTGATATCTAACTTGAGATCCCATGGTTCTTGTCTTAATTGCTGGTAATATGCGGCTGATGCAATCATGGCTCCATTATCTGTGCACAATCGAGGAATTGGGATGAAAGTGGGGATAGGACTCAATTCTTGGATGCGCTCTCTTAGTGGTAGATTTGCCGCAACTCCTCCCCCTATGATTATCCCTTTTGCGTTGTGTTCTGACGCAGCTTTAATCACTTTTTGCGATAATACATCTACTACTGATTCTTGGAAGGCTGCAGAAATGTCCACAATTAAAGCGTCACGATCGCGTTTGTCTAATTGTGACTCATCAAACGGATATACTTTTTGGTCAATAGCTAATTTTAGGACGGCCGTCTTCAATCCGCTGAAACTAAAATTAGCTGTCCCTGGCAACCATGCCCTAGGTAAAGTTAAATGACTTTTATGTTGGCCTGCAGTTTTTTGTATCTCTGGTCCTCCAGGGAATCCTAAGCCGAGTATGCGTGCTGCTTTATCAAAACACTCTCCAGCAGCATCATCTAAAGTATTCCCCAGTAGTTCATACTCTCCATGATTATTCATAAGTACTAAATCCGTGTGTCCACCTGATGCGATTAATGACAGGATGGGGAATCCAATTTGTTGGTCTGGTCCAGTCACCTGGTCTAACCAAGCGGAGTACACATGACCTTCTAAATGATTTACCCCGTAAAATGGTTTGTTAAGACACATAGATAGTGTCTTTGCAGTATTCAGGCCAGTTATAAGAGATCCTGCTAGTCCTGGTCCATATGTGGCTGCTACGATATCGATTTCAGAAATGCCTATCTCCGCTTCTTCTAGACTACGATCTATGACAGGCATGATATCCCTGATATGCTGACGGGAAGCTAATTCAGGAACAATTCCTCCGTGTTGGCTGTGTATGTCTGTTTGAGAAGCTATGATGTTAGATTTGATTAGATAGCCGTCTTGAACGATCGACACGCCAGTGTCATCGCAGGAGGTTTCGATGCCTAGTATTACTGTACTCAATTCAGATAACCTATTGAATTATTGCTTGTTGATTAGTGTTATAGTCGATGAGAAATTATATATGATATATTTGTTTTAGTCATTGATTGAAGGTGAGTTTTAATAGTGTTAATTGCAATACTAAATGCTGCGGGCGGATCGGTTGATATTGGGACAGAAAATATAGGTTTACAAATAGTTCTGATCCTTTTGAGTATAGGAATGGTTGGGATTTTTACCAGCGCAGAAGCAGCTATGTTATCTGTAAATAAATTTCGTACTAGATATCTGGAAGAACAAGGCAATAAATCGGCTAGAGTTCTCAATAAAGTGATGTCCAAACACGAAAAATTTTTTTCAACAATATTGCTTACAGAAAACGCATTTATTATATTTGCATCCTCTGCAGGAACAGCGTTAGCTATCAAAATCCTTGGAGGAAGTGGAATGGCGGTGATAATAGCACCGTCTATAATGACTGTTTTAGTGGTGATATTTGGGGAAATAACCCCCAAAACATTTGGGGTGATTTTTGCGGAAAAATGGTCTCTGTTTATCGCAAGACCAATATCTATAGTAATGTTTATCGAAACATTCTTGATCTTTTTATTCACATTAGTGCCTAGGCTTCTCAAGAAAATATTTAATATAAGTGATGCGCAAGAGTATTCTGTATCAGAAGCTGAGCTAAGGATGATGATTGGAATAGGGGAAGCTGAAGGATCTGTAGATGCATCTGAGGCGGACATGTTAGAAAACATATTTCGCTTTGGGGATAGCCATATGACTTCAATTATGACTCCTAGAACAGAAATTATTTGGTTGCAGCAAGGAACAACCTATAAAGAATTCCTAGAGGTGTACAAATCATATAACCATTCTAGATTTCCTGTGTATCAAGAGTCTATGGAAGACGTGATCGGGATACTGAGTGTAAAGGATATTGTTTTTAAGTCAACACAAAATGTGATCGATCCTGGCCAAGATATTACTATAGATCTTCGTCCAGCCTTTTTTGTCCCAGAGACCAAGACCGTGAGTGAAACTTTTACGGAAATGCAAATTCATGGTCATTCGATTGCTTTGACTGTTGATGAATTTGGAGGCATTGCTGGGATTGCAACTCTCAAACAGCTCGTTGGCGTCATAGTAGGTGAAGTTAATGAAGAAGAACAAAACCAAGAGGATGTGTTGTCACTCAATGAACACACATACTTGATTGACGCCGGAAAGACTATTGTAGAAACCAACGAAGAACTACAGATTGCCCTACCCGAAGGAGAATATCAGACCGTAGCTGGTTTGGTACTTAAGAAATTAGGGCGAATACCCGTGATTGATGAGACTGTTGATATAGATAACATCCGACTGACGGTTAAGTCTGTAATTGGGGTGCGTGTTGACAAAATTCAAATAAGAATAGCCCCGGCACAGGAATGATTATTTACCTGGTTCGCCATGGTGAAACTATTTGGAATAGAGATAATTTATTTCAAGGACAATCTGATGTCGAACTGACAGACCTTGGCAAAAGCCAATCAGAAAAAGTTGCGAATAGATTGATAGAACTGGGAGTGGGATCGGTGCATACCAGTCCCTTAACTCGGACGCGATATATAGCAGATCGTATATCTGAAGGTATTCGAACGACTCCTATCGAAAATAAAGGGTTACTTGAGCTGAATCTAGGGTTATTAGAGGGCAAAACAGGTAAAGATCTTCGGCGAGAATGGCCAGAAATAATCGAAGATTGGCGTAAACATCCATCTAGAGTAGCAATGCCTTCAGGAGAATCTTTTAAAGAATTGCATATGAGATCAACATTGGCTTTAAAGGAGATAATTAAGATACAGACAGAGAACCCGGTGGCTATAATTACTCACAATTTTGTGATTAAAGTTTTGATATGTGAGATTCTGGGATTGACGGTGGATTCGCTACACAAAATACATATCGGTTTAGCATCGATAAGCCAACTATATATTGATGAAAGCAACAGTAGCTTAGGTTCGTTAAACTGCAATGAGCATCTCAATTAAAGGAGAATAATGGCTATCAAAACAGCTGCAGATATACAATTGCTTACCATAAAGAGCTTATTGGGTACTAAATGTTTTATTTCGGACCGTCCTGTTGTAGTTGCGTGCTCTGGCGGACCGGATTCAACAGCTTTGTTGCATATGCTTATCAATTCTATGCATGTAAATATGGATAATTTGATCGTTGCTCATTTGAATCATGACTTTAGAGGACAAGAAGCAGAAGACGATGCAGATTTTGTGAAAAATATGGCGGACAAATGGGGCGTTCAGTACCGGATTGGTAGAGCTGATCCATTAACTTATCAAAACAAGCATCGGATATCTTCATTCGAGCAAGCAGCTCGCGAATTAAGATACACATTCTTGCGGGACGTCGCGCGAGACGTGGGCGCATCGATGGTATTACTAGGGCATACACAAGATGATCTTGCTGAAACGATATTAGGTCATATAATACGAGGCTCTGGATTGCAGGGATTAGTTGGGATGGAAGTTTGTAGTAGATGGCCATTCCCGTATGATGAAAATGATATCGTCATAGTGAGACCAATGTTGGAAATTTCCAAAGGAGAGACAGAAGCGTACTGTACTCAATTAGATATACCGTTCCGTAGGGATTCAGGAAATTATTCTCACAGATTCACGCGAAACAGGATCAGGCATTCGTTATTGCCAGATTTAGAGATGAGCTTTAATCCTGGCATCAAAGAAGCTCTGGTTAGGTTGTCTAGGATTGCGTCCGAAAATCTTACCTTTATAGAAAGTTATGTATCGGGATATTGGGAGTCTTATTGTACATCTGGCATCGATAATGATTTTGTAAGGATCGATCTAGACGGTTACATGAACGCTTCTAGAAATATCCAAAGATTACTACTTAGAAAAGCCTACGAACATATTCTAGGCAATACAACCAGATTACAAGAAGTTCATATTGACCAAGTGATTGTACAGATTGATTCAGGGGTTCACAGGTCGAGTCAATATCAAATAGCTAATTGGCCTAATCAGATAATTGTTACGTATGACTGCGATGGAATAGTTATATCTAGGGGCGAGTATTCTTTGCGAAGCATTCCCCCGATCGTTATAAATCTAAACGATATAAAAAGCTCCAAGAAGTTCATGTACATGGATTTCGAATATCGGTTTGAGATACGTGATTACTCAGAGACAAAGATGAAATTTGGATCTGAAAGTATTGTGTACCTAGACGCTTCTAAGGTACCTGACACATTGGTAATTAGAACCATGGTTAAAGGTGATAGATTTCATCCTTTTGGATTCGATCATGAGATTGATATGATTGACTACTGTTCCAAGAGAAGGATAAGTAAATCAGTAAGAGAAGCGATGCCAATTATTGCAGATGTGGCCGGTCAGGTTTGGGTGGCCGGAGATAGGATCCGAGAATCTGGGAAAATTAATTCTGGTACTCAAAAGATCTTGCAGATTAATCGGGTTAAATAGTCTTTATGGGATGTAGGCTTCGGGCTTGAATTTGAAGCCTTCGTTAGTTTGTTCGATTAAGTACCAAGAACTTCTAATGTGTTGGATTTCCGGACTATTCTTATCATACTCCAATTCTCTGGCGCAGTTATGGAACAAAGAGGCATCCATAATCTGAGATTCATTTAGTACCCCCTTTTCAATCAGTAATTGGAGTCCTATTGCTCCGGTTTTATCCAAGGCATTCCCGTCTATTTGAATAATTTTTTCTCTATGATGGATTTCCCATGCGATTTCTAGCATGCGATCCAAAGCGCTTCGGAACGGGTAGTCTGAACCATAGATTTCGGCTAACACTGTCATTGAAAAATATTGTGCCGCTCCTTCAACGAACCATGGAGTGTTTGATTCTGGCTGCCTTCTTTTGTTTTCGCATTGACCTTCCATGGCTAGATCTTGTTGGAATGCATGATAAAACTCATGGATCAAGAAATCTTGAAAAGCCATTAAAGGCTCACGCTCTCTCATATTTTCAGTGATACCCATCGCGACTATCCGAGTATGGTCACACAAAGCGACCTGAGTCGAAACATCTGCTCCATGTTCGAACCAAGCTTGGAAGCGGATAAGTTCTTCTTTCAAATGGTCTCTTCGGCTACGACTGCCCATACAGTCATCTGATTTTAACCACGCTTCAATATCATTCATTAAAGTATTAATTTCTGGCTGTCTGAGTACTACTTCATGCTTTATGAATGGCATGCCTTCTACTTCTTGTTCTGGAAGTACAAGATCCCCGACCGGATAGATCCATGCCAAAATATTGGATTTGCGAGATGCCATTTTGGATTCAGCATAACTAACCCATTTGTTTATGTCTTTTGTAGAATAAGAGGAATAATTTAGAATCGTGATTTTGGGAGAAAGTGAGGCGTTGATATTATTCGAGGTCTTTGGTGGTTGTTTTTGTTGTTCTGTTTTGGAAATAGTTTGAGATACGGCTGTGTGATTGTTGGAATCAGGTTCCGTGCCCTGCCCTCCGGCTTCAGGGATATGTCCGGAGGCTTGGTACTCCTTTAATTCATCCTCAAGGGATTCAATTTTCCCGAGTAATTCTAAAGATTTTTCAGGCAGACCGGGGGTAGAAGGTACAGGACTATTAGCTGTCTGGTATGATTTGATTTGATCGTTAACCGGAACTTCTATGACTTCAGTATTACATCCTGTGATGGCAGCGAATGTGGACGAAATTGCGATCACTAGAACGATTTTATTTCTTATATACATTTTGCGGGCATTTCCACTCGTGGGATTAGAATCTAGGAACTGTTATGACCTTCCGTGTTCTTTTAGGCTAGCTTCCAGATTACCGCATATCGTGTCATATTCTTTGGCTACATTTGTGTCGATCAGGCATGTTGGCTTCGTGTTATCCCTGTATGCAGCTCGTAATTCTATAGACCCAAGGAAAGGCGAATCGACTTCTTCTGCTAAAAGTTTGGAAATTCCTTCTCCAAAAATTTCTCCGGTATAATTTTCAACTATTCCTAGTACATTTAAATTTAACTTTCGGATCATGTTAATGCAGCGCTTTGCATCTAAGTTTGCTAACTCTTGAGGCGTGCTGACAACCACAAACCCATCCATGGGAAGTGTTTGCATTACAGTTAGTGGAGAGTCTGATGTGCCTGGAGGCATGTCAACAATTAGATAATCTAAACTACCCCATTCAGTATTTTGGATGAATTGGTTTATCGCATTGTGTATCATTGGACCACGCCAAATGATTGCTTCATCTTCGTTTTCTTGGAACAATGACATCGATATGACTTTAACCCCGTGTTCGATAGAGGGGATTATGATGCCGTTTTGATAGTCTGGTTTGCTTTGTACTGCTAGCACTTTGGTTACATTAGGGCAATCGATGTCCACATCTAAGATGCCAACACTGTTACCTTTTTGCGCTAATGTAACAGCTAGATTAACGCTCACGGTGGTCTTCCCTACGCCCCCTTTGCCACTGTACACTCCGATTTTGTGTTTGACATTGGTTAGCCTGTCGGCAATTTGCTTTCGTTGCGCCCATTGCTGCTTGAGTTGCTCTAACCTAGCATTTTGATTTCGATTGACCATGTTACCTCGTATAGTTGATACTAAATCCCTAGTTGGTTCCTTGCTTCTTCGCTAATCAGATCAGGGGACCAAGGAGGGTCAAACACCATTTCGATTTCCACTTCTTCTACTCCTTCCACGTCCTGGATAGCCCATTCAGCTTGCTGTGCTATTTGAGGACCCATACCGCAGCCAGGGAAAGTTAAAGTCATCTGTACGTATACATTATTTTCATCGTTTACAGCGACGTCATATATGAGCCCTAGATCGACCAGATTAATTGGTATTTCAGGGTCATATACAGTTCTAAGGGCTTCAATAATCTCTTCTTTTTCAACTAATTGTGCCATTTGCTAAACCTCCCACTATGGTTTTAGTGATATTGTATCTATTTTATCATTGTTCTGGCCAGGCTACTATTGGCTCTTGGTAAGACTGAATCAAATTGATATAACTAGTTAAAACTGGTATCATTATACTTCGTGTGAATCAACTATGATCTTGCACTTTTGTGTCAAAAATAAACGGTAGGAGAATCTTTGTGGCAAACTTCTCAGATTACGTCAAAACTCTTTTGACGAAGCCAAATGTCAGGCACCTGACAAGAGACCAAATGGATGAAGAGACTAGCCAATATGGTAGAGTTACTAAAACAGGAGGGCACGCTTATAGTTCAAATGTCCGAAATAGGAGCGCCGGGATTGCTGTTACTTTCGGTAGTGACGAAGTTGCTACTAAGAATTTGAATGCACAGCAGCAAGGGATAGCAGATAATTTACAAAATACATTGGATGCTCTTGCAAAATATTTAGATAGAGCCCCCTTGGTGTCGGTAACCAGGACGATAGGTGATAACAATGAATTTAACGCGAAATGCACTTTGCTGTTATCAGAGCAAAGAAAAGATAATCTCAGGCAAGGACATTTGTGGACGCATACTTTAAGAGAATATAGTTCTGAAGCTCCTGGGCCTGACTTATATTTGGTGTCAGTACCTGAATGGCCTGAAAACGATAAACAGGTACTATGTTTCCCTGATGAAGGACTCACCATAGTATTAGGGATTGACTATGTAGGTGAAGTTAAAATGGGATTCCTGAGAATGGCTATGTGGGAAGCTAAGAAGGAAGGAATGTTGAGCTTGCATGCAGGCTCAAAAGTTTTGACCGCAAATCAACCGGACGGATCGACGGGTAAATATGGAATGTTGCTGTTTGGATTGTCCGGTACAGGTAAAACCACACATTCGTGCCACGATCACGGATTAACAGGGAATGGAGAAGGAATCGACATTCTTCAAGATGATATTGTGTTTCTAGGGAAAGATGGCAGTGCTAAAGGAACGGAACGGGGATTCTTTTTAAAGACCGAAGGTTTGGAATCAGACACCCAGCCACTAATCTGCAATGCACTGGACTCTCCAGAAGCTTTATTCGAAAATGTTATGGTGACTCATGACGGGGAAGTTGATTACAATGATTTGTCTCTGGGGGGTAATGGTAGAGCTGTTATATCAAGGTCCAAATTCGCACCTCACATAGGAGAATCTATAAATCTACCTTCACTGGAGAATGTAGATGGTTTGATAGTTGCGTTTATAACTAGAAGAATGACTGTATTGCCATTCATATCTAAGTTAACACCAGAACAAGCTGCAGCGACATTCATGTTAGGAGAAAGTGTAGAGACTTCTGCAGGTGATCCTACACGAGCAGGTGAATCGGTTAGAGTTGTTGGGACCAACCCTTTTCTCCTAGGATCTCCTTCTGACGAAGGAAACTGGTTCTACGATTTTGTTTCAAGTAATAAAGATAAAGTACATTGCTATCTCTTGAATACAGGAGGAGTCGGCGAAATTTTTCATAGAGATGATAATGGAAAAATCGTTGTTGACCAGCCTGTAACTAGGGTCGCAATAGACGATATGGCAAAAATGATACAAGGTATAGCAAGAAATAATATAGAATGGCAAGAAGATGAATTGTTCGGTGGATTGATTCCAAGTAAAGTCGAAGGAGTAGACTTGAACAAATATGACTTGTCTAACTTCTATTCAGAAGATCAAATCCAGGAAATATCGTCAAGGTTAACTGACGAAAGGAAAGCTCACTTGAAATCATTCAATGGATTGAATCCTAAGATAGTTTCTGCATTAGACTAAATATGCATTGTGAGAAATAAGGAGGAGCATTGACTACGACATTAAATGAGGCTTATTCACAATTTGTGACGGAACGCAAAGCTAGCGCCAAGCAAAAAGAAGGGTACCAAGATTTAGGTAAGTTTATCAATCACTTCGGCAAAGATAGAAATGTGACAGAAATTCTGCCATCAGAGATAGCTGATTATGCTCAGCATATTGGTAGGACAGTTACAGAGCCAGCAAAAAGGCTTTCCGCTGTAAAATTGTTTCTGACATATTTGAAGAAACAAGAACTTATTGAGAGTAGTTTGGCAACTCATCTAAGGATACCAAGGACTCGAGCGTCAGCATCTAAAAGAGCTGCGGCCGCCCAAGAAGAAGGCACTGTATTGAGCCAAGAAGGCTACGATATGCTAACGGAACAATTGGATGCTTTGAAAATTGAACGAGTGTCAGTGGTTGAAGATATAAAACGAGCTATGGAAGATGGTGATTTTAGGGAGAATTCTCCTTTGGATGCAGCTAAAGAGCGCCAAGGTTTTGTTGAATCTAAGATCAAGGAATTGGAAAGTAGCTTGAAAGGTGCCCGGATCATGTCGCAAAATAAAGGACAATCCAGTAAAGACAGAAGAGTAGCAATTGGATCAAAAGTTACGGTGAGAGATTTAGGGTCAGGCAAAAAGATGACCTATACACTGGTTGACATTCGTGAGGCTGATTTGGCATTGGGTAAGTTGTCTACGTCCTCCCCTGTCGGACAAGCGCTGATGGATGCGTTGGTTGGAGATGAGGTGGCTGTTGCAGTACCAAGAGGAACCGCTTCATATAAAGTAGAGCGGATAGGCAGATAACTCGGATATAGTGTATTAAAAAAAGTCCCCGTATTATAATACGGGGACTTTTTTTATCCTTGAATAGCATTTAGCATGTCATTAGGATCAGGTGCTTTGCCTGGGCCATAAACCTCTCTGAATATTATGGTCCCTTCTTTGTCTATAACAATTAAAGCTCGTAGACCAGCTCCTCTTTCTTCATTCCAAATGTCATATTCTTTTGTTACTTCTCCTTTGGGGTGCCAGTCCGATAAAATTGGATGTGGCAAACCTCCTAGAGAAGTTGCGTAAGCCCGGTGAGCTGCTACTGAGTCACAACTTATGCTCAAAACTTGAGCATCTTTTTCTTCAAAACGGTCATTGTATTGCCGGAAAGAAGTTACTTGATTTGTTCAACCGCCAGTAAAGTCGAAAATATGGAACGATAGTACTACGTACTTCTTCCCCTTGTAGTCACTAAGGGAAACGTCTCCATGGTCGACTGAAGGTAGCGTGAAATTGGGCGCTTGTTCGCCAACATTTGCTGACATGAGTTCACCTCCAGAATGTATTGAATGATTATATCATTATAGAGATTAATATGGTTATATGAGCAAGTAATTCGCCTCCCAAATAGTTGTGCTGAAGGGTACCCGGTGGTAGGTTAAGGAAAGAAAGGGAGATAGAGTTGATGGATATCGTTTTTGAGAAAGGGATTCAGATACCAGAGTTGGAGTTATGGCTGGATTCGACTCGCAAAAAAGATGTGTGTGTTGTAAGCCACGCACATTCAGATCATGTCGCACGGCATGTGACTCCTATCTTAACCACAGGGACATTCAAATTATTGTCAGGATATTATGCGAAAAGTGATCCCATGGTGTTAGATTACGAAGAAGAAGTAAGGTTCGACAAATACAGTTTGACATTGTACCCTGCGGGGCATTGCTTGGGGTCAGCTCAGATTCTTGTCACAGATCATCTTAACGGGACAAGAATAGTGTATACAGGAGATTATAAAATGACGCCAAGTCCGGTCAACGAAACCAGTAGCGTGATTCCTTGCGATGTACTGATTATAGATTCCACTTATGGTAAAACCAGATATATTTTCCCTGACGAATCAACAATTATTCAGAATGCTACAAGCACATTGACGCAATGGTTAGAAGGAGGGTACCGCCCTATCATTGAAGGCTGGAAACTTGGAAAATCTCAAGAAATATTATTTCACATGTTAGACAATGGGTTCAAAGTGGTCGTAGAGGAAAGCATTTACCAGATATGCAAAATCTATGAATCAACGGGCATAACGTTTCCGGGTTCATATCGATGTTTTGAAGATTCATGGAATGATGATGAAATACTTTTATGTCCTCCCAATCGAACAAAGAAATTAAATGTAAAAGACGTGAAAGGCAAAAGAGTTATGAGACTAACTGGCTGGGCAATAGATTATGCATCTGGTTCAGCTTATGGCAGGACCATGATGCCATATAGTGACCATGCTGATTTTAAGCAATTATTGAATTATGTCGGACAATCTGGTGCAGACGAAATATATACCGTCAACGGGTTTCCCGATTTATCGGAATATCTCATCAATCTAGGGTATCGTTCTAGACATTTGGGGTAAATGCAAATGAGGCACAAACGTACTTCTAGTTTGTGCCTCATTGGAGCTTAATCTGGAGTTGCGTCTAAAGCTGGAACCTTGTAGTTGTCGTCGTTTGCTATCATACGATTCACTGCACTTAGATAAGCTTCTGCGCTAGCAACTATGATGTCGGTATTAGCGCCTCGGCCAGAAAAAATTTGTTCGTTATTTTCTATTCTGATTGTGACAGTCCCAATCGAATCAAGGCCTTCGGTCACAGATTGGACATTAAAATCAATCAACTTGCATCTAGTGCCGATGACTCGGTCAATTGCTTTGCAAACTGCGTCAACTGGACCATTCCCTGTACTTGCGTCGGTCAGTTGAGTGCTATCTGGTCCGATCAGACGGACAGTAGCAGTCGGTATGTCATGATCGCCACTAGAAAAATGAACTTGATCTAGTGCGTAAGTGATAGGTTCATTTGAGACGCGTTTTTCTTCATCCATTAAAATCTCTAGATCTCGGTCATCGACTTCTCTTTTTTTGTCAGCAAGAACTTTGAAAGATTCGAAGACGTTGTTTAACTCATCTCTGTCCAAATAATAGCCCAAAGATTCTAATCTGGATTGAAGACCTGCGCGGCCACTAAGCTTCCCGAGTACTAGGCTGTTTCCAGGAACTCCTACTCTTTCAGGTTGCATTACTTCGTAGGTTGATCTGTCTTTCAAAACCCCGTCTTGATGGATGCCTGAAGCATGCCTGAAGGCGTTTTCACCAACTATAGCTTTATTGGCTTGGACTGCCATGCCTGTAATTCTACTCACCAATCTGCTCGTAGGATATAGTTGAGTTGTATCGATATTGAAGTCGATATTGAATAGATCTTTTCTAGTGTCTAGCCCCATTATAATTTCCTCTAATGAAGCATTACCGGCTCGTTCACCTAGTCCGTTTATACAACCCTCAACTTGTCTGACTCCAGCCTGGATTGCGGCTAGTGTGTTGGAAACAGCAAGTCCCAAGTCATTGTGACAATGTACGCTTAAGGTGGTTTTGTCTATACCCGGAATTTTATTCCTGATATCTGTTATTAGTTCTGCAAAGTTGGAAGGTATGGCATAGCCAACAGTATCAGCGATATTAATGGTTGTTGCCCCTGCTTTGATAACAGCTTCCAACATGTTGTATAAGTATTCTGGATTTGTCCTAGTTGCATCCATGGGCGAGAATTCGACATCATCGCAGTATTGCTTCGCGCGTTTTACCATTGCGACTGCCATATCCATTACTTCTTCTCGGTTCTTTCTGAGTTGGTGCATAACGTGAATTTCCGAAGAGGACAGGAACACATGGATCCTAGGGGATTGGGCTTGCTTTATTGCTCCCCATGCTTGGTCTACGTCGTTAGGGTGTGCTCGTGATAACGAACATATGACAGAATCTTTAATTTCCTTCGATATATTTTCTACAGCCTGGAAGTCACCGGGAGAACTAGCCGCAAAACCCGCCTCGATAATGTCGACATGTAGTTTTTCGAGTTGCTTTGCAATCTCCATTTTTTCTTCGACAGTCATGCCGATACCGGCTGACTGTTCGCCATCTCTTAAAGTAGTATCTAAAATTTTTACTTTCTCATTAGCCATTTTGTTTTCTCCTGATTCTTGTGATTTTGAACATCAAATAGGGTATTACCATTTAATTGATGTCAGGAGGAAGTAGTCCACCGAATTCAGCTGTGCCAAAACCAAATTCCGGTGGTGAACTACTCTGAGCGACTCCTTAAACTTTATAGTGGTTATTGTTGTATTCATAACTTAATCTTCAATCTCAACTGTTCGCCAAGGCATCATGTTCCTTAGCTCTTTACCTACTTGATGAATCGGGCTTGTACGCGCCGAATTCCTCAAAGGGGCAAATCTAGGTCGTCCTTCTGCATTTTCTGCCATCCATTCTTTAGCAAATGTACCGTCTTGAATTTCCTTTAAAACAGCTCGCATATTATCTTTAACATGTTCGTCTATTATTCGATTGCCTCGGGTAAGATCTCCATATTCTGCTGTGTCACTCACCGAATATCTCATGTAATTGAATCCGCCTTCGTAAATAAGGTCTACAATTAGTTTCATTTCGTGCAAACACTCAAAATATGCCATTTCTTCTGGATAACCTGCTTCAACTAGAGTTTCAAAGGCGGCATTTATAAGAGCGGTCACACCACCACAAAGTACGCTTTGTTCTCCAAATAGGTCTGTCTCGGTTTCATCTTTAAATGTAGTTCCGATCACGCCTGCTTTAGTACATCCAATTCCTTTAGCATAAGCAAGTCCCACTGCTTGTGCGTCTCCTGTAGCATCTTGGTGTACAGCTAGTAAACCCGGTACTCCGACACCTTCTTGATACAATTCGCGGACTCTATGTCCTGGCGCTTTGGGTGCAACCATCATCACGTTAATATCACTAGAAGGAGCGACCTCGCCGTAATGAATACTGAACCCGTGAGCAAACATCAGAGATGATCCAGGCCTCAGTGATGGTGCGATTTGGGTTTTGTAAATGTCGCCTTGGATATGATCTGGAATGACTACCATCAGGACATCCGCTTCTTTAGCTACTTCCTGCACGTCGCCAACTTTTAAGCCAGCGTCTTGAGCTAATTTTCTGCTGCTACTTTCTGGGTGCAATCCGACCATAACATCTTGGCCGCTATCTTTTAGGTTTAAAGCGTGGGCATGCCCTTGGCTACCATAACCAAGTATCCCAATAGTCTTTCCGTTTAATATGTTTAAGTCTGCATCCTTATCGTAATATATATCCATATGTCCTCCGATTTTGATTAATTTAGATTTCTTTGTTGTTGCTTCTGGTCATAGCAACTCTGCCTGTACGCATCATTTGGATAACCGTATAAGGGCTTAAAAGATCCTGTAGTGCAGCGATCTTGTCTTCACTACCGGTTACTTCTACTACTATTGAGTTTGTTCCCACATCTACAATATGGGCTCTGAACATTTGAGCTATTTGTATGATGTCAGACCTAGTTTCAGGAGTTGATTGCACTTTGATTAATGCTAACTCACGAGCAATAATTTTTTCTTCTGTGATATCACATACTCCATGCACATCAATTAACTTATCAAGTTGTCGCGTCGCTTGAACCACTATGTCGGGACTTCCATCTACCACGCAAGTCATTCTAGACAAACCCGGTTGTTCACTTCTCCCTACAGTTAGGCTGGCAATATTAAACCCTCTTCTTCTGAATAGTCCGGCTATTCGAGTCAATACACCAGGTTTATCTTCGACGAGGGCTACAATAGTATGTAATCTATCACTAACCATGACTAGACTTTAACCTCAGGGTGCGGTTCTTCAATCATATCCTTCACAGTTTGTCCGGATGGTATGAACGGGTACACATTTTCTTCTTGCCGCACTATGAACTCGACAATGACTGGGCCAGGGGTATTCATAGCTTTTTGAATGGCCGAAGATACTTCTGCTTTATCAGTGACACGAATTCCGGTTATACCGTATGCTTCAGCGATTTTAACGAAATCGGGATTGCCTGCATATTGAGTAGCTGTATATTCGCTACCATAAGACAGGTCTTGCAATTGTTTAACCATCCCTAGATTGTTGTTGTTTAATATTGCGAATTTAACATCAATGTTATTCTCTACAGCAGTAGCGAGTTCAGGGAAGGTCATCTGGAAACCTCCGTCACCGGCTATAGACCAAACAGGTTTTTCGGGTTGGCCAACTTTTGCACCTAGTGCGGCAGGCACTTCAAACCCCATTGTGCCGAGGCCTCCAGAAGTAACCCAGCTATTCGGATAACTGAATTCACAGAATTGTGCTGCCCACATTTGGTGCTGACCAACACCCGTAACTATAATTGCTTCTTGATTTGTTTCTTTTGCTAATTCTTTCAAAACATATTGAGGAAGCAGTTCAGAAGTTTCTCGTATATTTAACGATGGATGTTCTTTACGCAATTGCTCTATACGGTTCATCCAATCCACATTAGTACTGCTATCTACAGCTGGGATTATTTGATTTAATACCGTTTTCAAATCTCCTTGGATACCGACGTGAGGCTTAATGTTTTTGCCGAGTTCAGAAGGGTCTATGTCTACATGCAGGACACGAGCATTAGGAGCAAACGCTTCAAGTTTGCCAGTGACCCGGTCGTCGAATCGCATTCCTAGCGCTATTAGTGTGTCGCATTCTTCTATGGCTATACTTGCGTATGCCATGCCGTGCATTCCAGGCATTCCAAGATTCAAGAAATGGTCGGTTGGCAATGTACTTATTCCAAGTAAGGTTGTTATAACTGGTATTTGGCATTTCTCCGCTAATTCTATGACCTCATTATGGGCATGAGATATTAAGGCCCCATGTCCAGCGATTATCACAGGTCGGTCTGAATTATTAATTAGTTGAACCGCTTCATTGATCTCGTTTTGAGATGCTTCAATTTTAGGTTTGTATCCTGGCAGGTCAATATTAACAGGATAAGAGTAATTACTTGTATCTGTTAACACATCTCGCGGAATATCCACTAAAACTGGACCTGGCCTACCGGTTCGAGCTATGTGAAAAGCTTCTTTAATAGCAGAAGCTATTTCATCGGTATTCATAACCAAGTAATTATGCTTGGTTACCGGTAAAGTAATTCCTGTGACGTCCGTTTCTTGGAATGCATCTTTCCCAATTGCGGGCCTGCTTACTTGCCCAGTTATTGCTACAATAGGTACTGAATCCATCTGAGCTGCTGTGATACCAGTTACTAAATTTGTTGCGCCTGGACCTGATGTTGCTGTGCAAACTCCCACTTTGCCTGATGATCGGGCATACCCGTCTGCGGCCATTGCCGCAGCTTGCTCGTGCCTGACTAGTATATGTCTTAGTTGGCTGTACTTGGGTAATGCGCCATAAAATGGAAGGATAGCTCCGCCTGGAAGGCCGAACAGTACATCTACTCCTTCTTCTATTAAGCTTTCACAGACTATCTCTGCGCCCGTCAATTTCATTTTATATTTTCTCCAATAAAAAAACCCGTCCCTGAAGGGACGGGTTTGATTCTATACCCGCGGTACCACCCTTCTTCTTGAGGTTATTACCTCAAGCAGCTTTGGATGTCGATTACGAGACAAACCGTTTCTCTTACTACTATTTCAGAGAAAACGCTCCTGGGCGAGTTCGAAATCCGCTCTCCGCCTGCTTTCCACCAACTGCAAGCTCTCTATTTTGGCGCGCAATTACTACTACTCCCAATCGTAGCGTGAACCTTACAAATGTTATCAATTGGCATGTTATATGTCAATATGATTCGTATGGGAGAATACCTTTGTTTATTTATGGAGAGATATAAGCTAATATTATACTGATAAAATTTATATCTAAATTAGAGATCGAGGACCGTTTGCCAGAAAATATCTTCATCGGAGTAGCTTGGCCTTACGCTAATGGACCATTGCATATGGGGCACTTGGCAGGATGTTATTTAGCCTCTGACATTTTCGCTCGTTACCACAGATCTAAAGGCAATAATGTGCTGATGGTTTCAGGGAGTGATAGTCATGGCACTCCGATTACTATCAAAGCTGAAGAGCAAGGAGTATCTCCAGAAGATATATTCAGGAAATTTCATAGTGAGTTTTTGGATTGTTGGGATCAACTAGGCATTTCATTCGATTTGTTTACTGACACTCATACTGACAATCACGCAGAAGTTGTTCACGATATTTTTATTAAACTGTATAACCAAGGCCATATTTACATCGATACAATGCTTCTCGCCTATTGTGAAAAATGTTCAAGATTCCTGCCCGATCGGTACGTAGAAGGAGAATGTCCGAATTGTCATGACCCTAAGGCTAGAGGAGATCAATGCGATGCCTGTGGTAGGACATTAGATCCTCAAGAACTGATTAATCCGAGATGCGCTATAAGTGATACTACGCCTGAATTTAAGGAATCTGAGCATTTCTTTCTTAAACTTTCAGCTTTTGAGCAACAGTTGTTGGAATGGATCGAAGATAAAAATCACTGGAGACCTAATGTTAAGAATTTCACGGCCAGATTCCTTAAAGATGGTTTAAAAGACAGAGCCATCTCTAGAGACTTGGATTGGGGTATAAATGTACCTGTAGCTGGTTATATGGACAAGAAAATATATGTTTGGTTTGAAGCGGTTATTGGGTACTATTCGGCTGCAATTGAATGGGCGAAAAATCATAATGCTGATCACACGATATTTTGGAACGACGAGTCTACGAAGGCCTACTATTTTATTGGGAAAGATAACATCCCGTTTCATACGATTATCTGGCCGGCGATGATTATGGCGTATGGAGGATTGAATCTGCCATTTGACGTGCCTGCGAATGAATTCTTGAGCCTTGAAAATAGAAAAATATCGACATCTCAAAACTGGGCAGTTTGGTTACCAGACTATCTTGATAAATTCGATCCCGACCCTCTGCGTTATGCACTGTCTATCAATATGCCAGAAACTGGGGACACCGATTTTAGTTGGTCGGAGTTCGTGCGCCGTAATAATGATGAACTTGTAGCAACCTATGGGAATTTAGTTAATAGGGTGTTGTCATTTACTTATAGGAATTTTGACAAAGCTATACCAGAAAAAGGAACATTAACTTCGGAAGATTTGGAAATACTTGAACAGGCCAAACATGTGATGAGTGATGTTGACAACGATTTGTATAATTGCAAGTTCAAATCAGGGATTACTCGAATTTTTGGGTTGGCACAACAATGTAATCGGTATTTGGATTATGCTGCCCCATGGAAAGTGATTAAAGAAGACAAAGACAGAGCTGCAACGGTATTATGGACCTGTATTGCCACTATCAATTGTCTTAAGACGATGCTGTTTCCGTTTTTGCCATTCAGTTCCAACCAGATAAATGAAATGTTAGAACTGGATAGTACGAATTATTCGTGGGACTACGAAGATGTTCTTAACGAGATTGTATCTGGTAATCCATTGAATCAGCCTCTACCGTTGTTCAAAAAAATAGAAATAGAAGACATGAACGTCTAATATATTATCATTAAGAAATATCTATGAATTTAAACTCCAAGATATCACGAATTTATGGCCCTGTGTCTTCTGAATTAAAAACGGTGGACCAAAGGCTTAAAGACTTTGCCCATTCAGCTCCGGATTATGCTAAACCAGTGCTGGAATATGCAGTAGCCCGGCCTGGTAAGAGAGTCAGGCCAGTGATGACATTATTATGTGCGAATGTTTTTGGAGATGTAGAAGACCATCCGATTAAGATGGCTGCAGCTACTGAATTATTGCATTTAGCAACATTGATTCATGACGACACTATTGATAACGCAGATGTCAGAAGAGGGGCAGACACGGTCAGTAAGAAATGGGGCAATCATGTTGCGGTCTTGATTGGAGACTATATTTTTGCCAAGTCAGCTGTAATGGTTTGTGAAACAGGGAATACGAATGTTGTGAAACGGTTTGCCGAAACGATCATGGAATTGTCTTCCGGTGAGCTAAAAGAATATTTTGACATAGGGGACGTTAGTTGCGATCTCAGTGGATATTGGGACAGAATCTATAATAAAACGGCTTCGTTGTTTGCAACAGCCACAGAGTCTGGAGCTGTGTTAGCTGGTGCAAATGCTGATGAGTCAGAACGATTAAGAATCTATGGGAATAAAATAGGAATGGCTTTCCAAGTGATGGATGATTTACTAGATATCACAGGTAACTCAGATCAATTAGGAAAACCAGCAGGCAATGATCTGCTCCAAGGTGTTATGACTTTACCAAGTATTTTATTTTGCGTACAAAATCCAGATGATAATTCAGTGAAAACATTCTTAAATAACCCTAGAGATTTCTCAATAATCCAGTCGTTTACTGAAAAAGTAAGAGCTTCTTCTGTAATAGCTGAATGTGAATTGCTCATACACCAATATTGTGAAGAAGCCATTGATCAATGTAAGTCTTTGCCTCAAAACAAAGCTTCTAGGGCTTTGATAACTTTGGTGGAATACTTAATGGCTCGTGAGAGTTAATTCATTACTGTTCCAAACTATGTTTCCATCTAAAATTGTTAATGCAACGGGGTTTGAAGATAGCGTGGTCGGTCTTTTGATGACTGCTATGTCCGCGAGCATACTGGGTTTGATTTCTCCTTTTTTCGCCTGTTGGCCCTCTACTAACGCAGCATTTTTAGTGTAGCAGTCGAGTATTTGTTTGAAATTTAACTGCTCTGAAATGCTTCCTAACCGCCTATTTAAACGAGTTAATCGATTTTCTGCACTCAAGAAACCTTCCCATGGATCCGGGGGTATAACGGGGCTATCTGAGCTGAAAGCAAGTGCCTCTGCTGCGTGTAATAAAGTTTTGAAGCGGTATAAGGAATGGATTTTTGATGAATGGTTGGCTGACAGGTAATAATCTCCTCTATTAAGTATGAATCCTGGCTGTGATACCGCATAAAAGGGTGTTGTACGTGATGCCTCTAGAACAGTCTTGGTAAATTCGCTGCAATGTTCTATTCTGTTTATAACATCTGGATAGATCTTATGGGATGCACTGAATGCCTCTAACGCCATTTTTATAGAGTGTTCTTCAACAGCGTGTACAGCCACTCGCAAACCTTGGCTATTGGATAGTATCACTAAGTCTTGTAATTCTGAGTCTGTTAAAGAGTATTTGCCTGCTGATTGAGACAGCATTATTTTAAAGCCTACGAGATGAACAAGTGAGTTTTTTCTATTTGCGATGATGTGATTTGCTAAGTCTATGTTTTTGGCAGTGCATTCGATCATCATGCCGATTCTGAGAGGGATTTCATAGGAGGTGAATTGATCGAATCTATCAAGTTTATCAAATTGGTTTTTGTGTCCAGCATCTTGAACGGACGTCACTCCTCGTTTATGTAAGTCTCGAAATAATTTAGCGAGATTTGATTCCACAGTGAACTTATTGGTCAGTAAAGCAATTTTACTGTAAATCATGCTATTCAAGTCAAAAAATTTTCCGTTAATAACTCCGTGGTCATCAACATCAACTAGTCCGGAGTCAACATTTTCATTGAATACGTCAAGATTAAGCATCTTGAGGCCAGGAGTATTTAAAGCGATGGCGTGACCTGTCTGATTAGAAATGAATAAAGGATGATGAGTAGATATAGTATCTAGGAAGTCTGAATTAAATTCTTCATTGAAGAAAAACCTATCATCAAGCCCATATAATCCAATCCATTCTGAATAAGCCGTTGCATTAACTATATTCTTTATTATTTCGAATAAGTGAGAGAAATTATTATGAGTCACATGGTTAAGCGGGTATTGGGTCATTACAGCAGCCGATGCTAATAAATGAATATGTGCATCATTTAGACCGGGAATAACCAAATGATTTGAGCAATTTATTTGGATAGAATTGTTTGGAATACTTTCTTTCCCTGGCGGGCAATAAAATACGTCTTGAATTCTGGAGCCTTTAATCAATACAGAATTACATTTCGCTATTGCAGGATCGCTCGTATGTATGTCGCAATGCGTCAGAAGGATATTCGTTGCTCGGTCTTCTAACTGCTCTGTAGGCATGAGAAATTACGTTTATGTAGATGTGGCAGATAAATGTTGCTCGTCTGCGTGATATGAGCTTCTGACAAGGGGACCCGACGCTACGTGTTTGAATCCTAATGATATTCCGATTTGTTTGAGCTCATCGAACTCCTCAGGAGTATAGTATTTTGCTGTTTTTAGATGTTTCTGCGAGGGCCTCAAGTATTGTCCAATAGTTAGCAAATCACATTCGACACTACGTAAGTCTTTCATTGTTTCTGTTAGTTGCTGAGTAGTTTCGCCCATCCCAACAATGATGCCTGACTTTGTAACTATACTATTGTCTATTGACTTGCTCTTAGAGAGTAAGTCCAGTGACAAATCATAATTTCCTTTGGCTCTCACGATCGGGAATATGGTTCTAGTGGATTCAATATTATGATTTAATACGTCTGGAGACTCGTCTAAAATAATTTTGAGTGCATCCCAATCCCCTTGAAGGTCTGGTATCAGAACTTCAACTTTACAGTGTGGACTAGTTTCTCGAATGCGCCGTATACAGTCGGCAAAGATAGTAGCTCCACCGTCATTTAAATCGTCACGGTTGACAGCGGTAATGACGCAGTAGTTCAGCTTCATAGTTTTAACAGATTCCGCAACTCTTATCGGCTCAAACACATCCAGTTCGTTAGGTTTTCCCGTGGTCACAGCACAGTATCTACAAGCGCGAGTACATATTTCTCCGAGGATCATAAATGTGGCAGTTCCTCGTTCCCAACATTCCCCAATATTCGGGCAATGGGCTTCTTCGCATACGGTGTGAAGATTCTTCGTACGCATGAGATCTTTCAATTCCATATATTTGGGTCCGCCAGGCATTTTGGCTTTAATCCATGGTGGGAGTCGATTCTCAGAAGTTCTGTGCTCAGGCATGTATCACCTTAATCAATGTTAATCTTAGGCCGGTTTAACCGTTGTTTTTCAGCCGATATGATGGTCTCGATTTGTCGTACTGTACCATCCAAATTATCTTCTTCATTAATTATATAATATTCAAAATTATTTAGCTTGGTTAATTCAGTTTTGGCCACTTCTAACCTGAGCTGGAGTTGGTCTTCGGATTCGGTCATGCGGGAACGTAATCTATTTTCCAAGTCGTGTAGATCTCCAGGAATCATAAATATTGTAATAGCGTGCGGGATCAAAGTTTTAATTGTTGCTGCCCCTTGGATGTCTACTTTAAGGATGACATCCAAACCCTTATCTAGAGGCTCAGAAACTTGTGATTTCGGTACTCCGTAAAATTTGTCATAAACGTTCGCTGATTCGAGAAACTCGTCGTTCTCTAAAGCTCGTTTGAAGCTTTCTTCAGACATGAAGATGTAGTCGACACCATCTGTTTCATTGTGCCGTTTGGGGCGAGTAGTTGCTGTAACCACATAATGCCAAGGCCGCTCTATGATTTTTAGTTCATTGAGGGCAGCATCTTTACCTACACCAGAGGGTCCTGTGAGGATCACTACCAGCGGGTGGTTATTGTCGTTTTGTACTGTCTTAGAGATTTCCATTCATCAAATTATGAGCTTGATTCCAGAACGAAGGGTAAGATATAGACGCAGATTCTGGATTTATAATTTTCGTCTCTCCCGAAGAGAGCAGACCCGCAATTGCTGAAGACATAGCAAGTCTGTGATCATTATAACTGTTGCATTCTGCTCCGTGTAGTTCTCCGACCCCTTCTATGATCATTCCGTCTTCAGTAGGTTCTATTTGGCCTCCTAGAGATTTGACCATTTCTACTGTAGTTGCTATACGGTCAGACTCTTTAACTCGAAGTTCTGCTGCGTCTTTTATTACGGTTGTTCCTTCCGCAAAACAGGCAGCGATTGCAAGGATTGGAATTTCATCTATAAGCAGAGGGATCAATTCGCCGCTCAGTTCTACTCCTTTTAGTTGGCAAGATGACACCTCTATATCTGCCACCGGTTCACCTCCTTGTATCCTGGAAGACGTGAGCCTAAGGGTAGACTCAGCGCCCATCATGTTGAGGGCGGTTAGTATTCCTGTACGAGATGGGTTTATACCAATGTTTTGTATGGTTAATTGTGCATCTGGATGGCATAGTCCTGCTATAATCCAGAAGGCTGCCGAACTAATATCCCCGGGGACAACAACATCTATAGTTTGTAGTTCTGACGGGTGAAGAGTTAGTTCTAGCCCATCGGAAGATAGATTGCCTCCCATCGCTTTTAGCATCAGTTCAGTGTGATCTCGTGATACCGCAGGTTGTATTAAAGTGGTTGGTTCACTGGCATTAATCCCTGCAATTAGTAAACATGACTTTACCTGAGCACTAGCGACAGGCATTTCATATTGAATACCCTGTAAGTTTCCGCCGTTGATTGCAAATGGCGCCAACGAATTGTCATTACGGCCCAGTATAGTTGCCCCCATTTTTGTAAGAGGTTCGATCACCCTCCCCATGGGTCTACTATTCAACGATTCATCTCCACTCAATACTGAAAATATATCGAGTCCTGCTAACAACCCGGAAATTAGCCTCATTGAGGTTCCACTGTTACCGGCATCTAATATCACAGGACTTTCTTGGTAATTCCCTTTCCCGCCAGTGATTGTATAGCTACCCTCTTGTGTTTCATTCGAAATTTTTATTCCAATGTTTTGTAGTATTCCTTTTGTGGATAGCACGTCTTGGCCGCTTGATAAACCACTAACTACTGACGTCCCCTCTCCTAAGGCATTTAAAATCAGTGCTCTGTGTGATATTGATTTGTCGCCAGGAACGCTTAAGCAACCTCTTAAATGCTTCGGTGACGATATTACTTCTTTCACTATGACCTCATCATTTCTTTTTTTTGTTCGTCCCCCAGTCTCCCATCAAGCGTTTTTGAGCATCCATCAACCGTTTACCAAAAAACATTTCGCCTATACCGTCAGAGAAGCTAGGAACTTCTTTGTTGTAATCATATCTTTTTGCCGAAAGGCTTGGGGAACTATTCAGCCATGTTTCGCGCGAGCCTAAAGCATCTGCAAAGTAACTTAGTACGGCGTCTTCAGCTTTTTCATTATCGTCCTGGTTTAATAATTCTTTGAAAGATTCTAAGTTGTTGATCAGCATATTGATCCAATGTGTTATGTGTTCAGAGTTTGATACAGAGATGTCTTTGTGCATGATTGGATCTCCAGAAGCTAGCCTAGTAATGTCTCTGAATCCAGAGGCCGCCAAGTGAGAGATATCATCCCAGTTTTCACTCGCTGATGTACATTGCATCAATGCAGTCGACATTACGAAGGGAAGATGGCTGACTGCAGCTACGTAACTATCGTGCTCGTCCAAGCTTATGTAATAAGGCTCTGCTTTGACTGCGACTGCTAGCTTGCTAATCTGTTCAACTGATTCTTTTGACGCAGTGGGACTAGGTATCACACAGTAAACTTTATCTGTAAATAATGTGGCGTCAGCGTGTTCGGGACCGTGTGTTTCTTTCCCTGCCATTGGGTGTCCTCCAACGTAGTCTACGTGGTCAGGGAGAATCTGCTTAGCCCATTCGGCTATACTCCGTTTGGTAGAACCAACATCTGTTACGATACAACCTTCCTTAAGGTCATCAGCAATATAACCCATAGTCTCTTCCATTGCCATAACAGGTACTGCTAATACTACAATATCCGAATCTTTGATCGCATTCAGAAGGCGGTTTTCAATTTTGTCGAAGCCTCCTGATTTTTGAGCTCCTATTCTAGAATCTCGACTGTAGTCAGTACCTACTATCTCCAAATTATTGATATTTGCCTCTTTTAATGCCAGAGCTAGAGATGTGCCGATCAGTCCTGTGCCAACTATTGAAATTTTTGCCATACTAACCTCTTTAATAACAATGTTATTATACGTGCCATATACAAGTAATCATATCCGTGTATGCAAATAAATTTTGAATGCCGGTGGTTTGCAGTATAATGCAGTAATTGATTATAACTTAATTGGAGGGGCAATTATGAAGTTATTGGTATTGAGTGGAGGCAGACATCCGTATGAAGAATCTACGCCTATTTTGGATCGGTTTTTACAAGAAGCTGGGCATGATGTCTTGGTGACAGAGGACTCTTCTATATTGGCTGATAAAGGTAAAATGTCTGAGTTTGATTCAATTGTGTTTAATACTAGACGAGAGAACTTACCAGATTTTAAGCCGTTAGCTTTCAATGATGCTGAACGGAATGGAATTACTGAGTATATTTCGAACGGGGGAGGTTTTGTCTGCATACATATATCGACCTGCGTTACTGAAACTTGGCCCGAGTACCACGATATTACAGGAGGTGGTTGGATAACCGGTACAAGTTTTCATCCTCCATATGGAAGATTCACGGTGAATGTGAGTAATAAGAATCATCCCGCGGTAGCAGGGGTTTCTGATTTTTCAACTGACGATGAATTATATATGGGCTTGGCTCTGAAAGAAGGAAATGATGTATTCATTACAGGAGATTCATCAGATGGCACTCATCCGTGGGGCCCTGATAGGAATCCAATGTTTATGGAAGGTGGTACTTTCCCGTTGGGCTGGACCAGGACATTTGGGACAGGGAAGGTTTTTGTGTTGTTGTTAGGTCATGACGGCGAAAGCTTTAAAAGCCCAGAGTTTCAGCGGATGGTCTTAAATGGTGTTGATATAGTAAACACCTAATAATGCACAGATGAGTTTAGGATGGAAGAGCGGTTTCACATCGTCTTAGTTGAACCAAGGATCCCTGCTAACACAGGAAATCTAATCAGGCTGAGCGCTAATTTAGGAGTATCTTTGCATCTGATTCACCCTTTAGGATTTGATCTTGAGGATGCTAAACTTCGTAGAGCAGGTTTAGACTATTCGGATTTGTCAGATTTGCATGAGCATAAAAGTTTTGATGAATATGTATGTCGGTTCCCTGATAGGCACTTGGTATTTTTCACTTCTCAAGGAACAACTCTGTATTCTGAATTATTATACACCGATAATGATTCTTTGATATTTGGATCGGAGGATACAGGTATTCCTGATGGATTATTGGATCGGTATGTGGCGAACACTTTTAGCTACTTACCTATGATGCCTAAAAATAGGAGTATTAATTTGTCTAACGCAGTGGCTATCGCTGCATATGAAGCTTGGCGGCAATTAGGGTTTTACGGAGCAGAAAGCCGGCCTGAACGGCCGTATTTTAGTTAACATAACTTAGAATTTGAATCTGAAAATGTTGACGGGAATCAAAATGGTTTACCTATAAATGTATTTTTTGATTTGACGGAGAGGGTGATTTCGCGGTAGGGTTTAATCATCCAAGACGAAACATTGTGTTTTTTATCGCTTGCGAAATTATCAAGGAGGATGAAGTTATGAAGCGCGCAAAATTATTGTTTCTGTCATTAGTTATTTCAATGGTTACTGTAGCAGTAGTTGCTTGTGGTTCTGAACCACAGGTCGTTACCGAGACTGTAGAAGTCGTAAAAGAAGTACCTGTAGAAGTAGTTAAAGAAGTAGAAGTCATTAAGACTGAGACCGTTGAGGTCGAAGTTGAAGCAACTCGAGAAAAACGAGAAATTATATTTGCCGGATTGGACTGGACTAGTGTTGCAGTTCAAAATGGTGTAGCTAGTTACATTGTAGAACACGGGTATGGATACCCCGTAGGATCTGTTCCTGGCTCTACAGTCCCATTATTCCAGGGACTTATTAAAGGGGATGTTGATATCAATATGGAAGTTTGGCTCCCTAACCAGAACGAAGCTTGGGATAAAGGAACTAAGAATGGTCAAGTTATTGGTGTAGGCAAAAGCTTAGCAGATAACTGGCAGAGTACCTTCGTTGTACATCAACACACTATCGATGCTAATCCTGGCTTAGTAAAAGCTACAGACCTGTTGGAATACTATCATTTGTTCGAGCAACCAGATAGTGGCGGAAAAGGTGTCCTAGTTGGCTGTATAGCTGGCTGGGCTTGCCGCGGTGTTAACGAGGCTCAGATTGAAGTACTCGGACTGTCTGACGTTATCGAACTCAGAGATCCAGGCAGCCAGGCTGGTCTGTTCGCGTCTATCGGGGCAGCCGGTGACAAAGGCACAGACTGGTTAGGATATATGTGGGGACCCACTGAACCGGATGCAAAATATGATTTGGTTCAATTAGAGCAAGATCCTGCCGAAGATTGTGATGGAGAACCTAAATTAGGTTGCGCATTCGGTTTGGCAGAGGTTTTGATCGCTGTTAACCAAAGTATGTTAGCAGACGCTCCCGATGTAGTGTCTTTCTTGAACAAGTACAGCTGGCCAGCTGAATTCCAGCTTCCTGCTGAGGCTTGGTATAACGAGAATAAAGAGAAATCAGAATACAAAGATGATCCAGGACACGCTGTTGCCGAATGGTTCTTGAGCGAACATGACGCTTGGGAGGCTTGGGTGACAGAAGAGGCGAAGGAGAATATCCATCACCATCTGGAACATAACCATTAATACTTAGAACTAATCTAAGTTTTAAAAGAGGGCAAAGGGCTTAGGTCTTTTGCCCTCTTTTACGTTGTGGGAACTTTAGGTCGTTTGATTGTGCACATTAGGATTGAATTTAGTATGCACACTGATAGCAGAATCCACCAAGACCTGAAATAGTCTCCGTCCATGTCTCTTAAATAGCCTATGAATGGAGCTCCTATACCTGCACTAGCAAGCGTGGCTGGCATCACTATGCCTCGTATCGTACCTAAGAATTCTCTCCCGTAAAAGTGTGCGAATATGAATCCATGAAGTACCATGTTTGCTCCTACTGCCAACCCGAATGTTATCCCAGAGGCAAAAAGCCAGAAATTATTAGTGGCGGTAATCATCATAACGAATGATGCAGTGAATCCTAAAAAAGAGCCTATGCCAATGTGGACGATGTTTATTCTGTCAGCAAGCCATCCTGCGATTAACGCCATAGTGGCTGCCCCTGCTGCGTCGGCTGCAAAAGAATATGAAACAACCCTGGGGTCGAAGCCCTGTTCGACCCAGTAAGGAATCCTATGGACAGTGGTGCCTCCTTGTACTAGGCCCAGTAAAGTAAAGACTGTGATCAGTTTCCAGAAAGTCGGGGTTTTGAATGCAGATGATACTGTCCAAATAAAATGCATGGTGGTGGCGTAGTCATTATGTGTAGATTCCGTAAGAAGTCTCCCATCAGGATGTAATCCCATGTCTTCAGGTTGTCTTCTGAGGAATAAGATTGATAATGGGACCGACAAGACCACAAATATTACTGACAATGTGGCCCAAGTGTTCCTCCAGCCTACAAGTTCAATTAACACTTGAGTAAAAGGAAGGAAGAAGATACCTCCGATCCCAAGGCCAGATGTTGCTACCGCCAACGCTTTACCCCGATTCCGTTCGAACCATTTGGCGACAGGGACCGAAGTGACTATGCTATTGGGGGCGCCAAGTCCCGAAATTCCCAAGATTCCAAATAGGGCTATAAATTGCCAAGGGGCCGTGATGATGGAACAAAGAAACAATGCTATGCCGATGGTGAGAGAGGACAATGTAATCAATGCTCTAGGTCCATAAATGTCAAGAATGCGTCCTACGAAAAAGCTAAAGCACCCAGCAGTAACCCTGCGCATCGTTGCGGCCCAACCAAATTGTTGCCTGCTCATGTTTAACGAGTGTGCCATGGGTAGTATAAATAATCCCAAATTGAGATTTCCAGTGGCCATGGTTGCAAAATTAATTGACCACATCGTCCCTACTATGACCCAGCCATAGAATATTTTTTCAGATAGTTTCTTCTGCATATTCGCAGATTGTATCAGGCAGCTTCGTTTCCTACACTTTTATTAGTTTTACGTAGGATTAATTCTCCTTTCGTTACAGATATTTGAATGTGATCTCCGCTTTGGAATTCTTCATTTAGGATTTTTTGTGAGAATAGATTCTCTATTTGACGTTGTATTACCCGCTTTAACGGCCGTGCTCCAAACACGGGGTCGAATCCTTGAGTTGCTAAATGTAGTTTTGCTGCATGGGTGATTTCAAAGGATATGTTTTGATCACTAAGACGGTTCCGTAGATTGTTCATAATAAGGTCTACCATCTGAAGGACTTCATCCTGAGTTAATGGATTGAACACTATTGTTTCATCGATCCTGTTTAAGAATTCAGGCCTGAATGATTTATTAAGAGCTTCATTCACAGATCGTTCTAACCTTACCTTTTCATCTTGGTCGTCTGTATCTTTTCTGAAGCCAAATGGTACTCTTCGAAATTCAGAAGTTCCTAGGTTGCTAGTCATTATTATCACTGTGTTTGTAAAGTCTACAGTTCTGCCGTGACCATCTGTAAGCCTACCATCGTCAAGTATTTGCAGCAGGATGTTGAATACGTCAGGGTGAGCTTTTTCAATTTCATCGAATAAAATCACTCGGTAAGGTCGGCGTCGAACAGCCTCAACTAATTGTCCACTACTGTCGTCATATCCTACGTATCCAGGAGGCGCTCCAATCAATCGAGAGACTGTGTGTTTCTCCATGTACTCAGACATATCTATTCGTACCATTGCGGATTCATCATCGAATAGGAATTCTGCTAGGGTTTTCGTTAATTCAGTTTTGCCGACTCCGGTGGGCCCTAAAAACATGAAACTTCCGATAGGTCGGTTAGGGTCACTAATGCCAGATCTAGACCTGCGTATGGCATCAGATACCGCAGTGACAGCATGATCCTGGCCAATGATTCTATTGTGTAACTCTGTTTCCATTTCCAAGAGTTTCCCTGATTCGGATTCTAACAGTCTTCCTACAGGGATTCCTGTCCATGAAGAGACAAGTCCTGCTATGTCGTTTTCATTAACTATAAGCTCGTTCTTGTTATCTCCTAAAATAGAGACTTTTTCATCGTCTAATTCTGCTTCTAATTTGAGACGTTCGGTTTTTATTTCGGCAGCAGTCTCATATTCAGCTAATTGGGCTGACGCTTCTTCTTGGTCTTGTAACTCTGAAATTTTACGTTCTAGATCTTGTAAGTTAGCCGGTAAACTTTCCATGTCTATTCTGAGTTTGCTTGCTGCTTCGTCAATAAAATCGACAGCTTTGTCAGGTAGTTGTCTATCCACTACATATCTATTGCTTAATCTAGCAGCCGCTTCTAACGCTGAGTCGTCTATTGTTACTTTGTGATGAGCTTCATATCTAGGACGGAGAGCTTTCAATATCTCTACCGTTTCTTCCAGATTAGGTTCTTCCAAATACACTGATTGGAATCTTCGTTCTAAAGCTGCATCTTTTTCTATATGCCTACGAAATTCTTCTATAGTGGTGGCTCCAACGCACTGGAGTTCTCCTCTGGCTAGAGCCGGCTTCAGCAGATTGCTGGCGTCGATTCCTCCTTCAGATGCACCGGCTCCTACCATGGTGTGTATTTCATCTAAAAATAAGATGATTTCTCTGTGAGCTAATTTTACCTCGTCCATTACGGATTTCAGTCGTTCTTCGAATTCTCCGCGGAATTTTGATCCTGCGACTAATGCCCCCATATCTAACGCTAATACTTTTTTGCCTTTTAGTGAATCTGGGACATCATCAGCAACAATTCGAGCAGCTAGGCCTTCTACTATAGCGGTCTTGCCTACTCCGGCTTCACCTATAATCACAGGATTGTTCTTTTTACGACGAGTCAACGTCTGCATAACCCGTCGAATCTCTGAATCTCTACCTATAACAGGATCCAGTTTACCTTCTCTTGCTAAACGGGTTAAATCTATACTATATTTCTCTAGAGACCCATATTTACTTTCAGCTCGCGGGTCATCTACTCTGTGATTTCCTCTCACCTGCATTAATGCGGAATATACTTTTTCTTGTTCTATACCAAATCGTTTGAGGAGTACAGAAGTCACCCCTTGGGTTTCCCTTACAGCCGCAACAAAGATATGTTCTACACTAATGAATTCATCGTTGAGTCGATCTGATTCTTCTTTTGCCATTTCTAGTAGGTGGGCTACTCTAGGTGTTGTGTAAATTTGATTCCCTTGTCTCGTAACTTTAGGAGTAGATTCCAGAGATTGTCCAAGTTGCGATTTTAATTCTGTTGTATTGATGTCTAAATTTTTTAATATCTCTGATACAACTCCGTTTTTAAAATCTAATAAAGCCATTAAGACGTGTTCTACGTCCCATTGTGAATGGTTGTATTTCTGGACGATTTCTTGTGAGTTTTGGAGTACTTGTTGTGCTTGTTCGGTGAATTGTTCAGGTCTTAACATGGTTATGCCTCCTTTTGATTGTTCAGTGAAGGTTTTCGGACGACCCTTTTTTGCAGATTGGTAAGGGTGTCTTGAGTGTCATTTAGTTTGATTTCGAGTTCGTCTATTCGTTTTAGTAACTTCAGGATGATTTCTGCTCCTGCTAGATTGACCCCTAAATCTTCAGTTAGTTCTTTAATTCTGCGTAATCTTTCGATGTCGGCAGGAGAGTAAAGTCTTTGTTTCCCCACGGATCTACTAGGCCAAATCAGCCCTACTCGTTCGTAATACCTCAATGTTTGAGCATGTACTCCGACCATCCTAGCGGCTATACTTATGACAAAACATGGCTCTTCTTCAAATTGTTCTGGGAAAACCATACTAATTCACCTTATTTCTGATTTGATTCAATTGTTCAAAAAGTTCTAATTCTTCTGGAGTTAAATTACTGGGGATCACGACTCTCATCACAGCAACTAGGTCTCCTGTCATGTCATTTTTGCTTAACGGAGGAATCCCTTTGCCAGCCAATCTAAAAACAGTGTTATTAGCTGTCTGCTTAGGGATTTCTAAGGTGTGGGTTATACCTTGCAGATCAGTTATTTCAATTTCTCCGCCGAGAACAGCATCTAACAGAGGTAAATCGATATCAACGTAAAGATCATTACCTTGCCTTGAGTACCTGAGGCTTGCTTCCAAAGATATGTTGAGGTACAAGTCTTTAATACTATTAGTATTAAGTTTGATGTGCACACGGGACCCTTGATCTACGCCAGGGGGTATTGATATCTGGAGGCGCTTGCCGTCTATATTGATCACCCGTTTAGCTCCATGAAATGCTTCTTCTAAAGTCACTTTAACGTCTAATTCTTTCTCATGGCTTACAGGTGGATCCTGAGTCGGTCGCGTTTGCCCTCCGAACATGGATGAGAAGAAATCAGAGTTCTGAAAATTACCTCCGTTGAAATTTACATTGCCGAAAGGGCTACCACCAAAAGGTCCCCCTGCATGAAAATTACTCCTTGAATTTCCAAAAGTATCATACTGATTACGTTTTTCAGGATCAGATAAAACGCTGTGAGCTTCGTTAATTTCTTTGAATTTTTCTTCAGCTTCTGAATTATCAGGATTTACATCAGGATGATATTTTCTAGCTAACTTTCTAAAAGCAGCGGTAATTTCTTTTTGAGAGGCGCCTTTTTGTACGCCTAATGTTTCATAATAATTATCACTCATTATTAAAGCTCATACCATTTTCTTATGCATAAATTCTAATAAACTTGATAATGAACTGTCAAGTTTATTAGAATTGTGGAGTCAAGATGTATTTGTATCTTTGGGGCTAGTTTGGTATTGAGGCAGCCACCGTAAAGTGCTACAATTTTTGTCTAACAAAATGATCCGCAGTAGCTCAGTGGTAGAGCAATCGGCTGTTAACCGATCGGTCGTAGGTTCGAATCCTACCTGCGGAGCCAGAACTGTTCCAGTTAATGAGGTTTATGGATATAAGGACACTTGTGGTTGCGACCATGTTACTGCCAGTATTAATAGTCGCATGTGTATCCTCCCCTGCTAATTATCCTCAGGACGATTTTTCAGAAACCCAAATATATCAAGCACCTAATTTGCGCACGTCCAGTCAAAATGAAAGAGAGAAGGCACTCGAGGACCAAGTGGTCCAATTACAACTGGAAAAACGTATTATGGAATTAGAGGCACTGCTAAGCCAAGCCAAAGACTCTAATTCTGGGGATTTAAGTGATGGATCTGCCATCAGTGATAGTCTTGAGTTGCATTCCAAAACAGATATCAATGATCCAATTTTTGACGTGTACCATCAAGAAGCGCACAACCCATCTGAAGGACAACAGACAATTTATTCAGGTACTCCAAGTTACTTCGCATCTACTAGTAATATTCTAAGTGAGGCTGCTAGAGTTGAAGGAGGCCATCTAATAAGAAAGGGATGGAATTCCCCTACAGAAATCGAGACCACATATATGCTTGCTGGTGATTTGGGCTCTGATTCCCTACAGGAAGTCAAAAGAGGCATTGACGTAGTGGAAGACTATTTAGGGATTTATGGCCCTTATAGAGTTTATATTGTCGGTACCGATGAAAAGGAAGCTGAAATAATGGCTCAGGATTATTGTGATTGGGCGTATGATAGGCAGGATTTCAACCACTGTATGAACGATCAAGGAGTAGGGATCAAAGAGATAGCTCACTATAAAGGGTCTAATGCTTTTGCTCAACACTCACATCATCTAGAAAAACCGAATCAGTCTTTTGTGATTGGGAATCCTCTACAAATAGATGTGGGTTTTGGCTCTAAAGTCGCTGCTCATGAAACTGTGCATATATATCAAAATGCACATCATATATATCGTTTTGATCCAGAAACCGATCAAGTGCTAGATTATGATAGTTTACCTAGATGGCTAGAAGAAGGTTCGGCTGAATTCCTTGCTTTGTATTTGTCAGACAAGGAAGGTTGGGTTTCTTTTCGTCAAATGATGGAAGAGGCTATGGATGCTGTCCATGAGCTCCGGAGAGAATATCCTCAGTTATCTATCCGAAATTTGCATGATGAAGAATCGACATATGCCACCGAAAAAATTTGCGACTATTGTGTGGGTAGGCTTCAGTATGAATTTGGGCAATGGGCTACAGCTTTGCTTGTAGAAAAGAGTTCAATAGATATTTTGTACAAAAAATTCATCCCAGCAATGCATTTAGCCGGGCGAGATAGAGCTTTCGAACAATATTTTGGGCTCACAATGGTAGAATTTTATGCTGAATTTGAATTGTTTTTAGAGAAAGATATCAACGCTCAAATGAGGATACTGCCAGAGTAAACCCTGGTTGGAGGTGGAAGATTGGATATATTAATATTTTCTGTTGTATCAATATCCCTACTGCTTGTATTGATAATTTTGATTAAATCATTAGGAAAAGCAAAACATGAAATCCGTGACCTTGCCCATCGGGTTAGAAGTCAATCAGTCATTTCGGGATTGAATTTTGAGCAGTGGGTGCCATTGTCAAATGAATACCCATTTAATCATAGGGAATTCAGGTTTCTAGGAAGTCCGATAGATGGTATTCAGTTCGAAGAGGACAAAATTGTCTTAATAGAATTTAAATCCGGGACATCACAGATGACGCCTAAGCAAAACCGTATTAAAGAATTGGTAAGAAACGGCAAAGTAGAATTCTTAGAGATTCGATCATCGTAATTAGTTTACATAATATAAACTACGTAAACATTGAACATAGGCACAGGAAAGCGTTATATTATCTTGTTTTAAGACTGATTCGTGTAAATAAGACTGTTTTAAGGACGAAATACGTCTAATCTGAAATTATTTGAACGATACCTGATTTGACACTAGGGGTTCAACGGGGTATGCTTGCCAGATGTTCCATACCGTACAAAATACGAGAGAACCTCTATATTACGACTCTTAGCGTATAACTCACCAGTTAGGTACGTCGCACTATTGACGAATAGGAGGAGTTTAATGCTAGACAATTCAACAACAGAGTCTCCCTTGGATCCGATAATATCAGTTAAATCATTGTGGAAAATCTTTGGCGATAATCAGGATGAGATTGTTAACTCGGATGATGGCGAAACAGACAAAACAGAAGTTCTTCAAGATTATGGAGACGTGGTAGCTCTTAACGATGTTTCCTTCGATGTGTATCCAGGTGAAACTTTCGTGGTAATGGGGTTATCGGGTAGTGGTAAATCTACATTAGTACGTTGCTTGTTGCGGCTTATTGAACCTTCTAGTGGTGAAATCAATATTAATAATGACGATATACTGTTGTATGACGCAGATCGTCTTAGAGAATTTAGGCGAAATGAGATGGCAATGGTATTCCAGCATTTTGGTCTCCTGCCTCATAGAAACGTAATAGATAACGCTGCGTATGGGTTAGAGATAAAAGGTGTTGATAAAGACGAGCGGTATGAGATTGCTCAAGAAATGTTAAATAAAGTTGGTC
>CAYFGT010000011.1:0-49131 GCA_964343075.1 uncultured Dehalococcoidia bacterium | reverse complement strand
ATTGGGAGAGACGTCCAATCGTATAGAATAATCAAGTTTTGTATTATCTCTATTGATAGAGGCGCAGATTTCTTCGATTTTTGATTTACCTTCATAGAATTCAGCAGGAGTTATACCTGAAGGATGCCAGCCATCACCAAGAGTAGCAGCTCTTTTTATAGCACCAGGACTAGCACCTCCTACCCAAATAGGAATGCTGTTGTTATACGGCTTAGGAGAAAAAGTAACGTTTTCAAAGTTCCATCTAGGACTTCTATATGTTGGTAGTTCGTTCTCCCATAGTTCACGCATTATATTAATACTTTCATTAGTCAAGACCGCTCTTTGTGACAGTGAGATTCCTAATGCTTCAAATTCCTCTTTCATCGCTCCAACGCCTACCCCTAAGATAAGCCGGCCTGTCGAAAATTGATCTAGGGTTGCTGCATATTTGGCCAATTCAACTGGATTATGATATGGAAGTACCATGATTGAAGTACCTAGTTTGATCTTGGAGGTTAGTACACTTATACATGATAATGTGCCTAATGGGTGATAGTAAGGCTTATCGTTTAATCTTTTGCCAATATAGCCTATATTGAAAAGATGATCCATAGTCCACAAAGAATCAAACTCCAAATCTTCGTAGAACTTCCCTATTTTAAGTACTTCTGACGGTTCTTCTATCCCCCAATTATTAGGAGCAGTGATGCCAAACTTCATGTTATGTATTCTTTATTTGGTTTATTACTGTTGCTGTTTCTATTGCCGCTTCAGCTGCGTGCCTGCCGGCGTTACCAGATTTACCGCCTGATCGATTGATTGCTTGCTCTAAAGTATTAGTTGTTAATACTCCGAAAACTATTGGTTTAGTAGTTGTAAGAGATGTGGTTAGAATTCCACTAGCAGCATTCCCTGCTACCATGTCGTAATGGTCAGTTTCTCCTTTTATTACTGCGCCCAAACATATAACCGCATTTACGTCGGTGTTTTCGGCTAAAGATTTAGACACCACTGGTAACTCAAATGCTCCGGGTACCCATGTAACAGTTATGTCTGAGTCCTTTACGCCGGCACTTGTTAATGTCTGGAGTGCACCATCAAGTAATTGTTTGGTTATGAATTCATTGAAACGTGATACTACTATACCAATCTTCAATCCGACTCCATTTTGTGTACCGTTTATTTCGTTAAACACTTCGACCTCATCCTTTCGCTAGTATCAACATATTTTACTCTCTGGTGTCAGTATTTACTACTGTCGAGACTCTTATACTTATTAAATAGATCCTCTGGAATAGTGTAATAGTTGAAAAAATAGCTACCAAAGCCGTTGATACCCATATGTACCCTGTAACCAGTCCGATGGATAATAGTATGACGCGTTCAGCTCTACTCATTATTCCTGATTCAGTTCGGACACCGAGACTTTCTCCTCTAGCTCGCGTGTAACTTACTAATTGCGAGGCTATTAATCCAATTAATCCTAGCGGAACAAGACTCATATGGATTTGGTTATCTATCGATAAATATGAAATGGGGTTATTCAGTAAAAATTCATTTGGTATTGAGTTAACAATCGGTAGAATAATTATAGCCGAAAGGATGAAGGATTCTCCGACTCTGTCCCCAATGGAATCAAGTAATGCTCCAAATTCGCTAGAAGTTTGGGTAAGTCTAGATAAAGTACCGTCGAATAAATCAAGACAACTGCCGAAGAAAAATATCAACCCTGCAACTATGAAATTGTTTGAGATAATCATGTAGCTACTGAATATACATAAGACTAAAGATGCCATGGTGATGTGATTTGGCTGCAGTCCGCATTTGTGCATGATTTTAGCAATAGGTATTTCTATGAATTGGGTGAGCATAGGTCTAATATTTAGTTTGTAAAACATATTCACCTACAGATATTAAAATAAGTGGATTCAATATTATTGCCAATATTTTCCCATGAATATTTTCTCACAATATTATTGCCCAATTCAGCCAGTTTTTGTCTTAAAAGCGGTTTAACTAATAATTGTTCTAACCCTATTTTAAGTGAATTGGAATCATTTATTTTCACTAAAGGATAGTTATGAGGAGCGAGTACGCCTGCATATCCATCGATATTTGTCGCAACCACAGGAGTATTACTAGCAAGGCCTTCTAGCAAAATGATTCCAAAACTTTCTCCTCCTGTTGACGGAACGCAAAGGATGTCACTCTTGGCCAGAATTTTGGGTATAAAGTCATTATTTATAGAGCCATAACATTCAACAGTGAAGGTTTTAAACAAATTAGGGAATATAGTCTTATAGGTCTCCAAATTTTCGATTCCGACTACAATCAATGTTAGATTGGCATGAAAATATGAGAGATCTTCCAAAGCCTTAAGCAGGACTTTCAATCCTTTCCGAGGTTCATCTCTTCCTATAAAAGCGAGTGATAAAGCTTTGTTGCTTGATATCGTTTCTATGCATCTGTCAAATTGTGACAAGTCTATGCCATTAGGGATAATTGACATAGGTGCAGAGAAATTGGGTAAGCATCTCTCGACATAGCATTTGGATGCTTCAGAAACATATATAGCATAGTCTATTTTAGCAATGGCTTTAGGCATGAAATCTTGGAGTAATTTGTAAGGATTTCGGTATTCATGGTACGCATGGAATGTACAGATAATGGGATGTTGGCTTAATAATAAAGTAAATAGCGAGGCTAACGGCATGAAAGGCTCATGTATATGTACAATGTCAAATTTGCGAGCCATTACGGATCTGATTTTATGGTGGACCCAAGGATTGAGGGAAAGTCTTGTTTTAGTGTTAGCTATAGGAATACTAATTGAAGGTCCTAGGGAATGGAACTGGACATCTTCTAAGTGGAATGGTTTTGAAGAAGGGCCAATCAATTCGACTTTGTGTCCTTTTGTTGTTAGGAACTTTGCTAGATTGATGATGTGATTATTGACACCACTTGGGAAGGATAAATCGTAAGGTGATACTAGTGCAATGGATAGGTGATCCATTGTAAATGTCCTTATAGTGTCTCTATATACTTTTCTAGGAGTATTCGAGCTTCATCATCTGTAAATTGCTTGGGGGGAGACTTCATGAAATATGCACTAGCACTTGCAATCGGTCCTCCTATCCCTCTGTCTAATCCTAATTTCGCACATCTAATGGCATCTACTACTACTCCGGCTGAGTTCGGGCTATCCCACACCTCTAGTTTCACTTCAACATTGATTGGAGCTTCTCCAAACAGTTTCCCTTCCATTCGTATGTATGCCCATTTACGGTCGTTTAACCAAGGAACGTGATCACTTGGTCCAATATGGACGGTATTGGGATCTACATCATTGTCCATCTGGGAAGTTACAGCGGATGTTTTTGAAATCTTTTTTGATACAAGTCGCTCGCGCTCTAACATATTGAGAAAGTCAGTATTCCCTCCGAAATTAAGTTGGTAGGTGTTATCAACACTAACTCCTCTGTCTTCAAAGAGTCTAGTTAATACTCTGTGTAGTATGGTGGCTCCAACTTGAGATTTAATGTCATCCCCAACAATAGGCACTCCAGTTTCTTTGAATCGATTACTCCAGTACTCGTTCTTCGCTATGAAAACTGGTATACAGTTAACCATCGCACAATTGGCTTGCAGGATTTGTTCTGTGTACCATTCAGTTGCGGATTGACTACCTACTGGCAAGTAATTAATTACTACATCAACCTCTCGTTCTTTAAGGACCTGTGCGACGTCCACCGGATCAAACTTAGAAGGTTCGATCAGGTGTTCGGTATATTGGCCTATCCCATCTAAAATGGTGCCCATCTGCACTTTCACACCTGTTTTTGGCACTTCTGTAAACTTGATTGTGTTGTTGGGTTCAGTAAAGATAGCTTCTGATAAATCTTTACCAACTTTGTTTTGATCTACGTCAAAGGCAGCAACCACCTCAATATCTTCGATCTTATAGTCTCCAATTTTGTTGTGCATTATCCCTGCGACTTTGCCGTTGTCGGGGGTTTCGGGATATTGATATATCCCTTGGACTAGAGAAGAGGCGCAGTTGCCTACGCCAATAATAGCTACCTTAATTCTTCCCAAAATAGTCTCCTGTTTTTATTATGAGTAACGAATGTTATCAAATACAAAATCTTTAAACAACATTTGTTTCAGAAGAAGCGTGCGATTATGCTTCGATCATCTTTTCGTACTCTACCTCTCATTGATGAAGGGGTACCTCCGCGTTCAGTTCTTTGAGCTGATGTACTTTCGAGTATTTCGCACAATTCTTGAGGATTTTTACTGTCGCTCATTAATTTCTTGATTTCGTCTAATTCAAGATTATCACTTATACCATCAGACACTATCAATAATTTATCTCCTGCAGTTATTGTCGCGTCAAAAGTTTGGAAGGTTAGAGACTCTTGACCTCCTATAGCAGAGGATGCAGTGAGCCTAAGTAACCCTCCGATCCTGCCGGAAAGTTGGGCGAACTCACCTTCTCTTATCACATACACGGGACTATCCCCGATTGCTACTAGAGATAGTTGAGACGGAGTTGACACAACAATAGATGCTGTAGTTAATAAAAATCTACCTCCTCCCACTTGGAAAAACTCTGAATTAAGCTCTGTTAGTAGGTTCTGGATATCTCCAGATGTTGAAGGCTGGATAGATTTCAGTCGTTCTTTGACAGCGTTACTTGCTTCAGCTCCTCCATGATCTGTCACTCCGTCCATAACAGCATCTATGTTTGTTGTATTATCAACAGCTAGCGTGATCAAGGAGTCATCACCATGCACAGAATTATTTTGGCTTGTAGCTATATTATTCCCCATTTTTATCTCCGTTTTGTAATGAATCAGTGTTGGTATCAAAGTCGTATCTAGACCAATGGTCATGAGTAAAACTGGATCTTGCTTCATTCCAAGCCTTTAATAATTCCGGGTTTGAGGAAGCGATCTCTAGTCTTTTTTCAGTTTCGGCAAAATATACTAGCATATCATTGTTGAACGCTGATATATCTGGATAGGTCTTCGAAGAAATGCGGTTCAATATTGTAATCATCAAGGCTGAATCATGAGTGTTGAGGTCTTCAAATTCTCTCTTAAGGATATCTAGTTCTGAATCTATGCTAATATATGGTCTATCTCCCCTGGGAGTGAAATACCCAGATTCATGTTGTGGTATATTTTCAGATGCGACAAAATAGCGTATCAGTTCTACAAAGTAGTCTTCCAGCGATTTGTTTGATGTTTTTATGTCATTGTCAGCATTAAGATCATGTAGGTCGGCTGTGTCAATAACATTGATGCTGTCGCTGTTAGGTGAGTAGAAGACGTTTTGTGGATTCAGATCGAATAGCAAGTAGCCATTGTTGTAAAGTTGGGTTTGGATTTCCATCAGTTTTTTGGGAATACTGAATTTGTCTTCGATCCCTAACGGGAATAATGAGAATAAGGTTTGCCCAAGCCCTGTAGGTACCTTTAATATACGGGCCCTTACGTCCGCGTTAAGCGGTATTCCTGGCGCTCTTGATTGACATACTACGGTGTATGCGAATCCTAATTCATCACTATACAAAACTGGATTGTCTGGAGTGTTTTGGAAGTGCCCTATAATTTGAGTCAGACCATCCACTTGATTACCTAAAGTCTCATGGAAAGTCACCATTTTACTAGTTCTGGATTCTGTTGAGGCGTGTAGGTTTTTTAAAATAGCATGAGGATTAGGGCGTTTTACCACAATGCTTGGATCTTCCCCCGGATGACCAGCCAATCTCACTTCATAGTCCGCTCCTGTTCCAATCACTGAATGGAGTTCTATGTTATTTGGCTCTAAGCTACGCATGATCGTTAGCTCCCGATACAGGTTTACGTATGGCAAATGTAACCCAGTCGTCTTTCCAGTATTGATTTTCGATGATACCTAGGTGCTCAAAGTGTTCAATAGTGATGGAAGCTTGGTTGTTTATGATGCCAGAAAGTATCAACAGTCCCTCGGGCTTTAAAGCATCAAAAATATCATTTGATTTCTCGATTCCAATTCTCGAGGAAATATTGGCAATTACGAAATCATAGGTGTTACTACTTATATGAGGTGATGGTAATGATCCTGTATAAAAGTTGGTGGTAGCTGCCACGTTACATATTTTTGCGTTTTGGTTAGCCGCCCTGATACACATAGGGTCTATATCTACTCCTGTTACATGAGCGGCCCCTAACTTAGCCGCAGCTATTGATAGTATCCCGGATCCCGTACCTAAATCTAGTATCTGAGCCCCTAGAATCATGAGTTGTTCCAACAATGCTAGACAGCTGTGGGTTGTTGGATGATAGCCTGTTCCGAAAGCAAAGCCTGGGTCTATTTCAATAACTAATTCAGTTTCCTTAGGTGTGTAGTCTATCCATGAAGGCTTAATAACCAGGGTTTGGGTGATTTTCAGCACTGAGAAATGCTCTTTCCATGCATTTCTCCAGTCCGTTTCATCCTCTAATGGTAATATCTCTAACTCTCCCATTTCAGTAATAGATCTAGCTAGATTTACACCTATCTCGATTCTTGCAAGACGGGATGGAGAACCAGAAGGAAGGAAAGTTGTGACTTGAGCGCTGTCGGGGTTTAGTGATTGTATACCTACCCCATGTCCGTATCGCTCGAACACATGCGAGATAGGTTCTACAAATTCATGTGGTACTTTTATGCTGATTTGATCCCAAGACATAGTTATTCCTTTGCGAGAATTGTACCTAGTTCCTTGATTATTATCCTAAAGCATCTTTAATTTTGTTGATTATTTTGTTGTCCCCAGAAGACGATTCATTAGAAGTGCCTTTAAAGCTTTTGTCTAGTTCCTTTAGCAGTTCTTTCTGGTATTTGGAAAGCTTTACAGGGGTTTGGACATCTGCGATGACTTTGATGTCTCCTCTGCCGTTGCCTCTGAGATGAGGTACACCTTTGTTTTTGATGGTTAAAATATCACCTGGTTGTGTCCCTGATGGTATTTTAAGCTGATGAGATTGGCCTTCTAGTGTTGGTATATCTATTGCTGTCCCAATTGCTGCTTCTGCTATATTAAGAGACAATTCGTATAGAAGATCAAATTTTCTTCGTATGAATACCGGATGATCTTCTACTATGGTCTCCACATATAAATTCCCCGCTGGTCCTCCATTTTTACCATGGTTACCCCAACCTGTCAGACGAACTTGCATCCCGTGCTCAATCCCTTTAGGAATTTCTATGGAGGTGCTTCTGCTTACACGGTTGAGCCCTACCCCCGCACATTTGTCACAAGGAGAATTGACTATCTGTCCTGTGGCTTCACAGGAAGAGCATCCAACAACTTGAGTAAACTGTCCAAAAACACTCTGTTGACTCCGCCTTACTTGCCCACTTCCGTTGCAGGTACCGCAAGTATCTGGCGAAGTACCGGGTTTGGCACGTGTACCGTTACAGGTGTCGCAAAGTTCGATTCTAGAGATGTTAAGAGTTTTTTCTATACCAAACACCGCTTCTTCAAAGGACAGATTTATAGATGCATATATATCTTCCCCTCTACTAGGTTGGTTACCAGCTCTTCTAGACGATCCCCCAAAGAAAGAGTCGAAGATATCTCCGAAGCCTCCGAAAGTGTCGAATCCGTCAAACGGAGAACCTCCTCCTCTCGCTCCTCCTACTCCAGCATGACCGAATCGGTCATATTGGGAGCGTTTTTGAGAGTCTGAAAGGACCTGATACGCTTCGTTTATTTCTTTGAATTTTTCAGGGGCGTCACTGGACTTATTACGATCTGGATGGTACTCCATTGCCTTTTTCCTAAAGGCTTTGCGTATGTCTTCTTGAGAGTCATTTTTTGAAACCCCAAGTACCTTGTAATAATCTTCGGGCATTACTTCCTCTAACTTAACAATATCAGGACACAATTATAAGATAATGCAGTATTTGGCTCAAGAAGATACTATCTTTATGTGTAAGTAAATTCACTTGACACTGCAGATACGGTTGGGTAGGATGGAAGTAGGAAAGACAATTAAATAGACGGAATAAGGAAGGTTATCGTGGTAGAAACAATTCTGTTTTCCGTCCTAGCACTAATCGGAATAGTCGGAACTGTTTTTTCACTCTGGTTCTATTTGAAGATGCGATCTGACGGTAAGTTAGTAGAGAACGCAAGGCAGTACTCAGCTAATTTACTGAATCAAGCTGAGGAAGAGAAGCGCAAGCTGATTCTAGAGGCTCAAGAGAGCGCTTTAAATATCAGAACTGAGAGCGAAAACGAAATCAAATCACAGCGACAAGAATTAAATCGCTTAGAGAATCGAAATATTCTGAGAGAAGAATCTCTGGAGCAAAAATCGGCAGAATTGCAGAATAAAGAAGAAGAGCTTCTCTCGGAACGAGACGAATTGGAGACCTCTCAGAAAGAAGTTGCGGTAATAAAGGACGAAGTTCAGGCCAAGCTTGAACACATTGCATCGTTAACATCTGAAGAGGCTCGGAACCAAGTGATTTCTAAAGCAGAAGATGACTTAAAATATGATTTGGCTAGGCGGAACATACGTATAGAAAGAGAATTTAAAGCCCAAGCTGATGAAACTGCTAGGAATGTCTTAACGCTAGCTATCAATAGATTATCAACAGATGTAGTGTCCGAGGGGACTACATCTGTCGTCCATCTGCCCAGTGACGATATGAAAGGTAGGCTTATTGGTCGAGAAGGGCGCAATATAAGGACATTAGAATCGTTAACAGGAGTTGACGTCATGATTGACGATACTCCTGGACTGGTTACAGTGTCCTGTTTCGATCCTGTGAGGCGAGAGATAGCTAAAACGGCGTTAGAGAAGCTTATTTCAGATGGCAGGATTCAGCCTTCACGGATTGAGGAAACTGTACAAAGGGCCACAGATGATATAGATCAGATTATGTGGAAGGCGGGCGAACAGGCTATTTTTGATGTTGGTATCAGTGGATTGGATCCTGAGCTCATAAGGCATTTAGGTAGGTTGAAATACCGTTTCAGCTACGGAGAGAATGTGTTGAAGCATTCTATAGAAGTTGGATTGATGTCCGGCATCATGGCTGCTGAAATAGGAGCAAATGTCGAAGAAGCTAAACTAGGTGGGTTATTACATGACATAGGTAAAGCTCTAACTCATGAAGTGCAAGGGCCACATGCAGAGATAGGTGCTGAACTGTCTGAACGACATGGAGTTTCTTCCAGGATATGCATGTCTATTGCAGAACATCATGATGACCATCACAATACTGATGAATCATTCTTGGTGTCAGCTGCTGATACTTTAAGTGCTGCCCGACCAGGGGCTCGTAAAGAGTCTGTAGAACTGTATGTACAGCGCCTACAGGATTTAGAGACAGCAGCTACGAGTTTCGATGGAGTTGATAAAGCGTTTGCTATACAGGCAGGCAGAGAAGTACGCGTATTGGTAAAACCAGAAGACATTGATGATGTAATGTCTTCTGACCTGGCCAGAAACATTGCTAATAAAGTTGAGAACGAACTAGTGTATCCGGGGCAAATCAAAGTCACTGTTATACGAGAGACAAGAAGCACTGAATATGCCCAGTAGTCTTGTTTTAATGTCCGGGTACGATTTTTTGATATGAGGTAATGTGGCTGTAGCGGATTTGCATCTTCATACTACTCATTCAGATGGACGGTTATCCGTAGCTGAGCTTATAGATCGAGTTGCAGTGAGTTCAGCTACATTATTTTCCATTACAGACCATGACACTACTAATGGTCTCGACGAAGCGTTCCAGTATACGGAAAAATATCCAGACTTGAGATTGATACCAGGTATAGAGTTGAGTGCTGATACATCTGATGATGAAATCCATGTATTAGGATATTTTATTGATTATCATAACCGACAATTCCAGCAACATTTAACTGGATTTAGGGACGGACGGAAGACTAGAGCGCAGATGATGATTAAGAACTTATGTGATCTTGGTATGGAAATCACTTGGGAGAGAGTTTTACAAATAGCCGGAGATGGCACAGTTGGACGCCCTCATATTGCTTTGGCGCTTGTTGAAGCAGGTTATTTTGAGGCTCCCAAAGACGCATTCATCAATCATCTTAATCGACAAGGACTTGCATATGCGGAAGTTCCGAAACTAACTCCCCAAGATGCAGTAGCTTTAATTAAATCAACTGGGGGAGTAGCTGTATTGGCCCACCCGTTTGAAATTAAAAATATGACGCGATGGATTCGGATTTTGAAGAACGAAGGGTTAGATGGACTGGAAACTTTTTATGGTGGCTATGATGTAGGTACAGTCAATCATTTATTACGAATCAGTGCGTCTTATGACCTGATAGCTACAGGAGGTAGCGACTTTCATGGCTTAGGAAATTCTTGGGAAAAGGCGCCAGGAAGTGTAGGTCCTCCTGTAGAGACTGTTGAGCAGTTAGAAATGCTGGCGAAGTAAAGGATGGAAACTTTGCTTTTCTATGTACTATTTGGGGTAGTATGTTTGATAATTGGGGCGTTCCCTACCGGATACATAATCGTCAAAATCTCAAAAAGTGATAATGTTTTTGCGATTGGCAATGGTAACCCTGGATTGAATAATATCAAGGACAATTTAGGGGGGCACCTTTCCGTCATGTTAGGGATAACAGATTTCATTGTTAAGATTATTATTCCTAGATTTATCTTATTTACTGCAGCTGCTTATCAGATCATTGACTCGATCCCCGTGTGGTTAATACTATACGGAATGTTATGGGTTATTATTGGCAATTCCTGGTCAATGTTCTCGAAATTTAAGGGAGGGCGAAGTATATATATACTTTTTACGTCATTATTAGTTTTAGATTTTTCTGCATGGATGTGGGTGCTAGGTATACCAATCGTTAGGAAAATATTCAAAATAGATTCAGCCCCTATAGCCCTCGTTGGTATAACTCTCCTTTTCGTCTATTACTGGGGAGATACGAATGAAATGTTCGTGAGTAGCTTGATAATCTCGGTAATTGCCCTAAAACGTGTCGTAGGAAATGGGGTGGGTACAACGCTGAAAAAAGGAAATCATTTAAGACTTTTAGTGAGATTGATTTATGATCGTGACGAAAGAGCTTCAAACAAATGACGCGTTGTGATGAACACCAAGAAAGAGATGCGACTTTAAATTGTAGTAAGTGCGAGAAGGATATTTGCGTTGATTGTGTAGGAGATGATTCGATTGGTATTAAATGCAAGACATGCACTGTGTTATTGAGGAATCCGTTGTATGAAATTCCAAAAGCGCGTTTAGCGGTTGCACTTGGTTTGTGTATTCTGAGCGTACCAGTAATTATCACATGTTGGATGGTAGCATCAATTTATGTACCTCATTCGGTACCGATCGAAATAGAAAGAGTAAGCATTCCTTTAATACTCGGATGGGGGGTATCTTTGGGATTGTGTAGGGTCCTAAAATGGAAACGATCCCAAGTTGTCTTTTCCTTAGGATCGTTTGCGATCGTTGTAAGCTATGTAGGGATGTTGTTGTTAGGTTTGAGCCCCATGATTTTGTGGGATTTTATAGGTATAGGTGTTGCCATATTAATCATGAGGCTTAGACTGTTGTAAAGGTTATTCGTTATTGGTCAATAATTTTAAATCATCGGCCAGTTTTGTTACATCTGCAGATTGCTCATCTGGTTGGTCAGCAGCATTCTGTTTTGTGCGGAGCAATCCTTCTATTTCTTGCATCACAGTGGGATTGTCTTTCAAAAAACTTTTAGCTGCTTCTCTACCTTGTCCAAGTTTCGTCTCTTGATACGAGTAGAATGCCCCGGACTTTTTAATCAAACCCTCGGTTACTCCAAGTTCAATGAGGTCGCCAGTTTTACTGATGCCTGTACCAAACATGATATCGAATTCCGCAACTTTAAATGGTGCGGCTACTTTGTTTTTAACCACTCGTGCTCTGACCCGATTGCCGATTATTTCAGATCCTTGTTTGATAGATTCTGCCCGTCTTAAATCGATTCTGACAGAGCTATAGAATTTGAGAGCCCTCCCTCCTGGTGTGACTTCTGGGCTACCGTAATATACTCCAACTTTTTCTCGGAGCTGGTTTATAAATACTACTGCAGTATTCGATTTGTTGATGGTACTAGTCAATTTTCGCAGTGCTTGGGACATCAATCGGGCTTGTAATCCAACATGAGTGTCTCCTATTTCGCCGTCGATTTCTGCTTGAGGCACTAGAGCTGCGACACTGTCTACGACTAAACTGTCTACGGCTCCACTTCTTACCAATTGTTCAGTTATGTCTAGAGCTTGTTCTCCACTGTCAGGTTGCGCGATTAGCAAGTCTTTGAGGATAAGTCCGCATCGGCCTGCATAAGTAGGATCAAATGCATGCTCGGCATCTATGTATGCTGCTACACCGCCTGTACGTTGAGTTTCTGCCATGAAGTGCACTGCTAGGGTTGATTTCCCTGCTGATTCTGCTCCGTAAATTTCAGTGACTCTACCTCTAGGAAGACCTCCCACTCCTAGGGCTAAATCCAACGTTAGTGATCCGGTAGGTATTGCATGGGTTTCTACTTTGTCCGCTTTGTCTCCTAGGCGCATAATGGCACCTTTACCATGGTCTTTTTCGATACTGGTGATTGCTATGTCAAGCGCCGAAGTTTTGTCAGAATTGTCATTTAGTGATTGCATGAAAACCTCTATAAATATTTTAATTACTATACAGAATAGTACAGATGTTCTGTTTTGTAAAGTCTGTTTTAGAACAGATGTTTTGAGATTCGGACCGAATCCCTAGAAGTCTCAATATCCGCCTTTGTATCCAATGGTGACTGTTCCATTTTCCACAATTACTGGGGTGATACGCTCTCCATTGGTAAGTTTTTCCAAATCGGGTATTTGTTCGGGTTGTTGTGAGACATCAATTTCTGTATAAGCAATTTTGCTTCTACGGTAGTCTGCTTTAGCTGCGGCTGAAAATGCGCAGTCAGGGTGGGTGTATATCAGGATATTGCCTGTGTCTGTATCTGGCATGAAGTACTCCTTACGCTTCTCGTATAAAAAAATTTTACTACACGGGAAAAACTATGAAACAGGGGTTCAAGACAGTGATTTCGAAGATTTTGTTGTTCGGAAGTTATGATTTCATAGGAATTTGATCGGATGAACGTTGCGGTACAGTGTGTTTTGAAGCTCTAGCTCGTTTGTACAATGAATGGATTATTATGCTAAGAGACAGAAAGCTTAATCCTATTATAGTGGTTGCGGGATAAACTCCTGATCTACCTAGTATCACTATAGCGACTGTACATACAAACAATCCTATGCATGTTCTACTACGCCAACGACTAAATATCAATATGAATAACGTTCCTATCAACATCGACATGACTGCAATCGAAGGGACTAACATGGTTATGATCCCTATCATGCTGGCCATGCCATCACCTCCTCGAAATTTAGTAAATATTGAATGCCAGTGACCTATGATGGCAGCATAGGCAGCAGCGAGTACAACAGCATCCGGCTGGCCCAGTTGTATGGGGATTGCTACAGCAATTCCTGCTTTTAACACGTCAATCAACATTACAATGGCAGCCTTGGTTTTACCTATGTTAGAAAAGACATTTGATGCACCAGCAGATTGCGTCCCAACAGCGAAAATGTCTATTCCTTTACTTTTACTGACTAAGAATGCTGTTGGAATAGAACCCAATAGATATGCGATAGACACAATGATTAACGGTGTTGCTAAAAATGGGAGTTCGTTCATGAATATGTGATCTTTTTGTTTCCTTTTCTTATTTTATAAACGTGTCCATGTGGATTCTTTTGTTATTTTTTGGAAATCTGTTAACACGCGTCTATTGGATGCAATGATACTTCCGCTAAAGCAGTGGGCGGGATCACCGGATTTAGTTATTATTTCTCCTCCAGCTTCTCTGACTAATAGTAAACCAGACGCTACATCCCAGGCTGACAATGAATGATGGAAATATAAGTCAATCCTGCCTGCTGCAGCATAGGCTAGTCCTAAAGCGGATGAGCCCATTAGTCGGAATCCTTGCAAATTAGGCCACAAGTCTTTATGGATCATTTCAAGTGCTGAAGTGGCTTTATCGTCTACGTAACCTAAATCAAACCCTAAAATTGAATCTATCACTTGTGTTTTGTCTGAGATATGAAGTTTTTCGCCGTTTAAGTATGAGCCACAGCCGATCTCTGCGGTAAACATTTCATTCCGGATCGGATCAAATGTTACTCCTGTAATAATATCTAAAGTCCTCGTTTGACGATCCGTTCTTGCAAGCGCTACCACTACACAAAAATGAGGAATCCCGGAAGCATAATTTTTGGTTCCGTCTATAGGATCGATGATCCATGTAAACTCAGAGCCCTGGTCAAAAGGATCAGACTCTTCGGACAAGATGTTATGGTCTGGGTATTCTTTCTGTATAAATGACATGGCTAGAGTTTCTGACTGGGTATCCGCGTCTGTCACTATATCTGTGCGACCCTTAAACGAAATGGTGAGGTCGGTGTTAAATTTGCTCAGTATGTAACTGCCCGAAATGTTAGCAGCTTCTATTGCAACTTCCATTGCGGTTTTCCCCGTTGTAGATGATGGGATGCTCATATACGATTGCCCTTCACGGTTGTAAACTTCCTAGGACTTGGAAGCATAATAAAGTCCCATTTTTTCTCTTACTTCAAGCATGGTTTGTTGCGCGGTCTCTCTTCCTTTTGCGGAACCGTTTTCGATACATTCATCTACGAAAGATGGATTCGTTTCATATTGAGCCCTCGTTTCTCTGATAGGTTCGAGGAAATCGTTTACAGCTAATATTAGTTTTTGCTTAACCTCAACATCTCCTACTTGGCCTTTGGTGTATCGTTCTTTGAGATCCTCCACTTCTTGAGTATCACTATTAAAAGCGTCGTGATATTGGAAAACAGGGTTACCGTCGACATGCCCTGGGTCGGTTGCTCTAATTCTAGTTGGATCTGTGTACATAGACATAATCTTTTTTGTAACGGTTTCGGAATCGTCTGATAAATATATTACGTTTCCTATACTTTTACTCATTTTGGCTTGTCCATCTGTGCCCATCAGTCTAGCAACTCTACCCACTAAACTATCGGGTTCAGGAAATACTTCGCCATACCGATTATTGAATCGCCTAGCTATTTCTCTTGTCATTTCGATGTGAGGCAACTGATCTTCTCCGACTGGTACGAGGTTTGCTTTTGGTAAAAGTATGTCAGCTACTTGGCTTACTGGGTATGTATAGAAGCCTACAGATAGACTAGTGTTTGAAATCCGTTCCCTCTCGGATTTCAAAGTAGGGTTGCGGTCAAGCATGCCAAGTGGGGTTAACATTGACAATAGCATCGCGAGTTCGGCGTGTTCAGGAACGTAACTTTGAACTATAAAAGTTGACCTGTTTGGATCTAAACCTACACTCAGCCAATCTAGAACTACGTCCCTGACAGCGATTTTTATGTTTTCCATTTCATCTATGTGATCACCTAGAGCCTGGTAGTCAGCAATAAGGAAAAAGCAATCGTACGTTTCTTGTAATTGAATCCAATTTTCTAATGCTCCTACATAATGGCCTAAATGTAATTTGCCTGTGGGGCGAATTCCTGTAAGTATTCTCTTTTTCATACTATTAATTACCTACCTGGTAAGTGCTCTATGTTTACGGATTAGGAAGTGTACGCATCTAAACTATTATATCAAGGGACCAAGTATAATACACTAAGTTTTTGTTTGGGTGATAAAAAGTGGAAATCGTAAAAATTGGAGTAGGCACATTATTAATTAAAGACGATTTGATATTCCTGTCCAAAAGGAAGGGATCGCACGCTCAAGGTTTTTGGGGTTCTACAGGAGGACATTTAGAGTTTGGTGAATCTTTTGAGAATTGCGCACGAAGAGAGGCTTTGGAAGAATTTGGTCTAGTGCTGGGTCAAATGACATTTTTGTGTGTGTCAAATATTGTTGAATATGATAGGCACTATGTTGATGTGGAATATGTAAGCAAACTAAAGCAAGATCAATGTCCTGTAATACAAGAGCCTGATAAATTTGAGACATGTGGATGGTTTCGGAAAGAGGAATTGCCAGAACCATTATTTAGACCTGTTGATTATGCGATCAAGGCGTTTTTATCAGGTGAATTTTTCTGGGATAACGTATAGGTGTATAAACACTAGATTAGAGTGACATTCAGGTAGGGTTGAACTTATTTTATTTTGATAAAATAGGGTAGCTGTTCCGGTATTGTGGTGATCTGGAAATTTGTCAGCGAAGTCAAGGTTTATGAGTACGAAACAACCGAACAAGTCCTATTCAGCCAAAGATATCCAAGTATTAGAAGGTCTGGAAGCAGTGAGAGTCCGGCCAGGGATGTATATAGGTAGCACAGACCAACGAGGTCTTCATCATCTAATATATGAAATTCTTGATAATTGTGTTGACGAAGCGATGGCAGGATATTGCGATACAGTTAATATCACTATATCTGAAGACGGAGAAGTGAGTTTAACCGATAATGGCCGTGGTATTCCTGTAGACAAGCACGCAACGACAGGGCTGTCCGCTTTGGAGACGGTCATGACTACATTGCATGCTGGAGGAAAATTCGGCGGAGGGGCGTATAAGGTTAGCGGCGGGCTGCATGGAGTTGGGGCGTCCGTAGTTAATGCCTTATCTTGTAACGTTACAGCAGAAATTCATCGAGAAGGGAAAATATATACACAAAAATACAATCAGGGGATTGCTACAGGAAAACTAGAAACAGCGGGCTCTACAGATATTCATGGGACTACAATAAGATTTACTCCTGATCCAGAGATATTTCCAGTTGTGGATTTCGATTTTGACATACTGACTAGCCATTTTAAAGAGATAGGGTATTTGAATAAAGGTTTGAAGATTCATTTCACGAGTTACTGGCACGAAAAAACTAGGAAAGGAGATATTGAACGCACATATTTTTTCGATGGCGGTATTGCTAATCTTGTAAGAAATATGAATAAGAATAGGTCTTACTTGCATGAAGTCCCGTTCTATTATCAAAAGGAAGTCCCTGAAGCCGTGGTTGAAGTTGCTGTTCAATACAACCAAGGTTATACAGAATCTGTATATTCTTTTGCAAACTGTATCAACACGCAAGAAGGAGGCACTCATCTCACAGGGTTTAGGCTAGCTTTGACACGCATATTGAACGATTACGCGAGGAAACAAGGATTTATTAAAGAAGAACAACCCAACTTGATTGGAGAAGATGTTAGAGAAGGATTGTCAGCGGTTGTAAGTGTCAAATTGACAGATCCTCAATTTGAAGGTCAAACTAAAACGAAATTAGGAAACGCTGAAATTAGAGGAGCTGTTGATACGATAGTTAGCGAGGGGCTGGTTAGATATTTAGAAGAAACTCCTGCCGATGCGAAAAAGATCATAGATAAATGTCTTACATCCCAAAAAGCTCGAGATGCTGCCAAAAAGGCACGAGAATTAGTAATCAGGAAAAATGCTTTGGATGGGTCATCCTTGCCAGGTAAGCTGGCCGATTGTGCGGAAAGAGATCCTGGCAAATCAGAACTGTATATAGTGGAAGGTGAATCCGCAGGTGGATCAGCGAAAATGGGAAGAGACAGGCAATTCCAAGCGATTCTTCCTTTGAAAGGCAAGATATTAAATGTGGAAAGAGTCCTCCAACAACCTGACAAAATATTGGGGCATGATGAAATTAGATCTATGATCGCAGCTATCGGAGCAGGAGAAGGAGAAGACTTTGATTCAGGTAAAGTCAGATATCATAAAGTTATTATAATGACTGATGCTGATGTTGATGGATCACACATAAGAACCTTGATTCTAACATTTTTCTATCGGAGAATGCTGCCTCTTATAGAAAACGGGTTTTTGTACATAGCACAGCCTCCGTTATACAAAATCCAAGCAGGAAGTGACTCAAAATATGCCTATACAGAATCTGAGAAAGATAATGTACTTGAAGAATTTGAAGGTAAGCGAGGTTTGCAAACGCAAAGATATAAAGGTTTAGGTGAAATGAACCCTGAGCAACTTTGGGAAACGACTATGAATCCTGATACGCGACAGATGTTGCAAGTAAATATTGATGACGTGATGCAATCTGTAGAGGTATTTACCACTTTAATGGGCGAGGCCGTGGGGCCCAGAAAAGGTTTCATTCAAGCTCATGCGAGGACAGTAAAGAACCTGGACGTATAATATGCAGCCTAGATAAAATAGTGTATACTAACTCCATAAACATTATAGGTGAATAAGAATGCCGGCTGAAAAGGCACACAGACGATCCAAGACCAAACAACTACATAACCACAGTATAATGAGCGAAACTAGAACGGTAGTCAGTGCCGCTAAGAAAGCTATAGCATCTCAAGAAGATCCTGAACAGATCACCGAATTGGTTAATAAAGCTGTAAAGCAACTTGATAAAGTGGCGGGTAAGAAGCTTGTTCATAAGAACACAGCTGCTAGATCTAAATCAAGACTTATAGCCTCTGCTAAATCCGCTAGTAAATAAAGTTTGCAAAAGAACTTTCTGCCCATAGCAACAACCGGTAGCCCACGTCTTGTAACAAACACGTAACATTTTTCTAACATCGATTTAACATCTGTGTAATAGACTCCTCCCAACCTATGTCGTCGTATTGACAAAAATAGGCATAGAGGAGGAATTATGGAATCAGGTTCGATAGCATGGATGCTAACGTGCTCAGCGTTGGTATTATTCATGACTCCCGGTTTAGCTCTATTCTATGGAGGATTAGTTCAAGGGAAAAACTTGGTATCTACAATCATGTATTCATTTGTATGTTTAGGACTAGTGAGTATGGTTTGGGTACTTTGGGGTTATAGCCTTGCGTTTGGAGAAGGAGGGAATGCCTTTATAGGTTCTCTAAACAATATAGCGCTAAACGGAATAGACACTCCAGAAGATCAAGTGTTTGTGATTTTCCAAATGATGTTCGCAATTATAACTCCTGCATTAATTACCGGTGCTTTTTGTGAAAGGTTTAAATTTAAAACTTATTTGGTGTTCCTAGTCCTATGGGTCTCATTGGTATATGCTCCAATTGCCCATTGGGTTTGGGATGGCAATGGTTGGTTAGCCAATAGAGGAGCGTTAGACTTTGCCGGAGGCGCTGTTGTTCACATAAACGCTGGAGTTGCTGCAATTGCAGCAGCGGCATTAGTCGGCAAAAGAAGGAATCCAGGATCCCCCAACAATGTTCCATTTGTAGTTCTTGGAGCTTCTATGTTGTGGTTCGGTTGGTTCGGATTCAATGCAGGATCAGGTCTTGCAGCAAATGGACAAGCTGTAAGTGCTTTTTTGGTTACTAATACGTCCGCTGCTACTGCTATGATGGTATGGGTTGTTCTAGGATTAATGCATGGCGGAAAAGTTAGTGCAGTAGGTGCGGCTACAGGTGCAATAGCGGGATTAGCCACTATAACCCCGGCATCAGGATTTGTAGGCGTGGACGCAGCTTTGATACTAGGGCTGGTTAGTGGTGTAATTACTTATTATGCAGTCTACTTCAAGTCAAAAATTAATTTAGATGATGCTTTGGATGTTTTTGCAGTGCACGGTATTGGCGGAATTATAGGACTGTTAGGTACTGGGATATTCGCCGCAGAGGCGATCGGAGGGGCTAAAGGTGTGATAGAAGGATCTTCATCGTTATTAATAGATAATATTATCCTGATAATTGCAACCGTAATATACTCCCTGGTGGCTACATTGGTGATATTGAAAGTGCTCGATATCATTCCTGGTTTAGGTCTAAGATCGTCAGAAGCTGAAGAAGATGCAGGGTTGGATATCGGTGATCATGGAGAAGCAGCATACTCCACTGATTAAATAAAAACTTGTCGCTAGTATCTTTAATTAAAGATGACGGTGTGTTACATTGTTTAGAACAAATGTTTTAATTGTAGGTATTTATGGAAGAAGTAAAGCTTTCTAAGCGGCAAGAACAAATAATTGAGGCGATTAGTTCGTTCTCGAAAGAGAACGAACTACCTCCTACAGTCAGGGATATTCAGCGTATTTGCAATATAAGTTCAACTTCAGTTGTTGATTACAACTTGAAAATTCTTGAAAAGAAAAACTTAGTGAATCGGCGTCGAGATGTGGCCAGAGGAATCGAACTGAATGATATTACAGGTCGATCTTCGAAGGTAAACGGAGGCAAAGTTCCGGTTTTGGGAAAGATTGCCGCTGGTCACCCTCTGCCTGTGTACGGTGATGTTTTAGCAGGAATGGATGAATATGATACGGAATTCATAGAAATATCGGGAGAAATATCTGCTAGAGAAGGTTTATACGGGCTCAGGGTTGAAGGAACTTCCATGATTGATTCTTGTATTGATGATGGGGATGTGGTGATTATTAAAAGCACTAATACAGCAAGCAACGGACAGACCGTTGTGGCTTGGTTAATTCAAGAGGAAGAAGCAACGTTAAAAAAGATTTATTTCCATGAAAACGGTGTAGTGCGTCTACAACCTGCAAATAGTAATATGGCTCCGATTTTTGTTGCTGCGGATAATATAAGCGTTCGGGGTACCGTTGTGTCAGTGATACGTAATTATTCTTGATCAGTCTTTGTCACGACTCTACTAATTAAAATTGAAGTAGTCATTGATACAATAAATGGCACTATGTAATTGAGTGAGATTTTGACTGAGGACGTGGTTAGAGTGTGAAGGCTCACCCGGTCACCGTAGTTGACAAGATTTAGTACGCATCCAACTACACACGCTATTAGGAAACTTCTGATTAGCAAGTGTTTGTTGAATATCAGGCAGCCCATGCATTTAGTATGCACCTCAGGATGCTGATCTGATTTGTTAGGCTTTTTGATACTAATATAGTGGACCCGTCCTAATTGTTTCTGGCAATTAACACAAATACGGGACGGATTAGTATCGTAGATGTTGGGCAACATTTAACTGTTAACTAGCGTCAATACTGCTATTGACGCTAGCTCCCAGCAATGAGTTTAGGAAGATTTGCCGATTCTAAACAATTTCGTTGTGCAAACAGCGCATGTACCTTGGGTCGCAGGTCGTCCGTTCTTTAAGGTTACGGCTGTGGGATTTTGAATCTCTTTCTTTTCCCTGCACTTAAAACAATATGCTTCCATGAGAACCTCCATTTTTTTGTTGTGTATTGTTTACTAGCGCTAAATTAATACATGCCAGTACAACACCAATAGGGTATTCCCTTAGTGAATAATACAGGATTACATCAGTAGATACAATCCCTAGCTGTCAGAAGACAATAAATAAAGATTCTCTGGTTCAAAATTGCGGAAGCGCGGGAAGGATCCCGCTTCCGCAAGTATATATTAATATTACAACACGGCTCATACCGGTTCGAGATTAGTTTTGATTATTCTTTATCTCTTGAATCATTTTTCTTAACTCCTTGCCGGTTTTTGTCATGTCAAGTAACGCTTTTCTGGCTCTGGTTCCCGCTGCATTGTTACCTGAATCAAAAAATTTAGAAACATTTTCTTTGTAGTCTTCGATTTGAATTTTTATTTGTTCTCTTAACCCTTTGTCTGAGTGGCCAGCTCCCATACTCGTACTCCTTAAATTATTGGTCCTCCTGATGACAATTCACATGCAACGCCACAAGCAAGTGCCACCAGAAGGTAATTTGTATTATAAACGAGAATGGGTCTCATTCGCAAGTAGTCCAGGGCACTAAATGTCAATTAAAAACTTTTAGTGGTTTCCATGATGGTTTGGAGGGTTGGTAAGATACGACGGCTAGGAAATGTCCGTTTGGATCGTATGCTCGGTATGTGGTGGATGTTGTGTAATTACCAGAGAAAGGAGTACAAGGGATTTGTTTACCATTTCGAAGTTTGGATGCAGTATTGTGAGACACCGCGAGCTTTGGCATATATTTAATCGGTTCGTCAAGAGCGATCAACAAGTCCTGTAGTGCAGAAGGATTATCGTGAATGGATGTAATTAAATTTGATAAGGGGATCGCGTTGTTGAATTCGAATCCCCCGGATTCTTCTCTAATTAGTTTGTTCAGATGAGCCCCACATTTCAAGGATTGACCTATGTCATTGGCTAGGGATCGAATGTAGGTTCCGGCTCCACAGTGAATTCGTATGTCCAAATAAGGTTCTTCATATTGGAGGAATGTTATATCGAATATTGAAACCATTCGCTGTGGAACACTGATGTCGTGGCCTGACCGGGCGTATTTGTATAACGGTTTACCATCTTTTTTAAGGGCGCTATATAACGGAGGTGTTTGGTTTATATTACCAATATATCGGGGCAAAATATCATTGATAGTTGTTTGCTGGATGTGTGTCGTAGGGTTGCTGTTTAGAATATTGCCCTCGGCATCAAAAGTATCGGTAGTTTGTCCTAATTGAATCCGTGCCCAATATACTTTAGATTCATGCAAAACGTACTCCACGAGCCTGGAAGCTCTGCCAAGAGCTATTGGCAAAACTCCTTCTGCCAAAGGATCTAAAGTGCCGCAATGCCCAGCTTTGACTGGGCCTATACAGGTCTTTATGTTTCGTATCACATCCATGGATGTGATACCACTAGGTTTATATATGTTTAGGAAACCGTCAGGCATGCACCGACTCGTGATTACGGCTCAGTTTGATTTGCTTCTGAGATGAGTCGAGAAAGGTTGTCCCCAATTTCAGCTGAGTTATCTAATTTAAATGTTAAGAAAGGGGTGTTCCGTAATAAGATCCGGCTCTTAAGGCTTCGTCTGAGGAAGCTAGCTGCTGATTTCATACCTTCAAGGGCGTCATCTTGCTGTTCTTTAGTGCCTAAAACACTCAGGTATACTTGAGCATTTTTCATGTCAGGGGAAACACTAACGTCTGTTATAGTTATAATGCAATCAAGCCGAGGATCATTGATATTCTTCAATAATATTTGGCTAAGTTCAGCTCGAATAGTTTCGTTGATTCGTTCAATTCTTCTGGTCATAGTCGGTTACCTCCAGAATTAAGGAGCCTATTGTACTCTATGGATCTCTAGGATGTCTCCCTCTACATAATCATTGAAATCATCTAATTGGATTCCGCATTCTGTCCCTGTGGCCATTTCGTTAACTTCGTCGCGGAAATGTCTAATACTTAAGACCGGATAGTCGCCGATAATTTCTTCTGACCGGATAATCCTTGCCATGGCGTTTTTAAGAACTTTGCCATCGATCACTCTGCATCCACCTATAGCGGTATTTTTCTTTCCTGGGAAGATTTCTCGAACCTCTGCCTTTCCGATATATATATCGTTGATTTCAGTATCCATCATGCCGTCTACTGCGTTCTGCATGTCTTCTAGCAATTGGTAGATGATATTATAGTGGCGAACCTCTACTCCAGAGCGTTCTGCAATCCTTCCTACGCTGGGATCTTCTTGTAGGGCAAATGCAACTATGATGGCGTCAGATGCGCTGGCTAATAGGATGTCTGATTCGTTCACCGAGCCGCTTCCTGTGTGTATTATCTGAATCTGTACGTTGTCAGACTCCAGTGCTTCGATTGCTTGGCTGACTGCTTCAACGCTTCCTTGGACATCAGCTTTAACGACTAAATTCAAGGTGACCAGTTCGCCAGAGTCAATTTTTTGAACGACTTCGTTTAGAGTCAACGTCTTTGAAGCTGAATTTGAATTAGTAGCTTCACTAACTTTAGATCGGGCATCTCGTTCAGATGCTACTACGTTTAAAATTGCTCCTGCATCGGGAGTAGCGTTCATTCCAAGTACTTCTACTGGAGTACCCGGAAGTGCCTCAGTTACAGATTCTGACAGATGGTTGGTTAATGCTCGTACTCGCCCCCAACTGTGTCCAGCAAAGATATAGTCGCCTACTTTGAGGGTTCCTTGCTGTACAAGAATTGTGGCGGTCGGGCCTTTTTGTTTGTCTAATCTAGCCTCTATAACAACACCCGATGGATTGTCATTGGGGTCCGCACGTAGCTCTAATATTTCGGACAATAGAATGATATTCTCTAAAAGGTCATTTATCCCTTCGCCCGTTTTGGCCGACACTGGTACCGCTATAACATCTCCTCCCCAATCTTCCACAAGTAACTCTTGTTCGCTGAGCTGACGTTTTATTTTGTCTAGGTCAGCGCCTTGCACATCAATTTTGTTCATAGCTACCAGTATAGGAACTTCGGCTGCTTTTGCATGGTTGATGGCTTCTAAAGTCTGGGGCATCAGGCCATCGTCAGCAGCCACAACCAGAATCGCTATGTCTGTTAGTCTAACTCCCCGTGACCGGATAGCAGTAAACGCAGCGTGGCCAGGTGTATCTAGGAATGTTATTTTACCGTCATTATAATCTGCTTGGTATGCTCCAATATGTTGGGTTATTCCGCCATGCTCTTTATCTACCACATTAGTTTCTCTGATCTTGTCTAAAAGAGAGGTTTTGCCGTGGTCTACATGACCAAGGATTGTAACTACCGGCGGTCGTACTGGAAGGTCTTTGTCAGCAGATTGTGAAGCCCCAAGTTTTTGCGTTGTTGTTTTTGAATCTCCAGAATATCTGGCTGGGATCCCATAAGCGTTAGTGATTAGTTTAGCAACTTGATGGTCAATCACTTGGTTCATCCCTGCCATTATGCCGTTTCTCATTAGTTGCTTTATAACATCTACAGGGTCTTCATCAATCAATTCTGCTAGATTTTTCACACTAATATTTTCTGGTAATGATAATGCTCTGCGAGAGCTTGTTTTACCAGTTGGTTTTGAATTATCTACACTTTCAGATCGAGCTTCAGATGAGTTGGAAGTCATCGAATCCTCCTTCAACCTAGGGTTTCAGATTAGAATAATTGTAGGGTTACCGAGCAGGTCCTCTGGACCTTCTTTGGTTATTCCCTCGGCCAGACCCTCTTCGCCTTGAGCTACCTGACCTTTCTTCTTCTTCGACTATGTCTTCAGCAAACCTTATAAGCCCGGCATTTTGGCCTAGTTGAGGGAAGTCTAAACCGGTATCCTCCAAAGCTTCCATATCTTCTAGATCTTCGATAGTAAATTCATCTAGAGCGTCTATAGATAATCCTTCTTCGGTCTCGTCGTTTGCTTCAGCTTGTTCCTCTTCTAGGATAAGGGCCTCTAAAATAGCGTCTTCGTCTTCTTTAGACATTGGTGGCTCAGACTCAGCCATTATTATCGCATCTTCAGCGGTTTCATTTACTGTTGTTTCTTCAACAGATGGTACAGGATCTTGAATCGCAGGTTCGGCTTCGACTGCTAATTCTTCTACTATAGGATCGGGTTCAGATGCCTTTTGTTGAGCAAGGGCTTCTTCAATTTCTTTTCTGATGACTTCCCATTCGGCATGTCCTTTTATGTCCAGCTTCCATCCTGTCAGCCGGGCGGCAAGTCTTGCATTTTGACCGTCTTTGCCTATTGCAAGAGATAACTGTTTGTCAGGCACCACTACAGTAGCTGTTGATTCTCCTTGAGCAAGTTCTACATGAACTACTTCTGAAGGACTAATAGATCTAGAAATAAATACTTTAGGATCAGAGTCCCACTGAACCACGTCTATTTTCTCTCCTTGTAGTTCATTAACTATACTTTGTATTCGGTTACCTCGTACTCCTATACATGATCCAACAGGGTCGATTCCGTCTTGTGTGGTAGAAACGGCTATTTTACTTCGTGAACCGGCTTCTCGGGCTACTGCCTGAATGGTTACAACCCCTCCGTTGATTTCAGGTACTTCTATCTCGAAGAGTCTTCTTAATAAGTCTGGATGACTCCTTGACACTATGATAGCCGGGCCTTTGGCAGAATTTCTTACATCAACCACAAAAACTTTTGTTCTTTGTCCTTTCCGATATCGTTCTACATATACTTGTTCATCGCCAGGCATTACTGCTTGAGCGCGACCTAGCTCGATGATAACTGCCTTGCCTGGCTCTACTTGTTCAACAACTCCGGACATAACGGTGTCTTTGTGTTGATAAAATTCTTCGTACAGTCGCTCCCGTTCGGCTTCTCGTAATCGTTGCAACACCACTTGCTTAGCTGTTTGTGCCGCAATTCGGCTGGCATTATGAGACAACGGTTGCGATGTCTTGAGTTCATCTCCGACACTCAATCCAGGTTCTATTTTAACGGCATCATTTAATTGTATTTCTGTAGTCGGGTCAGTTACTGTGTCAACTACTTGTTTTATTTCGTATACGTTAATTTCACCACTATTAGGATCTAGTGTTACTGAGATGTTGTCGGCTGAATCAGGGTAATCTTTTTTGAAAGCTGATGCTAGAGCCATTTCTATAGCGTCAAGGACTTGTTCTTTAGGGAGATGGCGCTCAGATGCCAATTGTGTTAGTGCTATAAAGAAATCACTTTTCATTGATCTGTTCCCCCATCTTCTTATTTTCTTAGTGCGTTAATCAGCAAGAAAGCGGGTTTAACCCGCTTTTAATACATTCTAGCACTCCTATCATATAGTTTCAACTGAGTCGGAGTTTCAAACGAGTAACTAAACAGGGAAATCACCACCAAATTTTCCCTTTGGATTCTTCAAAAATTTGAGGATAGTCTTTGGTCCAAAGGCTCGTGCTTAGGTATTTCCATCCACCGTCTGCTAATAAACACACGATTTGGCCTGATTTCATACGTTCAGCTTGTTTGATTGCCCCATATACGACAGACCCACAAGAAATTCCTGAGAAAATTCCTTCTTTTTCTAATAATTCCTTAGTAGTTTTGAATGCGTCAAAACTACTGATGAGCAATCTCGCATCTAAAATATTGATATCTAGGATTGGAGGGATGAAGCCGTCTTCCAGCCTACGTAAACCCGATATCAAATCATCGGGTTCGGGCGCCACCGCGATTACTTTGATATTTGGATTCTGTTCTTTTAAATAACGTCCTGTACCAGTTAAAGTCCCGCCTGTCCCTAAGCCTGCTATAAAGACGTCAACATTGGGAAGAGAATGCAATATTTCTGGGCCGGTACCTTCGTAATGTGCTCCTGGGTTAAATGAATTTCCATACTGGTATGGCATGTAGTAGTCATCAGAGTTTTTTGAAAGGATGTCCTGAGCTAACTCGATAGAGCCATTGCTTCCTTTTTCTCCTTCAGAATAGATTATATTGGCGCCATACGCTTGTAATAATTGGGTTCGCTCTTCGCTTACATTTTCTGGCATAACGACAGTGACATTGTACCCTTTGAGTTTTCCTACTAAAGCAATAGATATTCCTGTGTTTCCGCTAGTAGGCTCTAGGATAGTCCGGTTTTTAGATATTTCTCCACTCTGCTCAGCTTCTGTGATCATTTTGAGGGCGATTCGGTCTTTTACCGAGCCAGTAGGGTTTTGCCCTTCTAATTTAACGAATATTTCAACTTCTGGATTAGGGCTTATATTATTGAGTTTAACGACAGGAGTGCAGCCGATCGTATCTAAAATTGATTTTTGGTAGCCATTGGGATTATGTTTTTCTTTCATGGTAATGTCCTCGTACAATTATGAGCAATAAAAAAGCCCTCTTAGTTATAGCAAGAGGGCTTTATGAGTGTCTTATGTTCCCCCTTACATTACATAGAGGTACATCGACAACATATGAGTTTACAGGCTGATACTATCATTATGACATTGCAGGGGTATCTTCAGTGATACCGCAGAATATTTCATAGTCTATCAGTTCAGTCACAGTGGGATTATCTCCACACAAAGGGCAGTTAGGATTTCGCTTCAGTTTGAATTCTCTAAAAGTCATGCTGAGTGCATCGATGATCAGCAATCGTGATTCCAGACTTTCGCCTATCCCCAGGATATATTTCAAAGCTTCGGTCGATTGGATACTTCCTACGAGCCCGGTCAACGCTCCCAATACTCCAGCTTCTGCACAGTTTGGGACCATTCCTGGAGGAGGAGGAGATGGGAATAAGCAACGGTAGCAACCATTCCCTGGAGTAAATACAGTTGACTGACCATCAAATATAAGGATGCTGCCATCGATCAAGGGCTTATTTAGGAGATAACAAGCATCATTAACCAGATATCTTGTTGCGAAATTGTCGGCCCCATTTATTACCATGTCATATTGCCCTATGATTTCCATAGCATTGTCTGATTCAAGTCTGGTTTCATGGAGGACCACGTTAGTATCTGGATTGTATGCTTTAATATTGTCTCTGGCTGATTCCAATTTTGAACGTCCAACGTCAGCTGTGTGATGCAGGACTTGTCTTTGCAAATTAGAAAGGTCTACTACGTCAAAATCAACGAGGCCTACTGTTCCTACACCTGCTAATGCAAGATAGATAGCCGATGGTGAACCTAACCCACCTGCTCCCAGTATCAATACTTTTGCATCCAGCAGCTTTCTTTGTCCACTACTGCCCACATCATTCATTATCAAGTGCCGAGAATATCTTTTTACTTGTTCAGGGGTGAGTGTTATTGGTTTTTCATTCATGCTTTCAATCCATATTGTGTGTCTAACGCTAAAACACCCTCCGGCTTGGAGGGTGTTTTATAGCTCGCAACTAGTCGTACCCTCTAATTATGTACAGAGGCTCATACAGGCGCAGATCACATTTATTTGTTTCATACGGCAAGTGTAATAATCGATATGGTAATTGTCAAACGTTACTCATACAGGACAATTCTTTTTAAGTCATTGATTTAGAATTTGGAGTATTAGCATTATAATGGGTGTGAAATTTAATATTTGGATGTCCATGGTTATGTTGAAATTAGCGGTTAGATCTGTAAGTGTCATGGTTCTAGTGTGGGTCGCATGCGTTCCTGTGGTGGTTGTCCCTGTTGTTCATTTTATACTTATCATAATTGTTCCATTGGTTCCTTTTGTTGTTCCCTACCGTATGGCGGCAAAAGGTCCCCACATTGAAGAACGGGTGGGAGCGTTAGGCTTGAAGTTTGGATTTATTGTTGGCGTAATAATTCTGATAATTATTGTTGTTTTACTCGTTTCAGGTGTTTCATTTAACCTTTATGAATTTGATAGTCGTACCAGGGCGTTAGCTTGGATCATTGTATTCATAGCTCCATTGTATAGCGGTAGTATGGCTAGTTTGGGATTTATGTATGGAGTTCTTAAGAATAAGAAATTAGAATCAGAATAATATCGTCATGAATGTAAATGCTATAACGTTAAATATTTCTGATATGTCGGAATCGATGTTTTTTTATCAGGAACTTCTAGGTTTCGATTTAATATACGGCGGTACCGAGAGTTCTTTTTCCACATTAAAGCTGTCTGATACTTTTATAAATCTGAATGTAATGAATACTCCGATCCCTACTGGTTGGGGTAGATTCATTGTTCACGTGTTTGATGTGGACCAATTCTACGAAAAATTAAAGTATACAGATGTCCCGATAGAGAACCCCCCTATGAATGCGTCTTGGGGAGAAAGGTATATTCATATACTGGATCCGGATGGTCACGCATTAAGTTTGGCTACTCCTATATAGCTACAAAGCGCCCAGATCTTTGCTGAAATGCACAGCAGTAATTAATCCGTATTGAGTCCTGCCATATTCACCGAATCCGAACTTTTTGTACAGTTGGATTGCTGGGACTTGCACAGTAGTAGTTGTCAGCCGCAATGTTTTATATCGTTGTTCTATGGAAAATTCAAGGGCTGTTTTCAACAAAGTGGATCCTATTTTTGACCTACGTCTGAATTGAGAAACACTCATCCGTCGCAATTCGGCAGTGTAAGGGTCAATGCTTTTTATTGCCGCCGTACCAACTAGCCTGTTTTCGAAAATAGCCACCCAAAAATTTGACCGGGAATCCCGGATGTATGTTGATTCTATATCAGCTAAATCACTTTCGAGAGATTCGGCAATATATGGTTCTATATCAAAACCTTCGGGATATGTAAGCTTCCGTAGCCCCTCAGCGAAAAGAGCGCATACTTGTGCGTGATCAGAGTGTAAATATTGGCGAATGAATAATTGGGCATCGGTCATGGTTGTTATTGGTTGATCAAGAAATTGATTACATCTCCGTCTTGGACTTCATAGGTTTTCCCTTCTGACTTACAAAGTCCTTCTTTCTTGCTTTCGGTCCAACCTCCGCATTCGATCAAATTTGTATAAGATACTACCTCCGCTTTGACAAATCCTTTGATGAAATCTGTGTGAATAGCTCCTGCCGCTTCTGGGGCTGTTAGGTTCGCCGAGATAGGCCATGCCCGAACTTCATCAGAACCTACCGTTAAGAAAGATATTAAATTGAGACTAGAATAAGTAGCACTTATAATCTGGTCACATGCAGAGACTTCAAGGCCCAGATCCGCTCTGAACTCGAGCTCTTCGTCTTCTGGCATGAGGGATAACTCGGCTTCGGTTTGAGCCGGAATGGATATTTCGGATATGGGCCCAACATATGTTGAGATTTTGTCTTTGAGACTGATTCCTTCTGAGGATTCCCCGATGTTATATACGATGATCAGTGGTTTATGGGTTAAAAACTGATAATTAGAAAGGAATTGTGCATCTGCAAGAGTACTGGCTATCTCAGACACAGGAGTATTTTGTTCAAGAGATTCTTTGATCTTTCCCATGGTTTCGATTTGTCTTTCTACGATTGGCCGCTCTTCAGGCTTAGTCTTTTTGAACCCTTCTTGTAATCTCGTAAGTGCATTGTCAGCCATATCTAAATCCGAGTAGATTAGTTCTTCCAGTATCGCGTTGATGTCCCGTAAAGGGTTGATGTCTCCTTTGATATGAGGTATGAATGTGCTTTCAAATGCGCGTACGCATATCAACAATGCGTCTGCTGATTGCAATATGTTTCTATATCTACCAGAAACGTTTTCAGTCGAAACACCACTTTCCATTCCTGGAGGATCCCAATATTTTATTTCAGCAGGAATAACCTTTTGGGGTTCGTACATTTCTGAAAGTTTGTTGAGGCGCTCGTCAGGAACTTTGGCAGTTCCTATTTTCATTTCGATGCCATTACCTATTCCAGAAGTCGATGAAACCCCCTTAGTAAGTGCATTAAACAAACAGCTTTTCCCGCTTTGTGGTAGACCAATTATTACTATTTCCATGATAATTTATCTGATTCTTGATTTAGTCTCTGGCTAAGATAACGGTTCCGGTGGAGGACAAAGACCCTCCGGTGCCATTCACTAGAGATATTTGTGGATTTTGATCTGCATTTGTCTTGGATTTAATTTGTCGTTCTCCCGCCTCTCCTCGTAATTGGCGAGCAGCTTCAACTAATAAAAAGCTGCCATACATTCCTGGATGACTGTAGGACAACCCCCCTCCATTGGTATTCAGCGCGAAATCCCCGCCTGGAGCGGTTCGTTGATTTTTTACAAAATCAGCGGCTTCACCTGGACCACAGAAGCCTAGTCCTTCGAGTGACGCCATAACGGTATATGTAAACGAATCGTAGATCATGGTTAAATCTATATCATCATGGGTCAAGCCAGCTCTTTGAAGAGCCAACGGCCCAGTAGTCCTTGATACAGTTGATGTCATATCAGGCATCATGCTCACCATATTGTGATCGTGGGATTCTGCTGCTCCTAAGATCCATATGGGCTTTTTTGCCGTTTGGCTAACAATTTCAGGGGACGCAACAATTATTGCTGCACCGGAATCTGTAGCCAAACAGCAATCCGGTAAATGAAACGGCCAAGATATCCATCTTGAATTGTGATACTCTTCAAAAGACATTGGTGTGTCGTACATTAATGCTTTGGGGTTTAAGTTAGCCCATTTTCTGGTAGACACCGCAATTTCAGCCATTCCTTCTCGGGTTTTGTCTCTGCCATATTTGTCCATGTATCTTGAGCATGCAAGTGCATAGTTGATAGGTTGCCCTATGAATCCGTATGGGGTTTCATATTGAGCTATGGGTAAATTTGGGTCGACAGGTATACGAGCTCTGGTTGATCGGCCAGCTTGTCCATGAGTTATAAGAGCTACTTTGCAATATCCCGCTTGTATGGCGGCAACGGCATGGGCAACATGGATTACAAACGAAGAACCTCCGACTGAGGTGTTGTCTGTGAATTGAGGCTCAATACCTAAATACTCAGCAGTAAGTAATGTTGAGAATCCAGCGGTAAACAAGCCATCCACGTCTGATATTTTAAGCCCTGCATCTGCAAGGGCGTTGTACGCTGCTTCTGCATGGTGCTGTAGAGACGATTTGTTAGGGACTCGTCCAATTTCATCGGATTCAGCAACTCCAACTATGGCTGCTACTTTTTTCTGGATTTCTAAAGTCATGATTATGCTCCTTTAACTTTGAGCTTATAGAATAGTACACCAAATCATATATGGGGACAATTAGGTTTAAGGACTCTCTCTTCTGGTGTAAAATATGTGTAAGAACATTGATGTTGAGAAGGTCTAAATTGCCAGGAAAAAATCAGAATAACACTAAGAATGTACAGTCTCATACACCAAGGAATTTTTGGATGGTGGTATGTGATCCCGCAAGTTTCGAAGTTAGTTTGGACCGAAATTTTGATATCTATCCTCTTTCTGGCGAACATAGACGTAAAATACAGCGTATTGAAGCAGGGGATCGGATTTTGTTCTACGTCAATGGCATGAAAAAATTTCCAGCGACCGGCCATGTTATCCGTCCATATCAAGAACTTACTGAAAATGTATGGGAAAATATAGAAACAATGGGATGGAAATATGAGATTGGGATAAGAACTGAAATACTTCTAGATCCAGAATACTATATTGATGCCTACCAAATCGCTCCGAGGCTAGAATATGTAAAAAGATGGGCACCTGAGGATTGGCCTATGGCTTTTCAGGGGAATTTGCATTTGCTCCCCAAAACGGATTTTTACTTGTTAGAAGATGAAATGAAAAAGCTTGATCACTGATTGGTAGATGTGCCTAATGCGATATCGATTTCAGTAATTACCCCAGCATCTTCTTCCGATTTACGTCTAATCTTCAATGCTTGTCTTGTAGCAGTGGTATCGAACTGCCCGAGAGCCCAGGCCGCGTGGCTGCGCACGATCGGATCGATGGCTTCAAGACATTTAAGTAGTCCTGGTAAATTAGCATTATCAAGGTGATTCCCTGCTGCAATACAAGCATTACGTTGCATTCCTGAGTATTTTGCTCTCATTACGGGAGTTCCAGCAAATTTGGCTTTAAAGGCTTGTTCAGACATTTCTAGAAGTTCCAGGATACTGGTGGATGTTCTGTTGGTGTCAAATTGATTACTGCGTGTGTCTGCTTGGAATTTATTGACAGGACAGACATCCTGGCATATATCGCATCCGAATACCCATTGACCGAATGACTTTCTCAAATTAATCGGTACACTACCTCTGTTTTCAATGGTGTGGAATGAAATACAAAGACTAGTATTAACCTGATATGGTTCTACTATAGCTTCAGTAGGACACATATCAATGCAAATCGTGCAATCACCACAGTTAGTGAGTAATGGTTCGTTAGATTCCAATGAAAGATCGGTTAATATTTCTCCTAGTAAAATCCAAGACCCGTATCTTTTGCTCAGGATATTTGAATTCTTGCCAAACCAGCCTAATCCACTTCGTTGTGCGATGGCTTTATCTAACATAGGGCCATCATCTACATACCATTTGGCTGATATCCCATAATCCACTTCTTTTTCGAGTGCGTTTATATAGTTTCTCATCATGGTTTTAAGAGTTTTGTGGTAATCTCTTCCTTGAGCATATTTTGCTATGTGTGCGTCACTCCAATCATTGGCATTTCTTGATTGATAGTAATTTAAACCTAAACTTATGATGGATTTCACTTCGGGCATCAATACAGATGGACTACTTCCTCGTAAAATCCGTGCTTTGGTATACCAATTTAGCCCGTCCATGTGGCCTTTGTTGACCTGATCAATAGCATGTTCTTGTGCCGCTAAAAAGTCTTCAGTGCTTGTAATGCCTACTAAGTCAAATCCATGCTCATAGGCCATTTGGAGAATTGTTGCCGATAGATTCATGTGATCAGACGTTGTTTTCGTTTTGATAGATACCGGAATAGCCGTCTTGTGTTGCGTAATCCAAATACATGAAAATCATTTGGAGTATCCTGGAATCCTGTTTAACTCTGAACAATGACTCAGTATGATTTATCAATAGACATTGAGACCTACCAGAGTATCCAGCGTCCCATACGGCGGTATGTATCGAAATCCCGGACCTAAGTAAGCTGGATCTAGGTCTGGCTAAAGCCATTAAATTATTCGGTAAATTAACGATCTCATTCAGTGTTATTAGATAAGATCCTTTTACTAAGTCGTAATAATCATCGCGATCTGGTTGTATTGTACAAGTCTTAGGTAGTACTCTTTCAGAATTATCAGTACCTAGCTGCGCAGTTCCCCTAAACCTTTCAATAGTTCGGACTGTACAGTCAAATCCATTGGGCTGGACCTGCTGGTCCAAGTCCAAGTAGTCTGTTATCAAAGGCATGGGACCGTTAATTCTATTTAATATCGATGCCTTGCCCAAGGCGCCACTTAACATAACTGTCCTCGCATATTATTTGGAGATGTGAGTGGCTATGCTGTTAATCTCGCATAAAACTTTGGATATCATCAGGTAATGGTTCGTAAACTGGTATTTCGGTTACTACAGCTTGGGTGGTTAGCAACATGCCAGCTACACTACATGCATTTTCGACCGCGGACCTCGTGACTTTTGCAGGGTCTACGATGCCATGTTCCACTAGATCACAGTATTCTCCAGCTTCTGCATCGAATCCCCAGTTTGTTTCTGAGTTTTTTACTTTATCAATTATTACTTCACTTGGATATCCGGCGTTTTTAGCGATGACGCTTAATGGGGCTGTGAGTGCTTCTTTAACTATTCGAACCCCTAAGGCTTCTTCGCCACTTAAGTTGTTCTGTAGTTCTTCAAGGGTTGACTGAGCTTTAATCAAAGTGACCCCTCCGCCTGCGACGATTCCTTCTTCTACTGCAGCTCTCGTTGCTGCTAAAGCATCTTCTGCTCGGGATTTCCGCTCATTAAGTTCTGGTTCTGTGAATGCTCCAATCTTTATAACTGCTACTCCTCCAACCAAGGCCGCCAACCGCTCTTGTAGCTTTTCTCTATCGTAGTCTGAGGTTGTTGTATCGATTTGGACTTTGAGTTGATCAACTCTAGCTGCCACGTTTTGTTCGGATCCCGCTCCATCAACTATAAATGATTCGTCTTTGTTTGCTATGTATCTTCGAGTGCTGCCTAAATGCTGGAGTTCTGCTGTGTCTAGTGACAGACCCGTATCCGAACTTATTACCGTAGCGCCGGTTAGTATTGCAACGTCTTCTAACAGAGCTTTTCGTCGGTCACCGAATCCAGGTGCCTTAACTGCTACGCAATTGAGAGCTCCTCGCATTTTATTTACTACTAACGTAGATAGCGCTTCTCCATCTACGTCTTCTGCAATTATTACTATTGCTCTATTACCTGATTCAGAAACTTTCTCTAATAACGGAACTATTTCTTGCACGGTTGAGATTTTTTGATCGGTTAACAATATATAAGGATTATCTAGAGCAACCTCCATTTTTTCCGTGTCAGAAACAAAATGGGGAGACAAATATCCTCTGTCCAATCGCATACCTTCAACAATTTCCAGTTCATCACCAAGAGTGTTGGATTCTTCTACTGTAATTATTCCTTCCCGGCCTACTTTATCCATAGCTTCAGCTATCAATCCTGCTATTTCTTCTTCATGAGCGGATAGTGCTGCAACTTTGCTAATTTGGTCCTTAGTGTGGACCGGAATAGCAGCTTGCTCTATTTGATCTTTTACCGATTGAGCTGCTTTATCTATACCGGCTTTTAGTGAGATTCCGCTCGCGCCAGATGCGACGTTCTTGAATCCTTCTTGTACGATAGCTTGACTCAATACGATAGAAGTTGTTGTCCCATCACCGACCATATCGTTGGTTTTGGCAGCAGCTTCTTTCACTATTTGAGCTCCCATATTTTCATAAGGGTCTGGCAATTCTATTTCTTTGGCGATAGTAACTCCGTCACTACATACGACAGGCATAGCCCATACGCGAGTCAGCAGCACGTTACGTCCGCTTGGTCCTAGAGTGACGCTTACGCAACGAGCGAGTTCGTCTACTCCTTTCATTAAGCTAGTTCGTGCGTTTTGATCAAATATAAGTTGTTTTTCTGGCATCTTATCTCCCTAAGTCTGACACAATAAAATGATGAGTTTTTAATATGCTTTAGTTTGAGTAAATTGTCAACTGTTTTGTATGTAATCTACATGGCTTTGATCTGTTACTTTTTGGATAAGGGGATAGTCATTTAAGGAGGCTAATAATTGATCATTGGAGCATTTCAATAAAGGATGGGTCTTCATCGGCTGGATTTCGTTGAGCGGCACTAGAACAAATTCTCTAACTTGGACTAAAGGGTGAGGTATTGATAGGTCTGGAGTTTTGATGCTGATAATGGCATTGCCGTAATAAATGATATCAATATCTATGATCCGAGGTTCGTATCTTCTTATTTGAGGTTCTCGTCCCAAATCACATTCTATAGATTTGACACAGCTGAGTAGAGCTATAGGCCCCAAAACGGTATGAGCGGAAATCACCATATTATAAAATTTATCCTGATTAGGGTTGCCCCACGGTTCGGTTTCATATATCGATGAGGTCTTAGTAATATGCCCAACTTTTTGATTAATTGCTGTTAGGCAAGATTTTAGATTTTGTAATCTGTCGCCGATATTACTTCCTAAAGCAAGTGTGATTTCTATGGGTTTTTCCAATCGGGTGGCCTCCATGATCGAGTTATTGCGTCAGTCATTAAACAGACGCGTTGCATTTGTTGCACGTCATGCACTCTGACAATATCTGCGCCTCGGGCTATGCTGACTGCTACTGTTGCGGCAGTACCTTCTATTCGATCATCTACATTGGCCTTTAATATGTGGCCTATGGTCGATTTGCGAGAAGTTCCTATTAGTATAGGGAAATTGGATGGATTAATAGACGGTAGATGATTAATTATTGATAAATTATGATCGGGGGATTTCCCAAAACCTATCCCGGGATCTATTATGATGTCGTCTTTACGTACCCCTGCATCCAGTGCTATTTGAATCCGTGCTTGTAATGATTTTCGGACTTCGGATAGTGCATCCGAAGTCTCTAGAATCTGGTCATTATGCATAATAACGACAGGACAGCCCCAGTCAGCCACTATTGAGGCCATGTTAGTGTCTAATGTTAATCCAGACACATCATTTATAATGTGCGCACCTGCTTTTAAAGCTTCTAACGCTACCAAAGATTTTGAAGTGTCTATACTTAAAGGAAGATTTATTTCTTTTATTAATCCTTGAATGACAGGCATTATGCGATCAAGTTCCTCTTCTGTTCCGATTGGAATATGCTGAGGCCTAGTAGATTCAGCACCGATATCAATAAAATCTGCTCCTTCTTCTACAAATCTTAACGCTTGTTTAAGCGTAGAATCGTAGTCTAGATATAAGCCGTCTCCAGAGAATGAATCTGGTGTGACATTTATAATGCCCATAACGTAGGTTCTTGAACCCCAAGTTATGGGTTCATTATTTGCCACCCTTAATTCAGCTAGTTTCATTTGTTAGAAGTCCTTGATTATGTATCTTAGTGGAATTTTATCATTTTGGTGTAGATTGCACCTAAAATGGGCGTCTGCTAGTATTTAACCAATCGAGAGGTGCGTTTTGGAAGACAACAACAATTCAATGGAAACGAAATTGAATGATTTACAGTTGCGACGAGAAGCTACTAGGCAAGGAGGCGGCCCAGCTCGTATTGAACAGCAGCATAATAGAGGTAAGCTAACAGCTAGGGAAAGAATAGCGCTGCTTATGGATAATGGCGAATTTACTGAGATAGATTCATTTGTAACTCACAGAGCAGTGGATTTTGACATGGGGAATCGAAAAGTAGCAGGGGACGCTGTAGTGACAGGTTTTGGGCAAATCGCTGGCAAACAGGTATTTGTGTATTCTCAAGACTTTACTGTGTTGGGAGGATCTCTGTCTGAGGTTGTAGGTGAAAAGATATGCAAGATTATGGATATGGCCGCCAAGACCGGATGTCCTATTGTTGGGATAAATGATTCTGGTGGTGCAAGGATCCAAGAAGGCACATTAAGTTTGGCAGCATATGGCGATATATTCCTTAGGAATACGATGTATTCTGGGGTTATCCCTCAAATTTCAGTAATTATGGGTCCTTCAGCTGGAGGAGCTGTTTATTCCCCGGCGATTACAGATTTCATTTTTATGGTTAAGGGGACCGGACAGATGTATATTACAGGTCCTGATGTGGTTAAAACTGTGACTGGTGCTGAGGTTGATCACGAAACACTGGGAGGATATCTGCCTCACTCAACTAAAAGTGGCGTGGCTCATTTTGTTGGATCAGATGAACAGGATTGTCTAAACGAAGTTAGAAGATTGATTAATTTCATACCTTCGAATAATCACTCAAGTGAGTCACCAAAATTTTATAAATCTCAGACCTGGGACGAAAATCCGAGGCTACGATCTATAATTCCAACGGCACCTAACAAACCATATGACATGAAGGAAATCATCTACGAACTAGTAGATGATGAGTTTATGGAAGTCCAGAATTCGTTTGCACGGAATATTATAGTAGGGTTCGGAAGGCTCAATGGAAGTACTATTGGAATTGTAGCGAATCAACCCAACCATCTAGCAGGAGTATTGGATATAGATGCATCGGCAAAGGCCGCTCGGTTTGTTCGTTTTTGTGACTGTTTCAATGTCCCTTTGGTTACTTTGGTTGATGTTCCTGGTTTTATGCCTGGGGTAGATCAAGAATATGGTGGCATAATCCGACATGGAGCTAAGTTGATATATGCTTATGCAGAGGCAACCGTACCTAAAATGAGTGTGATAACACGGAAAGCTTATGGTGGAGCATATATCGTTATGAGCAGCAAGCATCTAAGATCAGATATAAATTTGGCGTGGCCATCTGCTGAAATTGCAGTAATGGGCCCAGAAGGAGCCGTTAATATCATTCACAGGGAAGAAATTGCTGCTGCTGGCGACGACGTAGAACAAGTAAGATTCAGGTTACTACAAGAGTACAGAGAAGGAATTTCAAATCCATATGTATCAGCTGAAAGAGGTTTTTTGGATGATGTTATAGACCCTGCTGAAACTAGAGCAATACTTGTTAAATCGTTAAACATGTTAAGAGATAAAAAAGATTCACTGCCACAGAAAAAACACGGTAATATTCCATTATGAAGAGACTGTAATGAAAACGGGAGTCTTTTACCAACTGCCCTGTGCAGATTTCCAAAATGAGAGCGCCAGAATACATGAGACGATAAATCAGGTTGTATATGCAGATACATTAGGATTTGATAATGCATGGTTGGCGGAATTACATTTTCAGTCAGCATTTTCTGTTATGTCCGCACCTTTATTGATAGCAGCTTCGATAGCTCAGCAAACGGACAAAATAAAGATTGGCAACGCGGTAAATTTGATTCCGTTGCACCATCCTGTGAGGTTAGCAGAAGAGATTGCTACTTTGGATGTCATATCTAACGGCCGCGCAGTATTTGGAGCTGGAAGAGGGTCTATGCCATCTCATTTGGAAGGTTTTGGAATTCAATCTTCTGACACCAGAGCTCAATTTGAAGAATCTTTGGACATCATATTGAAATGCTGGAGTCGAAACAATGTGAATTACAAAGGCACATTTTATAATGTAACTGATGTGAATGTGGTGCCTAAACCCATTCAAAAACCTTATCCTGAAATATACATTGCTGCCAATAGTCAAGATTCTTTTGAATATGCCGGTTCGCTGAATCATAATATTCTCGTAACTCCAATGATTATTTCTACTGAAAAAGTTTTGGAAGGGTTAAATCATTACCGGGCTGTGTCATCAGAATGTAATTCTGTAGGGAAAACACATGACGTTACAGTTAATGCCCCGATATACGTTTATGAAGAAAATGATGCTGAAAAATTAGATCCCATAATTGAATCAGTTTCGAATTACATTGAAACTCTTAAAAAGATATATACTTCTCCCGCCGCTATCCGAGCGTCAAAACATAATCCAGGTATCCAACGGTCTCTTAACCGCTATAATTCGATCGATTTTACTGATATTGATCGGGAGTATGGCATTTTTGGGACCGCTGAAGAATGTGTTGATAAAATTTTAAAACTTAAATCCAATTTGGATTTTGACCAATTGATGGGGTGGTTCAATATAGGTGGGTTACTTTCAAATGATCAGGTGAAATCTTCGATGCGTTTGTTTGCAGAGCGTGTAAGACCTAAGTTGTAAATATCCATGTCGAACGTTTGAATCTAACAGATTTTTAGGTTCGTACTTGTTTGTTAGATCTGGTCCTATTTCTTTTAGTGTAGCTGGGTGCTTTGTTTTTGGTTTGATGGAAGTCTTCGGTAGTCTTGGATTTGTGTTTTTTGCGGTGGCTAAAACCTTTCCTGTATTTCACGTTGATTTTTGGCCTACGGGTACGAGAATTGTTTCTACGAGTAATGTTGTCGTTTGTGCCGTCTTTCTTGGGTAGCTTCATGAAATCAATGGGGTTAAAGATCCCATAATCGAAATCATCAAAGAATTCTGAAATGATTTCTATATTTAATTTATTTTGGGTCATTATAAAACTGTGTTTGTCTTCTGGCGTCACTAACGAAAATGCTTGGCCGTTTTGTTTTGCTCTCCCGGTACGCCCCACTCTATGCGTATAATCGTCTGGAGTACTTGGAAAGTCATAGTTTAGGACGTGAGTTACTTCACTTACGTCAATTCCATGTGCCGCGATATCGGTGGCTACCAATAAGTCGTATTTACCTTTCCTAAATCCATTCATAGCGTTAGTGCGTTGTGATTGAGATAAATTACCTTGGAGAGATGTAACGTTGTAATCCAGGTTCGACAAATCTCGGGCTAATTGTTTGGCTTTATATTTTGTACGGGTAAAGATTACTGCTTTCCCGGTAGGCGTTTTGGACAAAATATGAAATAGCAGTTCTTTTTTTAGGCCACTAGGTACAGGATACATTGTATGGGAAACTGTGGTGGCACTACTTAGGTTTCCCAATTGGATTGTAACGGGATCATGCAGTATCTTTTTAGTGAGATTCCTAATGGGGTCTGGCATCGTAGCTGAGAACAACAGTGTCTGGCGTTTGGATGGTGTTTCTTGAATAATCCTGGTTACGTCTGGTAAGAATCCCATGTCGCACATGGTATCTGCTTCATCAAGAATCAAGAATTGTAGGTGATCGAGCTTTAGTGTTGTATCTCTAATGTGGTCGAGGACTCTTCCGGGACATCCTATTATCACATCAACACCGCGGTTCAATTGCTTGGTTTGGAGGGATTTGCCGACACCTCCATATATTGAAACTATTCGGAGGTTGCAATATTTGTTTAATGCTTGGGCATCTTCATATACCTGCTGAGCTAATTCGCGAGTAGGAACAAGGACGAGGCCGTTCACGTGCTTGTTCTTGGAGTCTCGGATGCATTGTAAGACGGGGATTAGGAATGCTGCCGTTTTCCCTGTTCCTGTTTCAGCTAATCCTAATAAATCTCGTTGATCAAGTACTGGTGGGATAGCTTGCTCTTGTATTGGTGTAGGGTAAAGGAATCCGAGATCCTGGATTCCTTTGAGAATGGGAGCTTCTAAAGGGAGTTTGTTAAATTTCAAAAATGGTCCTTTCACTTTATGTGTTTTGGGTTGTTGAACTTTAGGTAACAGCAAAGCTCACGTATCCCAGTGAAGGAATTTGCCTGAGCATTAATTGAGGGCGCTAATGTCCACCTATCTATTGTATCATGGGGCATGGGTCAAATTTACATCAACGGAATAGGTTTTAGACAAGAAACAGGAGTATATGATGAAAGAAGATAAGATACATTGGGTCTATAGTTCTGAATCCATTCAGCAATTGGAAGACAGGTATGACGAATGGGCATCTACTTACGAAACTCACTTAGAGGAGACTACTGGTTATGCTATCCCTCAAGAAACTATGATTGCTGTTACCAAATTACTAGATACAAATGCCAAGATATTGGATGCCGGAGCTGGAACAGGCCTTACTGGAGCGGCTTTGGCAGAAGCTGGGTATCATGAATTACACGCAATTGATTTATCAGGGCAAATGCTCCAGATTGCGGCAGATAAGGGCGTATATTTGACCTTGGCAAAAATGAAACTGGGTGACCGATTATTATTTGATACGGATAGTTTTCAGGGAGTTGTGATCACTGGAGTGTTTACCACCGGCCACGCCAGGCCTGATTCACTAGATGAACTTGTGAGAATTGTTACACCTGGAGGGTATATCATATTTAGTATCAACCTTGAATCGTTTCATAATTTGGGGTTTAAAGAAAAATTTGATGAACTTTCTGATTCATGTAAATGGGAAGAAGCTTACCAGTCAGGTCAATTTTTGGGGTTGCCAAATTATGAAACTGAAGTATTCCATCAAGTGTGGGGATTTAAGGTGCTCTAAGACTAGTTATCCTAGAGATTTCATAACTTCCGAGAGTGCCAAAGCGGCCAAATCAACATCTTCTTCCCCTATATGTCTATGGGTAACCATTCTGATGAATTGGCCTCCATTTGGAATTATCGATCCATAAGTAGAGACTTTTACGCCTTTTTCTTTGAGTCCGTTCACGACATTACTTGCGGGGCTGATGTTTGGATCTACTTCAAATATTACGATATTACTCTGAATTGAAGCTGGATTAATGATTATTCCAGGAATGGAGGATATTTTTTTAGCTAAAGTTTTTGCGGTAGAGTGATCTATTGCTAGTCGATCAACCATTTGGCTCAATCCGACAATTCCTGCTGCTGCGATGACTCCGGCTTGACGCATTCCTCCTCCTAACATTCGCCTCCATTTTCGGGCTTCTTCGATAAAATCTTTAGTGCCACAAAGTACAGATCCAACAGGACAGCTAAGTCCTTTGGACAAACAGAAAGTAATGCTGTCTACATTTTCTGTTAATTTATCCGCACTCACTCCTAAGGCAATGGCTGCATTAAAAATCCTTGCTCCGTCAACGTGTAAGTTGATACCGTTCTTATGAGCTATGTCAGCTACGGTATTAGTGTGTTCAAGGGTAATGGCTGCTCCGTTGCATCTGTTGTGAGTGTTTTCGAGACATATGAGTTTTGTATAGGGGAATTGTGGACTTGATAATGGTCGTATCCCTTCTTCGAGCTGCTTAATATTCAGGCTACCGTCACTTTCATTTTGTACTAGCCTAAGTTGCGCACCTACTATGGTGGATACGCTAGCATTCTCGTTCCAGAATATGTGTGATTCACTGCCTACTAAAATTTCATCTGCTTTCGAACAATGACTAAGAATTGCGACTAAATTTCCCTGAGTCCCACTAGTCACATATACTGCAGCCTCTTTCCCCAACATGGCTGCAGCTCTTTCTTCTAATTCAATAACTGTATTATCTTCCCCTGATAAGTCGTCTCCTACCTCTGCGTCATACATTGCTTTTCGCATTTCGGTAGTTGGTAAGGTTTGGGTATCACTATATAAATTGATTTCTGTCAAAGTAACCTCGGCAGCAAACTATTTCATGAATTTCTATGATGCTGATATATAATACTCATGTTAACCACTACAAACAACTTTCGTAGGAAGTATCATGGAACATAAACATATAAGGTTTCCAGCAGCAGGCTTAAGTTTTGAAGGCATCCTGTCCATTCCTAATGTAACACCGCCAACGATGGGGGGTATTTTGTGTCACCCCCATCCTCTTAGAGGAGGCAATATGGATAATCATGTGATTGTACAGTTGGCGGCAGAATTTGATCAGGCAAGGATAGCTAATCTTAGATTCAATTTCAGAGGAGTAGGCAATAGCGAAGGTTCTTATACGGAAGGTGATTTAGAGCATAATGAAATAATTGGGGCCCAACACTTTTTAAAAACATATGAAGGATTAAATATAGAAGAATCGTTCTTAGTAGGGTATTCTTTTGGATCCAGAGTTATATTGAAGCACCCTGAATCTTGGGAAGGATCAACAAAGATAGTATTAATCTCCCCTCAAAATGAAGCAGTAATAAACTCATGCTTACATAGTACTAATATACCAGTGCTAATTATATCGGGTTCTCGAGACCATATATGCTCAATCAACGAGCTATCGGAAGTACTAGAAACTAAATACTCCAATGCAAAGGTTGTTGAAGTACAAGGCGCAGACCATTTTTGGGTAGGTCATGAAGCAGAATTGACTCGACATATTATTGCCTTTTTAACTCGGTAATTAAATGAATGCAAACAAGAAAAATTTTATTTTCATAACGGCAGTAATCTTAGTGGTGCTTATTTTAGATCAGGTCACCAAATTCTGGGTCCGTGGTACCTTGATGCGTGGAGAGTCGTTTCCGGAATTTGGTTTGTTCAGATTCACCCATGTTCATAATACAGGTAGTTTATTTGGGATTTTTCAAGGTTATAACTCACCTCTAATTGTGGCGTCGATGGTAGCGATACTATTGTTAATTTGGATATATAAGAGTTACTCTCATAAAGGATTACTGATTTCTTTAGCCCTGGGCTTACAACTCGGAGGTGCTGCTGGGAATTTGATAGATAGAATCCTCCAAGGACACGTTACGGACTTTTTGGATGTATGGATTTGGCCAGTGTTCAATTTGGCGGATTCTAGTATTGTCGTTGGTCTATGCATATTATTCTTTATTATGATTACTGATAAGCAGATCGTAGATGACTGATATGGATGATAAAGCAATTGATATAAGGGTAAATGAGGATTCCTTACGTCTGGATATATATTTGCAAAATCAGGACATTGGGTTTAGTAGAAGCCGTATCAAGCATATGATTCTTGAAGGTTATATACGAGTTAATGGAAACGAATGTAAGGTTTCTCACACTGTATACAATGGAGACCAGATCACTATTAATAAAGTATTCCCCAAAGAGTCCCGTAATGTAGCTACCGATATTCCATTAGATGTCATTTTTCAGGACGAACATATGATGGTCATAAACAAGCAAGCAGGTTTACCTGTCCATCCAGGGCCTGGGCATGAAGCGGATACTTTAGTAAATGCGATTCTGCATATATGTCCTGATTTGCAAGGAATTGGTGATGAAATTCGTCCTGGTATCGTACATCGATTAGATAAAGACACATCAGGATTAATACTTGTAGCGAAGACAGAGCAAGCATTAAATCACTTATCTGATCAGATGAAGAATAGAGTGGTTAGGAAAGGATATATAGCTTTAACTAAAGGGCACTTACCTAAAAACTCGGGGATTATAAATCTACCCATAGGGAGGCACCCTAAAGACAGAAAAAAGATGACAGTCATAGGATCAGGGAGAGAAGCTATAACTGAGTTTAGTGTACTAGATATACAAAAGGATATGTCACTAGTGGAATTGATATTACATACAGGACGGACGCACCAAATCAGAGTTCACTTATCACATATGGGCTGTAAGATTATTGGCGATAGCGTGTATGGAGGCAGTACTAAATTAATTAAAAGACAATTTTTGCACGCTTACAAAATCTCGTTTACTCACCCAGTACATGAAACACATCAAAGTTTTGTCGCCGAACTGCCTCAGGAACTTGACCATGTAGCCAAGGAATTAGGATTTGACCCTGACAACCTCGGTTTATAATTTAAATAATTAGAATTCACGCTCCAATCATTACTGGCTTGTGCTAAACTGATTTGGTCAATTCTATATTGGTACTATCTGATGACAAATATTGAAAAACCTATTAACTTTATTTACCAAGCGATTAATGATGACCTAGAGTCACAACGATTTGTTGGGAACATTATTACTCGATTCCCTCCTGAACCCAATGGTTACTTGCATATAGGACATGCTAAGTCTATATGTTTGAACTTTGGTATGGCTGATGAATATCCTGGAGCGATTTGCCACTTACGACTAGATGATACCAATCCTTCTACTGAATCTGAAGAATTTGTGGAATCGATTAAAGAAAATGTTCAATGGCTCGGTTTTGATTGGGGGCGCAACATATTCTACGCGTCAGATTACTTTGATACTTTTTATGACTATGCAGTAGAGCTTATCAAATTAGGTAAAGCCTATGTTTGCGATTTGGATGGAGAACAAATTCGAGAAACTAGGGGTACGCTAACATCCGCTGGTAGTGATAGTCCGTATAGAACAAGATCAATCGATGAGAACCTTGAGTTGTTTTCGCGAATGAAAGCAGGTGACTTTGAAGACGGTGATAAAGTACTTCGGGCAAAAATAGATATGAAATCTCCGAATTTAAATATGCGAGACCCTACTCTGTACAGGATAAGACATGTAAACCATTATAGGACTGGCGATACTTGGTGCATATATCCGATGTATGATTTTGCTCATTGTATATCTGATTCGATAGAAAAAATCACGCATTCAATTTGCACGCTGGAATTTGAGGATCACAGGCCTCTTTATGATTGGATCTTGGACTCATTAAATTTGTTTCACCCTCGGCAGATTGAATTCCCTAGGCTCAACATTACAAGAACGGTACTGAGTAAACGGAATTTATTATCCTTGGTAGATTCGAATGTAGTTGAAGGCTGGGATGATCCGAGGATGCCTACGTTATCAGGTCTTAGAAGAAGAGGCTATACGCCCGAAGCTATCAAAGAATTTTGCTCTAAAGTAGGATTAACGAAAAGAGATAGCATAATAGAGATTCAGCTGCTGGAACATTGTTTGCGAGAAGATTTAAATCAAAGAAGCTTGAGAAGATTGGCGGTTCTAAATCCTTTGAAAGTCGTTATTGATAATTTTGACGAAATGGAAATAGAATATTTTGAGGCATTAAACAACCCCGAAGATCCATCGAGTGGCGTAAGGCAAATTCCTTTCACGAAACATCTTTATATAGAAAGAACAGATTTCGAAATAGAACCTCCTAGCAAGTTCTACCGTTTTTATGTTGGTAATGAGGTTAGACTAAGATATGCATATATAGCTAAGTGTGTATCTTATGATGTGGATCCTGATACAGGTGAAGTAAATACTATTCATTGCGAAGTGGATTTTGATTCGAGAGGTGGTATGCCGGCAGATGGACGTCGGGTACGTGGAACCATTCACTGGGTCTCCCAAGAGTACGCTACCGAAGCAATTGTCAAACACTTTGATTATTTGATTCCTGAAGATAGTTCTGAAGAATTAAGGGCAGATAGTACCCAGACTGTATTTTCTAACGTTAAATTAGAAAATAGTTTGGAAGCTTCGAACCACGGTGATTTATTCCAGTTTGAACGCCTCGGATATTACTGCCGTGATTATAGCGATGCAGAAACCGGTGAAATGGTTTTCAACCAGACTGTGAGTTTGAGAGATAGCTGGAGTAAAATAAATAAAATATAAACCAAGATTGCAAGAGTATAAATAATGGCAGAAATACGAGTCAGATACGCTCCAAGTCCTACTGGTCAGCCTCATATAGGTAATATTAGGACAGCGTTTTTTAATTGGCTATACGCAAGACATCATGGAGGGAAATTCGTAGTACGTGTTGAAGACACTGATCAAGAAAGATTAGTAGAAGGTGCTTATGAAGGAATCCTCGAGGCTTTAGAATGGTTGGAGATCGATTGGGATGAAGGTCCTGATAAAGGTGGTCCATATGGACCGTACTTGCAATCGCAACGGTTAAACGAATACAAGGATGCCGCTAATACGCTAATTGTCAAAGGACATGCTTATTACTGTTTTTGTGACCGTGAACGTTTGTCTGGATTGAGAAAATATCAGCAGGACAACAAAATAGATATTAAATATGATAGAAAATGTTTGAGCCTTACTCAAGATCAGATACAAGAAAAACTTTCACAAAAGATCGACCATGTAATTCGTTACAAAATACCGGAAAATATAATGATTGGAGTCGATGATATCGTTAGGGATAGAGTGGAATGGAACACTAATCTTTTAGATGATTTTGTGTTAATAAAATCTGATGGTTTCCCTACTTATCACCTTGCGAATGTGGTTGATGATCACTTGATGCAGATCTCCCATGTGCTACGTGCTGAAGAATGGCTACCTAGTACGCCAAGGCACTTACTTCTATATCAATCACTAGGTTACGAGGTTCCTGAATTTGGACATTTGCCTATGATTCTGGGTCCTGATAAATCTAAGCTATCAAAACGACATGGAGCAACATCAATCCTTGAGTATAGGGATTTGGGTTATTTGCCTGATGCAGTAATCAATTTTATGGTTTTGTTGGGCTGGTCTGTTGACGATCATACCGAAATTATAAATAGACAAGAAATGGTTAGGCTATTTGATCTAGATAGAGTAGGCAAACCAGCTGCTGTTTTTGATATTGATAAGCTAAATTGGATGAATGGTACGTACATCAGAGACATGACAGATGATGAGTTGTTTGCTGAGGTAAAATCTGTGTGCGAATACAATTATGATAGTTCGATTATTCAGGAGCATCTTTCAAGGCTAGTTGCCATAACACCGCTGATTGCGCCTAGGATCAAATACATTACAGATGTTCCCGACATGGTCTCATATATCCTTACTAAAGAATTGCCTGTAGATCGGGACTTTATACGATCATGCAAGCTATCCGACCCAGAGATTCGGACAGCACTCAGTGAAACTATTGAGTACGTAGGTACAGAATTAGAATTTTCGCCAATTGTATTGGAAACGAACATGAGAAACATTTGCGAGAAATTATCGCAATCCCCTAGAAAATATTTTGGATTGATAAGAAATGTATTAACCGGTAAATCTGCTACACCACCTTTATTTGATATTATGGGAATATTGGGTAAGACTGATACACTTCAACGTCTAAATTACGCTTTCGATCTATTTAAGTAATTCTAGAACTGCGTCTATCTTTTTGTGGTATGTGTTTGGAAGTAGTTTGCTGTAACTTGCTGTTTGACAATTTTAATAATTTTCTTAAAATTGTAAAAAGAAATTGCTGAAA